>JAJFFD010000155.1 GCA_021776805.1 Planctomycetota bacterium
CCCCCTAGCAATCGCCACTTCCCCATCCGAAATCAGATCCACCCCATCCAGCCAGCTCTGCTGTTCGAAGTCCAACTGCTCGAAGCTCCCCGCCAGCTCGGCACGAATCTTCTCCCGACCCACTACCACATCCCCACCCAGATGCTGCCGCACCGCGTCCTCCGTGTAGAAGGCCGCCACCGCCTCCGCATCCTCCCGCGTGGTCGCCGCCTCCATCCTGGCCAGCACCCGGCGCAGCTCTTCGGTGACAAGCTCCAGATCCCCGGTGCTCTGGCAGGACAGCAAGGAGAGCAGGAGCAGAAGCGAAGCAACGACAGATCGGGCCATGGCATGGATCCTGGCTAAATGACTAGTGAGCGAAGCCCCGATGATAAGGCCACTCATTGCGGACAGAACCAACCCCTGGCCTCCCACATCCCAACTGCTCTAATGCAGGCGCAACCCCACCCCTAACATGCGCCGCGAACAGAAGATCCGCGAACAGCTGGAGAACGCCATCCAGAAGCACCCGGGTGCCGATCCCTCAGCATCCGGCCCCCTCGATGAGCCCATCCTCCCTGGCTCCCAACTTTCCCGTCGGCGCGCGGTGCGACTGTACGAAGCTGCCCTGCAGTCACGGCTTCAGGACCTGGAGTCCCGCCGACTCAAGGATAAGGGCGAGAGCTACTACACCATCGGCAGCAGCGGTCACGAGGCCAACGCGGTCTTCGGCGATCTCCTGCGCAGTACGGACCCGGCCCTTCTCCACTATCGATCAGGCGCCTTCATGGCCGCACGGGCCGCGAACGGCGAGGGTGAGACCATGCTCTTCGACAGCATGCTCGCCTTCACCGCGTCTTCCGAGGATCCGATCTCCGGGGGCAGGCACAAGGTCTTCGGTTCGCGGAGTCTCTGGGTCCCGCCGCAAACGAGTACGATCGCGAGTCAGCTGCCCAAGGCCGTGGGCATGGCCTTCGCACTTGCACGTATGCAGCGGCTGGGCATCCCCTGCGAGTTGCCCCGGGACAGTCTGGTCTACTGCTCCTTTGGCGATGCTTCGGTGAATCACGCCAGTGCGCAGGCTGGCTTTACTGCGGCTTCGGCGGCGCATCTGCATCGACAGCCCTGCCCATTGCTGTTGGTCTGCGAGGACAACGGCCTGGGAATCTCGGTGCACACTCCCGATGACTACATCGAAGCTGCCTTTCGGGAACGGGGCGGGCTGAAGTACTACACCGCTGACGGCCGGGATCTGCACGAGACCTATACCCAGGCGAAGCGGGCTGTGGAGGCCTGCCGCAAGTATCGCCATCCGGTCTTCTTCCACCTGCGCTGCAACCGACTGATGGGTCACGCGGGTTCGGACATGGAGATCAGCTACATGTCCGAGGCGGATCTGGAGAAGATGGAGGCGCAGGATCCCTTGCTGGCCTACACGGAATTGCTGCTGCGGCGAGGTGCCCTGAGCAAGGACGAAGCCTGGCGGATGTACAAGGACCTGGAGGGTCGGATTGCACGGGCAGGCGAAGAAGCGCGTACGCGTCCGAAGCTGACGAACGCCGAGCAGATCATGGCACCTCTGCAGTTGCCGGATGCAAAGAGTCTCCGGGTACGGCTTGCTGATACGGAGCGGCGACGCGAGGTCTTCGCTGGCAAGTTGCCGGAGGACGACGAGCGGCCGCGGCACATGGCCTATCGGATTTCACAGGGCCTGCGGGACCTGATGGCCAGCTACGAGAACATGTTCGTCTTTGGCGAGGATGTGGCGCGCAAGGGTGGCGTCTATCACGTGACTGACGGGCTGCACAAGACCTACGGCACCGGTCGAGTGTTCAACACGATCCTGGACGAGACGACGATCCTGGGTCTTGCTCAGGGCATGGCGCAGCTGGGCTGCCTGCCCTTTCCCGAGATCCAATACCTGGCCTATCTGCACAACGCCATCGATCAAATACGTGGCGAAGCTTCGACCCTTGGCTTCTTCAGCAAGGGTCAGTTTGCCAATCCGATGGTGGTGAGAATCGCCGGCTTCGCCTACCAGAAGGGATTCGGTGGGCATTTCCACAACGACAACAGCATCGGCGCGATCTTGGAGATCCCCGGCCTGATCGTGGCATCGCCTTCGCGGGCGGATGAGGCGGTGGGCATGCTGCGTACTTGTGCAGCAGCTGCGCAACAATACGGGCGTGTCTGCATCTTCTTGGAGCCAATTGCCCTCTACATGACCAAGGACCTGCACGAACAGGGTGATGGTCTATGGCAGTTTGGATACCCGGCGCCAGGGGAGAGCGTTCCCCTGGGTGAACCACGGATCTACGGCGAGAGTGATGAGGATCAACTTTGCATCGTCTCCTGGGCCAACGGGCTACACATGAGTCTGCAGGCGCAGAAGCAACTGGCTGAGCGCGGGGTGAAGGCGCGAGTGATGGATATGCGTTGGTTGGCACCTCTGCCCATGGCGGCGATCAAAGAGAACGCCCGTGCCTGCGGCCGGCTCTTGGTGGTGGACGAGTGTCGCGAGACCGGCGCTGGACCCTCTGCACTGATCCTGGCGGAATTGGCCCGTGATCCGGAGCTGCGGGGGCTGCATCTCGATCGCCTGGCAGGGAAGGACAGCTTTGTGCCGCTGGCAGCGGCTGCCAATCTCGTGCTGGTGCAGGTGGAGGACATTCTGCGCGCAGCCCTCGCAGTCTGTGAGCGGGGGGAAACGTGAGCAGGCCAAGCGCGGTCTTGTTCTGTCCCGGACGCGGCAGCTACGGCAAGGGAGAGCTGGGCTTCCTTGCAAGTCAGTTGCAGGCGGGAGAAGTTCAGGAGGCTTTGGCGGAAGTCGAAGGGCGCCGGCAGCAGGCGGGTCTACCCAGCTTGCTCGAACTGGATGGAGCGAAAAGCTTTCGGCCAAGCCAACATCTGGAAGGGCGCAATGCCTCCGACCTGCTCTTCTTCTCGACTCTGGCCCATGCGCAAAGACTGCGGGAGAAATACGAGATCATCGCCATCGCTGGCAACAGCCTTGGTTGGTACACGGCCCTGGCGGCGGCGGGCAGTCTGTCCGTCCTCGATGGCTGGCAGCTGGTCTCCACTATGGCGCGGATGCAGGAACTGGCCGCGGGCGGTCAGTTGTTGACGACCATCCTCGGGGAGGATTGGCGGGAAGATAAGCAACTGCTCGAGGACACAGGCTCAGCCATGGCGAACTGCCTGAGCAAAGGGGACGAGTACTTTGTCGCCCTGTCCATCAGGCTGGGCGGGCATCGCGTGATCGCCGGTCGTGAAAAGGGCATCAAGGAATTGCTGAAGACCCTGCCAAAGGTGGATCGGGGCAAACGCAAGTTTCCCTTTCAGCTCGCCGGTCACGGGCCCTTCCATACTCCCCTCTGCGCAGAGGTCTCGGCGCGGGCCATACGAGAATTGCGGGCCCTGGACTTCCGGGCACCGGGAGTGCACCTCATCGATGGCTTCGGCAATCAACAGAGCCCATGGTCGGCAGATCCGGCGCTTCTCTATGCCTATACCGCCGGTCGCCAGGTGACCGAGACATTCGACTTCAGCGCGGCTGTGCGTACGGCCCTGCGCGAATTCAATCCCGAAGTCCTGCTCTGCGCCGGACCTGGAACCAGCCTCAGGGCGCCGGTCGGGCATGTGGTCTTGGCGGAGGGCTACAAGGGAATGAGCAGCAAGGACGAGCTGGCAAGAAGCGAGCTCGTGCGCTGCGACTGAGGGTCGTATATCCTCCGCGCCCGGCCCCGGCCTGAATTCCCCTTCACCCGAGCTCAACAGGAGCCTTCTTCATGCTTCTTCCCCGTCATCTTCTCGCATCCGCATTCCTCCTCAGCCCATTCGTTGCCGCGCAAGAGAACTTCGAGCTGGGCAAGATGTGGACCTTCGAGAATCCACCACTGGCCTACCTGGAGGCAGAGTACGGCTTCACTCCGGACGAGGGCTGGCTGAAGACTCTCCAACTTGCATCCATCCGCTTCGGCGATGGCTGCTCCTCCTCCTTCGTTTCGCCGCAGGGGCTGATCATGACCAATCACCACTGTGTGCGGGACAAGATCGCCGAGAGCCAGGGAGAATTCGATTGGGTGAAAGACGGCTTCTACGCCACCGGCCTCGATGACGAGGTGAAGCTGCCTGGGCTCACGGTGCAGCAACTGGAGAGCATACGCGATATCACCGCGGAGATGACCGCGGGCACCTTGCAGCAGAACGAAGCCAAAATCCTCATGGAGGCAGAGGAAGCCAACCCGGAGCTGGACCATGAAGTAGTCAAGCTCTTCCAGGGAGCCGTCTACCAGCTCTACTCCTACCGTATCTGGGATGACATCCGGCTCGTGGTCGCACCACACCTACAAACCTCTCACTTCGGTGGCGACCCGGACAACTTCACCTATCCCCGATATGGAATCGACTTCGCTTTCTGCCGCGCCTACGTGGATGGGAAACCAGCGGACACCTCCGGGCACTACTTCAAGTGGAACACGAGTGAGATCAAGGAAGGGGATCTGGTTTTCGTCACCGGCAATCCAGGAACCACCAAGCGACTTCTCACCCAGGCCCAGCTCGAGTACATGCGTGATACCTATCACCCACTCGTCAACGAGATGATCGATCGCAACCTCGAGATCCGTGAGCAGTTGGTGAAGGAGCAGCCCGAACTCGAAAAGGAAATGCGCACGGACATCCTCGGCTGGGAGAACAGTCAAAAGGCCTACCGCGGCTACTACGCGGGCCTTCTCGACGAGAGTCTCATGCAGCAAAAGGAGATTGCCGAGAACGCATTCCGTGAAAAGGTGAAGACTGACGAAGAGCTGAATGCCCGCTTCGGAGGAGCCTGGTTGGCGCTAGAGGAGCTCGCAGCCTTGCAAAACGAGTCCCTGGCCAGGCTGCAGTTCTACCAGCCCGGAGGACACCCGCTCATCGACTACGCCATCGGCCTGGCCCAGCTCGCCATGCCCGGCATCCCACCGCAGTTCGTCGAGCAGATAAAGAACAGCCTCCTCGAAGGGCACAGCGAGCTCGCTGAGATGAGTGAGTTGGAAAAACGCAGCTTCATCGATCATCTGGAGCGTGCACAAAAATGGCTGCCCGAAGGCGACCCCTACCTCGCAGTCATGCTCGCCGGCAGAACTCCTGAGGAAACTCTGGCCGCCTTGGCCGACAGCCGCCTGACCGACAAGCAGTTCGTCGACGAGATCATCGCCGCCGCGCCGAGTTCGGTGGCGGAGAGCAAGGATCCAGCTCTGATCGCCGCCAACGCACTCCTACCCATGCTGATCCAGAATCAGCAACTCGGCGCGCAGATCACCGAGATCGAAGAAGCCCAGGGGGCGCTGATCGGCCAGGCCCTGCACGCGGTCTACGGCAATGGCGTCAGCCCGGACGCAACCTTCACCCTGCGCTTCAGCGATGGTGTGGTAAGCGGCTACCCGGTGAATGGCACCATCGCTCCCTTCGCCACGAGCTTCTATGGGCTCTATGCTCGAAACTCCGAGTTCAACAACGAGTACCCCTTCGATCTGCCCCAGGTCTGGCTGGATCGCAAGGACAAGATCGACATGACCAAGAAGGTCGACCTGGTGAGCACCAATGACATCATCGGTGGCAACTCAGGCAGCCCACTGGTCAACAAGAACCTAGAGGTGGTCGGCCTGGTCTTCGACGGCAACATCGAGATGCTGCCCAATCGCTATCTCTACCGGGGCACTCTGCCGCGCAGCGTTTCTGTGCACGTGGACTCGATCATGGAATCCCTGACGAAGATCTACGACGCCCAGCGCATCGCCGACGAGCTTCTCGGCAAGTAGCCACTCTTCACCCAGATGCTCCGGGTGAGGATGCCCGGGGCGCCTGGCTAGAGAATGTCCAAGATGCCTGTCTGCCCATTGGTGAGGGTAGACACGGCCGCCCGGTAGTTGCAGCCGATGGCGATCTTCGCATTCCAAGGAAACAACTCCTTGTCGGCGATACCGCCGAGGGCAGCCGCGACGAAAGCCCGCGAGATCTTGGTGAGCTTGCTCTCGTCGAACATCATCTCGATGAGAGGCTTCACCGCGCGGCGATCACCAATGAAGCGATAGGCGGTGGCGACGGCGCTCATCTTCGCCACGTTTTGCGCGCCGGTGGAGAGGATCTGATTCAGCTGGCCCATGGCCTCCTTGTCGCCGAGCTTGCCCATGGCGATGGCTGCCTGAGTTAGCAGGTACGGACGCCGCACGGACTTCTCGACCAATTCGCGAATCTGACCCAGCGCCTCCTTCTCATCCATCAGCGCCAGACCGATGCAGAGATAGCCGGCGACCATGTCCTCTCGACTGTGCTTGTCCAGATAACGGCGCATGTCCTTGGCTGCCTTGTGGTAGCCGCAGAGGCCGAGAGCCACCGCGTTGGCAGCCCTGGTATTGACGTTACTCACGTCATTCAAGCCACGCAGCAGGGCTTCGCCGATACCCGTATCGACCGTGCCCCCTGCACGGGACCGAAAGGCCATGATGCCCAGTCCCAGAGCTGCCCAGGGGCGCTCGGTGGCCTTCTTGCCCTTGGCATGCAAGCGCAGAAGTTCGCTGCGGTTGCTGGCACCACCAATTTCACCCATGGCGATCATGCAGAAGTTTCGTGCCTGCTCGTCCTTCCCGCGCTTGGCGTAGGTGAGCAGGACCTTGGAATATTGCGCGTCATCGGGTTGAACCTCCGCCGGATAGGCCATCTTGCCCAGGGCAAGAGCTGCGGATTGATAGATGCTGTTCTGCCGGCCGCGCTTGCGGTCGAGTTCGCGGGCGAGTGCCGCCTTGAATCGGACATGCATCGCTGAGCTGCCACGACCGAGCATGCGGGCGATGGCACCCGGCACATGCGACTGGATCAGTTGATCGCCCTTACCCAGACTCTTCTCGTAGAAGTCCCAGAGCAAGTCGAGAGTCTGCCACTGCAATCGCTTTTGGGCCGAGTCCCCGGTGTCGAAGTTCAGCAAACTCAACGCATGAACCAGCGCCACGCGGATGTCCCGATCATCCTGGCCCTTCTCCTCGAGCACTTCTTTCAGGCAGGCGAGCACTCGCTCCTTGTCTTCGCTGCTCTGCAGACTCCAGGCCAAGAGACCAAGGCCGTAGATTGCGAAGGCACGCGAACGATCATCCACTTTGGCCCGACGCATGAGTGCACGCCCCTGCCTACTGTCTCTCGCCAGATGAATGAGGTCGGCCAGGGCCTCCCGTCGCTGAGAGATGCCGAGGCTCAGGGCCGCAGTCTCGCGGATCTCCTGATTGCCGCTGGGCAACCGCTCTCTAAAGACATCGAGAATGGCCACCTCCGGGTGGTCCTTGCCGATCTTGGCCATGGCTACCAGGCAGGCCGTATTGATGTCCTTGTTGTCCGAGCCCTCGAGCAGTCGATTCAGGGCGGGCAAGATGACATCCCGCTTCTCTTCTTCTGAAGGCGCCAGGCTGTTGTCCTCTGACTTGCCGGCACCGAGGTAGAACTGGTCGTCGTCGGTGACCGCATCCGGGCTATGCACCGCCTCCTTCAGCCGCAGGTAGGGGTCCTTGTTGTACTCCCACCAAAGCTGCCAACCGGTGCTACCACTCGTGGCGATTGGGCGGCTGCCGGTGGTTGGGCCCTTCACTCCCGAAACCCCGCTGGCACCACCGGTGTTCGGGCCGCCAACGCCGGTCGCGTTGCCTGGACCTCGATACATACCGCCATGGGCAGAGAGATCGGCGGCGAATAGCCCCGCCAGGAGGGCCATGAGTAGGCTGACGCGAAATACCATCGACTGGCCTTGGGCTCAGGGGGGCTTTGCCTCGGGTTAGCCCCAGGTTCCCCCCGGGTAACAGAGGGGAACCAAGCTAACCCGGAAGGCCCCCAGCGCGGGAAAAAGAAGCCGGCACCCGCGACGATCCACCGGGTCTACGGGTTTGAATCACGAGGTTCGCCCTAGGAGAGGGGTCCAAAGGACTCGAAAGGAACGGAACCGCCTGGTGGAAAAGAACAAGCAGGGCCGCATGATCCGTAGCGCCGCCCACCGACGGGTGGGTTACGACAGCCGATCGGATCTGGATCGACCGACCCGGACTCCGTTACGGAGCGCCGGCTTCAACAGCGCAATAGACTGCAAGAGCCGCCTCTGATACCAGATTTCCCCCGCGATTTGTCGTACTCCAAGGGGCTCTGACGACCGGTCCTCCAGAGTGTGCATTCCTCCCAATCCCGAACAGACTTAGACCTGGTGATGCAAAGCATGCAGGGTGCCAAGGAGGCCTTCGGCCTCCTCGTGGTTCGCCATGCCCGCTTGGTACGAGCCATCTGTCTGGCCAGACTGGGCAATCGGGAATTGGACGACGCGGTCCAGGAGATTTTCCTCCGCGCCTACAAGGGGCTCCCTCGACTACGTAATCCCAAGAGTTTCCACGCCTTCCTGGCCCAGATCGCCCGCAATTACTGTGTCGACCGTCTTCGCAATGGATCCAAGCAAGAGATCAGCTCCCTGGAGGAGGTGGACCTGGAGCCCGCGGACCAGGAAACGCTGGGTGAGGACCACAAGGAGATCATGCTCGAGCGCCTGCGCAGCGAAGTCAGCCGTCTGCCTGAGAGCCAGCGTGAGATTCTCCTGCTCTTCTACTTCCACAAGCTCAGCTATGCAGAGATGGCTTCGACTCTGAGAATCTCAGAGGCCGCGGTCAATCAGAGGCTGAGCCGTGCGCGCAGCCAGCTGCGCAGCGCCTTTCAGGTCGAACCCGGGAGGCGTGGATGAAGTTCAAAGAAGCGGACCTGGAACGGGCCTTCGAATGTCTCGGTGGCGATCCCTCGGCGGATGCTGTCCGCATCCTCGCAGAGATCCCCGATCCCATACCTCCGAGCCAGCCGGTCTGGCCGCTGATCATCGGCGCCGCCATGGGCGGGGCTGCAATCACCGGCTTGCTCATGTGGCTGATGCTGCCAGCAGCCGAAGCCCCTGCTGACCAATCTCCGCCAAAGGAAGAAGCCATCGAGCTGCCAGAAGAGAAGCCTATCGAGAAGCTTCTACCGCCACCCGAAGCGCTCGACCCGAGCGGCGTCTCCCTCGCGGCCACCGAGAATGCCAATCTCGACGTCAGCGTCGGCGATGTGATGCTGGCTTCCGCAGACGACCCGGAACCACGCCGCCTGTCCTCCGGCACGCGCCTCGCCTACGGGCAGACCTACAAGACCAGTGAGGATTCTTTCGCGGCTATCTCCCTGGATGACAAGGTGCAGCTGCGCATCGGCCCGGGAACCACCCTGGCCCTCATGGACGAGAACAGCCTCAACCTTCTGGAGGGCATGCTTTGGGTGCAAAACCAGCCGGACAACAGCCCGGTGTATGTCTTCACCAACGAAGGTGACATCGGCGCCGAAGCTGGCTCGGTGGTCTCCCTGGCCGCGAACGAAGAGCGCCTGCAATTGGCGACCTTCATCGGCAACGCCAGCTTTGACACTCTCGCCGGCGACAAGCTGCGCCTGAGCGAAGCCCAGTTCTGCGAATCCACCGGCGGCCTCGTGGATGATCCCCGAGATGCCGGGCAATTCTGGTACTACTACCGCTGGCAGCTACCACTGCTGTCGCGCAGCGACCGCCAAGAAGAAGTGGTCGGGATGCTCAGCGCCCTGGCCATGGACTTGGATGATCCGGACCCGGAAAAGCAGGAGCTGGCCAGCGAAGAATTCCGCCGCCTCGGTGGATTGAGCGCCCGCGCCCTGTCCCTGGCCCTCGAAGGCATGGTCGACCCAGGCGACACTCGACGTCGCGTGGTGTTTTTGTTCTGCGACGTCGCAGACTTGGAGTCCCAGGATCGCCTGCTCGATCTCCTGCTCAGTCAAGATGGTGAGGAGCGTGCCCGTGCAGCAGCGACCCTCGCCCGCGTCACGGGCCAGGACATGGACGAGAAATGGGACTCTGCGTTCTGGCGGGATGCGCCGGTCTCGGATCGCATGAGCGCGCGGATCAATTACCGCCGTAAGCTCCCCCGCTGAGATCTTCCTCAGGCAAGAATATCGAGGAGCAATTCCGGTGGACGGGCAATCACCGCCCGCCCCCCACGGCGAACGATCGGCCTCTCGATGAGTTGCGGCTGTGCTGCCATGGCTTCGATGGCCGTGTTCGCATCGGCTTCTGCCATACCTAGCTCGGTAAACAAGGCGTCCTTCTGCCGCATCATCCCTCGCGGGTGGTCCAGGCCGAGATCCTGGCACCAGGAGAGCAGGTCCTCTGGACTGGGGGGCTCTTCCAGATAGGGGATCAGGCGGTACTCGAGATTGCGCTCGTCGAGCAGGGCCTTGGCCTGGCGGCATTTCGAGCACTTAGGGTTGAAGAGCACTTCAATTTGGGCACTGTCCATAGCTGGCAACAAGGTAGCAGCTCAACGACGCTGGGAAAGAACCCTCCTGGCGCCGCATTCAGAGCGCTCCTCCCCACCCCGCATAGAGATCAGCAATGAGCTTCGAACACAAAGGCCGCAGCCTGAACAAGGTCGCCGTCATCGGCTCCGGACAGATCGGCCCGGACATCGCTCTCTACTTCACCAAGGTCCTCGCCCCCTTCGGCGTGCAAACCGTCGTCGTCGACGTATCCGAAGAGGCTCTGACCAAGGGCCGGGCCAAGCTGGAGAAGAAAATCGCCAAGGGCGTGGAGACGGGAGCCTTCAAGGAAGCTCAGCAGACGCAGATGCTTGCCGCGGTTGACTTCACTTCTGACTACGAGCAGGTCCGCGGCGCAGACTTCGTCTTGGAAGCAGCCACCGAAGACCGTGATCTCAAGCGCCGAATCTTCGCCCAGATCGAAGACTTGGTCAGCAGCGATGCCATCCTCGCCAGCAACTCATCCCATCTGGAGCCAGAGGCCATCTTCGAGGAAGCGAAGCATCCTGAGCGCGCTGCAGTGATCCACTACTTCTTCCCTGCGGAGCGAAACCTCATCGTCGAGGTCGTGCCCGGCATGGCTACGAGTCCGCAGGTAGCCGACTGGCTCATGTCCTTCTATGAACAGATCGGCAAGGTGCCCTTGGCGGTGAACTCACGCTATGGCTACGCCCTCGATCCCATTTTCGAGGGTCTGTTTCAGGCCTGTGCCTTGATCGCGGAATCGGGGCTGGCGACAAGCAAGCAGATCGACGCCGTGGCACAGAGCGCACTCGGCATGACAGTCGGCTCCTTCACCGCCATGAATCTGACGGGTGGCAACCCGATCACCTGCGTCGGACTCGACAACTACACCAGCAAGATCAACAAGTGGTTCGCCACTCCGCAAAGCCTCAAGGATCGGGTCGCGAGCGGAGAAGCCTGGGAAGTCCCCGCACGTGGCGAGAAAGTCGAAGTCGCTCCCGAGCTCCGCGAAAAACTGACTCGCATGCTGCGCGGGGCCTACTTCGGACTCTGCGGCGAAATCATTGATGCAGGCCTCATCTCGGTGGGAGACTTCAATCTTGGCCTGCAGATGGCTCTCGATATGAAGCCAGCCTTCAGCTTCATGAACGAGCTCGGCGTGAAGGAGTCTCTGGCGCTGGTGGAGGAATACGCCGCCAGCCAATCTCACTTCCCGCTGCCAAAGTGCATCAAGGATCAGGCAGCCAGCGGCCAAGACTTCGTCATTCCCAACATCCTGCGCAGGGACCAGGGCGACGTCGCGGTCCTCACCATCCGGCGACCGAGAGTTCTCAACGCTCTGGACCAATCAGTCTTCGATGAGCTCGAAGATCTCTTCGCAGCTGTCGAGGCAGACCCGAAGATTCAGGCGGCCGTGCTCACTGGCTTCGGCAAGAAGGCCTTTGTCTCCGGCGCCGACGTAGGTTTCCTCGCCAAGATCGAGAACCAAGAGCAAGGTGAGGCGACCGCGGCTGGCTCCCAGCGCGTTCTCAACATCATCGAGGACATGAGCAAGCCGGTGATTTGCGCGATGAACGGCCTGGCCTTCGGCGGCGGCAATGAACTCGCCATGGCCTGCACACAACGCATCGCCAAGAAGGGTCTGCGGGTCCTCGCTGCTCAGCCTGAACCGAACCTCGGCATCATCCCCGGCGCCGGCGGCAGCCAGCGCCTGCCGAGAATCATCGGCCTCGAAGCCGCTGCTGAACTCCTGCGCACAGGCAAACCCATCTCCTCGGCTCGCGCCCTCGAGCTCGGCCTGATCAGTGAGGAGGTTGAAGGGGACGTGGTTGATCGTGCCATCGAGATCGCCCGCAATATCGCCGGGGGTGTGGTCGAACGCCCAAGCATCCTGCGCGAACCCATGACTGGTCTGCCTGAGAGCCTTCCCCATACGGACATTGGCCATCTCAGTCGCAAAGTGGACGAGATCATGTGCAAGGCGATCCTCGCTGGCGCTGCCATGGACCTGCGCTCGGGCATCGTCCACGAGGCCAAGTGTTTCGGCGAAGTCTGCGCCACCGAGGACATGCGCATCGGCGTGCAAAACTTCCTTCAGAACGGTCCACGCAGCAAGGCCGAGTTCAAGCACCAGTAGGCGTCACTGTGCTTCTGCTTCGAGAGTCTCAGCACGACTCGGATCAGGCGCCGCGATCACTTCGGCAACTCGAAGGACAGCGGCGCCCTTGATCGCATCGTGCTTGAGCGCCTGTAAGGCTCGGTTCGCGTCCTGCATGGCAAACTCCTGCACTCTGGTTCGCAGGTTGATCGCTGCAGCCTCCCGCAGAAACTCGATGCCATCCTGTCGCGTGTTGTTCGCCACAGTGCAGATGCTGCGCTCCCCGTACAGATCCGCGTAGTCCATGGCCGGGATCTGCGACATGTGAATGCCCGCCAGCACCAGGCGTCCGCCTGGTCGGAGTTGCTGCAGGGCCTGAGGTACCAGTTCGCCAGCCGGCGCGAAGATAATTGCCGCGTCGAGTTCGTCTCCTGACTGATCGAAGCTGCCCCCAACCCAGTTCGCGCCCAACTCTCTGGCCAGGACCTGATGCTTGGTCTTGTCACGAGTGAAGACCTGCACTTCCAGGCCACGGGCCTTGGCCAATTGGATCACGACATGGCCCGCTGCCCCAAAGCCGTAGATACCGAGCCGGGCAGCTCCGCCCGCCTGTCCTGCTGCGTAGATGCCGGTCTTGCAGAGACTGCGGTAGCCGATGATGCCGGCACAAAGCAGAGGTGCCGCCTGTAGATCTGCAAAGCTCTGCGGCAGGACATAGGTAAAGCTGGCCGGCGCGATGCAATAATCCGCAAAGCCGCCGTCCGCAGTCCAGCCGGTGTATTCGGCCGCCTGGCAGAGATTCTCCTGTCCGTCGAGGCAGTACCGACAGTCCCCACAGCTGCGCTGCAACCAGGCGACGCCAACGCGCTGGCCCAGCTGCACCTCGCGCACACCGGCGCCTAGTCGAGTCACTCGACCGATGATCTGGTGCCCAGGCACAATCGAAGGGCGTCGCGCTTCGAGATCCCCCTCAACGACGTGGAGATCCGTCCTACAGATGCCGCAGACGAGGACACGAATCTGAACCTCGCCCGGCCCCGGTTCGGGTACCGGCCGGTGTTTCAGGGACAGGGGCTGGCGCTCGACAGGCGCAGCTTGTTCCAGGACCCAGGCTCGCATGGGCCCATTTTATCCCCTAGGGCGCCTCAGCGCTCCTTTGGACTGGCGCTGCTAGCGACCATCAACTTGGCCACTTCGGCCTGATAACTCAGGACTTGCATGGCGCCAAAATCCGGATCGCGCACTTCGAAGGCGAAGGGCCCTGTGCCCAGACCCTCGAAGAGGACATAGCCCTCACTGTCGGCCTGTGCGTAGAGGCTGCCAATGCCCTCCGCGTCGAGGCGGACATGTGCCAGAGCCTGCGGGCCAGCGGTCTGCTCGAGGACCTGAATGCGCAGGGAGCGACTGGCTTCCAGTTGCCAGTCTGCATCCATGCTCCCCTTCAAGGTGATGGGCTGGCGGAAACCGAGGTCACCACGATGAGGATAGGCGATCAGCTCATATTCCCCGGGCAGGAGGCCTCGGAAGGCGAAGCGGCCTGACGCGTCGGTGAACTGGCGGCGATGCATGCCATTACGCCTGAGCTCCAGAGCTGCGATTTGCGCCGGAGCGCGGTCCTTGTCATGGAGGATGCCCGCAAGCTCGAGGCCGTAGTTCAAGTGGATCTCGCCCAGGGGCATGACGCCTTGGCTTCGACTCGGCTTGAAGGCCATGTGTCCGACTCGACCCTCAGCATCGTAAGCAAGGATGCTGCAGCTCTCTGCCGGCAACGGCACTCGAAAACGCCCGTACTCGTCGGCACGGACCCGCTCACCGGTCTCTTCCACCAGCACGATCGCCTTGGCCAGCTCCCGCCCAGCCTGGTCGACGAGGAATCCTTCGCCAGCGAGTAGGGTGCCTTCATCAGCGGGCTCGGCCTCTTCGGCCGGAGCCGCTTCGATCTGAGCCTCCCCGGTAGACCAGGGGAATTCTGTCGTCAGGATCAGCAGGGCAGGCTCACCGGGAATAGCCAGGGCACTAGAGCGCCCCATTCCCTCCGCAGTCGCGGTCAGCAAGTGCTGCCGACCAGCGAGGACCTGCAGTATGAAGTTGCCCTCCGAGTCGCTGGATACTGCTTCACCGCCTTCCGACGCACTCGCAATGCGAGCACCCGCTACGGGCCAACCCAGACTGTCGATCACCCGGCCATCCACTTCGACCAGCAGGAGCTCAGGCGCTTGGCGGGTCGAGTGCTTGAGGAGAAGGCCGGCATTCTCATCCACCGCAGCGGCAGACTTCGGCCCTTGGAGAAGGGCCTCCATGGCCCCAGTCGCCCACATTCCGAGTCCGAGAACCAGGAACCAGAGGAGAAGAAGATGGGAAGGTCGACTCATCGATCAGCTGAGGGTAACAGAGGTGCGGCTATTGTCGGGATCCTGGACGCTCCGCGCGCCCGATCAAGATCCCACCGCGCATCCCTACGCCTGCCCTTGAGGACAGAGCTTGCCCAATCACGAGCTTGGAAGCAAACCCGAGACCTGCACTGAGCATCGTCATCCCACTCTTCCAGGAAGCATCGGGCGTTCCGGCTTTGGCAGAGGCGCTGGTCGCGCTTAAAAAAAATGCGCTGGGCCAGCGCGATTTGCACCTCCTCCTCGTGGACGACGGCTCCACCGACGGCACGGGCTCGTTGTTGAAAGATCACTGCGCCGAGATTCCCGACACTCGAATCCTCAGCCACGCACAAAACCGCGGACTCTGCGAAGCCCTCTTCACAGGTAGCGATGCTGCCAACACCCCCTACGTCGCCTGGCTGGACAGTGACCTCAGCTACGACCCGGAGCTCTGCCTGCAGCTGGCAGAGCAACTCGATGCAGGGGCAGAACTCGCCCTCGCCTCCTGCTATCACCCCGAGGGCGAGGTCGAAGGGGTCTCACGCTTTCGTCTGGGACTCTCCGCCATTGCCTCGCGGCTCTATCGCCTTCTCACGGGGGCAGAGCTACACACCTACACCTGCATGCTGCGGGCCTACCGACGGGAACAGCTCCTCGCCTGCCGGCCGGAGCGCGGCGGCTTCATCGGGGTGACCGAGGTTCTCCTGCGTGCACTCCGTCGCGAGCAGCGCTGCGCCGAAATCCCCGCCCTGCTGCGGCGGCGCCGGCAGGGGCAAAGCAAGATGCGCGTCTTCGGGGTCGGCCTAGGCCATCTCGGCCTGATGGGCGCCTGGCTCTTGCGGCGATTCTGACTCAGCTCGCGCGCGGAGCATCGCGACGAACATCGCCGTGACCGGGTGATTCTCTTCCAGCTCCGGGTGGAAGCAGGCCGCCAAGATCGGCCCCCGGCGCAGAAGCACCGGATCGCCGTCACGCCGCGCAAGGATCTCGACCTCCGGACCATGCTCGAGAACGCGCGGGGCGCGGATGAAGACGGCGCGAGTTCCCGCCGGCAGCTCACCGCTCAGCTCGAAGGTCCCGGAACAGATCTGTCGCCCATAACCATTGCGGCAGACCTTGATGTCGAGCAGGCCGAAACTCTCCTGCGAGGGTTCGATCACCTCGCGGGCAAGGAGAATGAGACCGGCGCAGGTGGCCAGCACTGGCAGACCCGACTCGAGCAGCGCCTGCATCGGGACCTGCAGCCCCTGAATGCGCAGCAGCTTGAGCATGGTGCTGCTCTCACCCCCCGGCAGAATGAGGCCGGATAGCCCCTCCAGGTCCGCGGGCACGCGCAGCTCACGCACCGGGATGCCATGCGCGCGCATGGCCGCCCCGTGCTCGGCAAAGTCACCCTGCAGAGCGAGGATCCCAACCGGCTTCATCGCAGCCTCAGATACCTCGCCTGGCGAGGAGCTGGTCCTCAGGCAGACTGCCGACGTCCAAACCAGGCATCGCCTTGCCCAGGCCCTTGGAGATCTCGGCGAGCTCCTTGGGGTCTTGGAAGTTGGTAACGGCGCGGACGATCGCGCGCGCCATCCGTGCCGGGTCGCTGGACTTGAAGATGCCACTGCCGACGAAGACCGACTCGGCGCCGAGCTGCATCATCAACGCGGCATCCGCGGGAGTGGCGACGCCACCGGCAGAGAAGTTCGGCACCGGCAGTCGCTGACTCTCCGCAACCCAGGTCAGGAGCTCAACGGGCACCCGGTATTCGGTTGCCTGCTTCTCCCGGGAGCGTTCATCCATGCCGCGAAGAGCGGCAATGCCGCTGCTGACCGCGCGCATGTGACGCACTGCCTCGACCACGTTGCCGGTGCCCGCTTCGCCCTTGGTGCGAATCATGGCAGCGCCCTCATGGATGCGTCGCAGGGCCTCGCCCAGGTCACGACAGCCGCAGACGAAGGGGGTCTTGAAGCCGCGCTTGGCGACGTGAAACTGCTCATCAGCAGGAGTGAGCACTTCGCTCTCGTCAATGCAGTCCACCTCGAGAGCTTCGAGGAGCTGGGCTTCGACGAAGTGACCGATTCGGACTTTGGCCATCACCGGAATCGATACCTGCTCTTGAATGGCTTGGATCATCTCCGGATCCGAGGCGCGGGCCACGCCGCCATCCTTGCGTATGTCGGAAGGCACTCGTTCCAATGCCATGACTGCAGCGGCACCGGCTTCCTGAGCGATGGCAGCCTGCTCGGCGTCGGTAACATCCATGATCACGCCGCCTTTGAGCTGCTCGCAGAAGCCAATCTTGCTGCGCACTTCTTCGGCGGTGAATCCGGGGATCTCGGGGCTATGTGTGGTCATCAATCTGCTCCTGCTCACTCAGAGAAAGAGGGGGGGCTGGGAGGTACGGCCGCGCTCTTGGACTTCCTTGACGCAGCGGCCTAGAACTTCGATGCCGGCGCGGATCTGTTCCACACTGGCACGGGAAACGGATATCCGCAGAGCCGCGCAGGGGCGGTCCTGTGGATCGAAGAGTCTGCCTGGGGTGACGAGCACCCCACGCCGGGAGAGAAGCTCGGCGCAACGATCGCCATCGACACCCTCCGGGAGCTCGAGCCAAAAGGAGAAGCCTCCCTCCGGAATCGTCGCCTTCGCCGCGGGCACATGCCGGCGCAGGCAGTCCTGCGCCAATGCATGGCGACTGCGCAGAGTCTTGCGCAGCTTCTCCAGGTAATTGGCCATGGCACCGCTCTCGATAAAGTCGAGCAGTCCGGCCTGCAGAAGAGGACTCGTCTCCAGGTCCGCGAAGCGCTTCAGGGCTGCCATCGGTCCGATGACCTCCGGGCTCGCGTGCACCCAACCGATGCGCACTCCCGGGAACAGTCCCTTGCTGAAGGAGCGAACCGTGGCGGTCAAGCCGCGAGGATCCATCCCGCGCAAGAAAGGCATGGGCTCACCCTTGAAGCGCAGGTCGCGTTCGAACTCGTCCTCGAGCACGGGCACATTGGTCTGGCAGACCACATCCATGAGTTCGCGCCGCTGTGCACGATCGAGGCTGCGGCCAGTCGGATTGTGAAAGGTAGGCATGGCATAAAAGAGCTTCACTGTCGACTTGCTCAGGACCCGCCGGAGATCATCCAGGTCGATACCCTCCGGACCGGAGGCGACTGGGATCAAGTCCAGGCCCTGGCTCTTCAGGCTGCCAAAGAAGTGCTGGTAGGTGGGGATTGGTACCGCCACCGCATCGCCCGGGGCTGTGAAGACTCGCAGCACCAAGTCGATCCCTTGCTGTGCTCCGCTGGTAATGAGCACCTGGTCGGCCTGCCCCTGCTTGCCCACCGGCTCATCGCGTTCGGCGATGAAGGCGCGCAGAGCGGCGCTACCCGCGGGATCACCATAGACCAAGAGTTCCCGCCCGCGCTCGCTCAGCACGCGGCTCATGGAGCGCTGAAACTCTTCCACGGGAAAGAGGCTCGAGTCCGGGACGATGGCGGAGAAGTCCGCCAGAGTCGCAATTCCCTCCGCCAGGCGAGGGATCTGATGGAGGGTCTGAAGTTGATGCCAGGCGGCAGCCGCCTGCGGGCTCGCGGCAGTGCGCTGGCCATTACCGCCGGCCATGACCTGAGTGCCCCTACCCACCGTCGCCGAGACCAGACCCCGTTCAGCAAGCAGTCGGTAGCCTTGCTGGACCGTGGCCCGGGTGACCTCCGCATGTTCCGCCACCATCCGAATCGTCGGCAGGCGGTCCCCAGGACGCAGACGGCCCTCCTCGATGGCACAGCCATAGAAGCCAGCGATTTGCTCCGCGAGGGTGCTATTCGCGTCCCGATCCAGGTCCGGAAGGGCTGTGGCCATTCCGATCTTTTAGGCTACAGATTGGATTAGTCAATCAGGACAAATTGACTATCGGGCAGATTCTGCCTCTAGAAGGTGAAGCCGCCGCCGACGAACCAGCCGGTGAAGACCAGATTCGAGTCAAAGTCTTGGCCTGAGACTCGACCGCGACCATCGATGGAGATGTAGCGGTAGCCGCCGAAGATCTCCACGTGGTCCCAGGGCTTCACCCGCAACATGCCCTCCAGGTCCCAGAAGGTCCCATCGATATCGTTGAGGTGAATGTCCATGACTCCTGCATCGATGTTCGCGGCCAGGTAGCCGAGATCCAATTCTCCCTGCAGATGCACCATGGGCACCGGGGCCGTGTAGTCCAAGGACTCGGAGGCGACGACCGGGGTTACCGATCGCACTTCCGAGTCGATGTCAAAGATGTCCACCGAGATACCGGGGGAGATGCGTACTGGGCCGAAGTTGATCAGATCGAAGGTGATCGCCGTCTTGAGGTTGGTGAACTCGATGTCGCTGCTCACCTGGGATCCCGCAGAGATGTCGCCATAGTTGACGGTCAGAGTGCCGTCACCCCTGGAGTCGTAGCGGAAGGCCGAGACTGTCAGCCGCAGAAAGGCGGCATTGGCCTCACCGCGCAGATAGAGCGAATCCGAGGAGTCCTTGATCCCAAGATCGTCATCCACGTCCGCATCGAAGCTGAGGCCACCGCCGGTAGGCGCGAGACCCATCTTGCCGTCGAGAGTACCACTGCTGTAACCGGCGTATGCCTTTGCACCGAATCCGCTGCAGGCTCCCAGGGGAAGACAGCCGACCAGAACCAAAAGGCTCGCACTCACGGACTTCGCAATCATTTGCAACTCCCTTGTCAGGGCTGTTGCGTCTATCGGCTGCCCACGCGGAGATCTGTTGCGAATCGAGCCAGGTCCGGGGCAGATCTGCAGGGAAATCTGCCAGCTCCCGCCTAGCCCCTGGATTCCAGGCCAAATCCCAACTGGCGAAGCTCTCCCTGCAGGCCTGCCCGGGCCTTGCCCGCGTCCTCCCCACCCCAGATTCGGGCCACGCGCTCGGTCCAACCGCGGTCTTCATTCACTGGCTTGCCGCCATAGCCACCGCGCTCCGCGTTGATGCGGCGGGCCCAGGCGCGCATCTGCTCATCAGCCCGATCCAAATGCATCTCGATGGCCTCATCCTCCCCATAGGTCTCAGCAAAGCGCATGGCATCGAGAGGCATTCGCCCGCGTGGCAGGGGCTCTTCCGCTGGCCAGCCCAGACTCATGCCAAAGACAACGTAGACGTGGGATGGGAGCCCAAGCAGCTCCGCCAGAGCTACCGGGTGGCGGCGGGCGGCGCCGATCATGCATGCCCCCAGTCCCTGCGACTCGGCGGCAAGCTGGATGCTCTGCCCCACGAGAGCAGCGTCGATGCTGGCTTCGAGGAAGATCTCCAGGCCGTCATCCGCAAGCTCCACCCCCTGGCGCCGGCAACTGAGATCGATCTTGTGGAGATCGGCGCAGATAGCGAGGAAGAGTGGCGCAGCGTGGATGTGCTTCTGATCGGCACAGAGCGCGGCCGCCTTCGCCTTGGTGTTCTGATCGCGGACCACCAAGACCGAATAGGCCTGCAGGAACGAAGAGGTGGAGCAGTGCCGCGCCGAGTCGATGATCCAATCCAACTGGATAGGGTCGACCGGGTCGGAGCGGTAGGAACGACAAGTCCGATGGGCGCGCATGTGGGCAGTCACCGACTTGCCGAGACCCGCCAGATAGGCGCGGGCGGATTCGAGATCGGCAGGATGATCGATATCGCGGTGGATCCAAGGATCCTCCACCTGCACTGCGGTGACCCGTTCTGGATCACGACGGATCACATGCCTCAGGCTCTCCAGATCCGGATGGAGGATTTCCGGCAGCAGGCCTTCTGCAATGAGAATCGGATGCCCAGGGCGATCCAGGCAGATCGGCAACAGCAGATCCGGATGACTTTGCTCATGCTCCCTGAGCATGCTGGCCAAAGTCGCCGAGCTGACCAGGGGATAGTCCACAGGCCAGAAGAGGATGTCCGCCTGCGCTTCGGAGGCGGCGCTGATCCCACGGCGCAGACTGTCGATCATCTCCCCGGGCCCAGCTGCCACCACTTCGATGGGCAGCTCCGGGGGCAGGCTTGCCGCGCCCTCGAAGCGCACGACAGTGATCTTGCTGATGCCGACTTCTGTCAGCGCTGTCACGATGCGCGCAATCGCTGGCTGGCCGGCGAGATCGACCAGAGCCTTGTCCTGACCCAATCGCTCGCCTCGGCCCGCAGCTGGGATTACCGCGCGCATCTCGCTCCTCAATAGCTGAGCCCGTTCTTGCGCAGATGAATCATCGGATCAGACTCGTCGCGGGCAAGGCCATCGATGGCTTCGCCGGCAAAGAGGATGTGATCCCCCCAGGCAACCTCACCAATGAACTTGCAGCTGAGCACGGCAAGGGCGTCGCTGGGGTAAGGAACGCCCAGACTGCTCACTGCAGAGTTGATGCCTTCGAAGGCCGGCTGACCCGGTTCGAAACCCCGAGCATAGTGGCCCATGAGCTGCTTGCTCGCCTCGTCCACGACCGCGACGCAGAACGCAGCATGATCACGAATGAGCTGCGCAGCTGGACGCTCGGCCTTGACGGCGACACATAGGACCGGCGGCAGCAAACCGACCTGCTGCACGAAGGACGCCAGAAAGCCAGTGGCTTGATCGCCGCTACCGGCACTGACGATGAAGAGGCCGCTGGGAATGCGGCCGAGAGCTTTGGCGAGTTGGCTCAGTTCAGCCATGGTCACGGATCTCCTGAAGACTCAGCAGGGGACGCACATCGAATTCCTCGCGGAAGCCCGCGGCCTCCGGATCTTCGCGATCAGCGAGGGCAAAGATCATCGCTGGCAGGGCATCGACTTCGCGCACCGCATCGATGGCCTTACGCGCAGATGCACCTGTGGTGATCGTATCCTCGATGATCGCGACCTTCTGGCCCGCTTCGAGATCCCCCTCGATGCGGCTGCCAGTGCCATGACCCTTGGCCTCCTTGCGCACAAGAAAGGCATGCAGGTTCTGCCCGGTCAAGTGGGACAGCGCGGCGACTGCGGAGGCGATGGGATCTGCACCGAGGGTGAGGCCGCCCACCGCGGTGATTTCGGGATGGGACTCGAGCTCATGCAAGATGAGTCGGGCGATGAGATAGAGACCCTCCGGATGCAGCGAGACCTTCTTGCCATTGATATAGAAGGTCGAACGCTTGCCGGAAGCGAGGACGATATCGAGGCCGTCACGGTAGGCTCGCTCCCGAACGAGTTCGAGGAGCCGTTGCTTGCCTGCTTGTGGATTGAAGCTGTCGTTCACGGGCTTGGTTTTGTATCAGGAAAGCGCGAGCCCCTCTCCCTCCCTCCGCCTATTCTCGCCTCGATGTCCGAGAAGTCCGAGCCTGTGAGTGCCGAGCTCTATGCCTACCTGGCCGCGCGCACGAGCCAAGAAGATAGCTTTCTCGCCAAGCTGAAGCTGGCGGCGCGCGCGGCGGAGATCCCCAGCATTTGGATCTCCCCAGAACAGGCCGCCATGATGCAGATCCTTCTAAAACTCAAAGGCGCCAGGGATGTCATCGAAGTCGGCACCCTGGCCGGCTACTCGGCCATCACCATGGCCAGGGCCCTCGGTCCGGCAGGGCGAGTGCGCACGATCGAGTTTGAGGATCGTCACGCGGACTTTGCGGAGAAGTGGATCGCCGACTCGGATGTTGCCGGACGTATCCAGGTGCTGCGTGGCGATGGGCGCAAGGTCTTGCCAGAGATCGCCGACGAATCCGCCGATGCCGCCTTCGTGGACGCGGATAAGTCTGGCTACGCCACCTATCTACAGCACTGCCTGCGCATCCTGCGCCCGGGAGGCCTGATGATGGTCGATAACGCCTTCGCCTTCGGCAGTGTCCTGGAGAAGGATCCCGAGGATGCTTCGGTGCGAGCGATCCAGGACTTCAACGAGACCATGGCAGCCTGTGACGAGCTCCAGTCGCTCATTCTTCCCATCGGAGACGGCTGCTGGGTCGGTGTGAAGCGGGACGCCTAGCGACTATTGCCTAGGATGATCCGGTGAGCTGGACCCACGGCTATCGCGAATACCTCCCCGCTGCGGACTTGCGCCAACGGGTGGACTGTTTCTGGGTGGCGAATGCACCGAGAGAGAGCCCGCCCGGCGACACCAAGTGCGTCCTGCCCGATGGCTGCGCCGACTTTCTCTTCGACCTGCAAGCCCTCGCTGCGAAGGCGGCCGGCAGTCGCTGCATAGGAGCCATGACCCGACCGCTGGCTGCGGCGAGCAGAGCGGGCCAACGCCTGTTCGGCATTCGTTTTCGACCAGGTGGCCTCCGCGATCTCTTGCCGCTGCCCATGAAGGAACTGCGCAATGAACACGCCGACCTTCAGGATCTGAGCATCGACTCGGACCATCTCGTGGATCGACTCCTGGAAGCGGGAGATGAGCCGAGCATGTGCAGCCTGGCGCAGGACTGGCTGCGCGGAATGAACTCGCCCCCGGGAGATGCTCTCATCAGAGTGGCAGTGCAGCGGGTGGAGTCTGCCACTGGCGAGCTGAGCATCGGAGAACTTGCGGCCGAGCTCGGGGTAAGCCGGCAACACTTGGCACGACGCTTCTCCGATCAGGTAGGGCTGAGCCCGAAGGAGCTGCAGCGAATTCTGCGCATGCAGAGCAGCCTGGATCTTCTGCGCCGGGAAGCTCGCCCTTCTCTGGCGGAGATTGCCATGCTCTCAGGCTACTGCGATCAAGCCCACATGAACCTGGAGTTTCGGGTCCTGACTGGCAGCAGCCCTGGTGAGATGAGCGGCTGATTCCATTTTTCCAAGACGGAGAAGCCGCGAGGCCCAGAATGTAGCCATGGCTCGCCTAAGTCTCCTCACCCTCTGCCTCGCTAGTCTGTCCTGCCAATCCATCGACCAAATCGGAGTCGACCAGAGCATGAAGAAGTGCACCCCAATCCTCGTCGTGGACGCCATCGAACCCTCCCTTCCCTTCTGGATCGATCGCCTCGGCTTCACCAAGACCATGGAAGTCCCCGCCGATGATCGCCTGGTCTTCGCCGGACTCGAACGCGGTCCGGTGGAAATCATGCTGCAGACACGCAGCAGCATCATCGAAGACATGCCCGCCCTGGCTCCCCATGTGGAGTCCGCGCGGCAGTTCCTCTTCATCGAGGTCGAGGATCTGGATGCGATCCGATCAGGGCTGCTCGAAAGCGACCTGTTCATGCCGGAACGGGAGACCTTCTACGGCACGCGTGAGATTGGGGCGCGTGAACCCGGCGGCCACTATCTGACCTTCGCGGAGAGAATCGAGGGTTCGACCGACAGCTAGCTCGAGCAGCTAGCGGCAATCCGATCCTCTTCGATATCCGCAAGCATGCGCTCGGTGATATCGCCGGTGGGATAGTCGCCGGTGAAGCAGGCCTTGCAGAATTCGCGCTCTCCCCCGCCCACCGCAGTCAGCGTGTCCACCATGTCCTCGACCTTCTGGTAGAGCAGGTAGTCGCAACCGATCTCCTTGCGCACTTCTTCGATGCTGCGGTCACGGGCAACGAACTCACGCTTGGTGGCCATGTCGACGCCGTATGGACATGGGTAGAGCAGGGCCGGCGAATAGGAGGCCAGGTAGACCTTCTTCGCCCCCATCTGGTGTGCGATCTTGACGATCTGCCGGCTGGTGTTGCCGCGGACGATGCTGTCGTCCAGGATCAGAACGCTCTTGCCCTCGAACTCGGACCGGATCGGGTTGAGCTTGCGACGCACGGAAGCTTGACGCTCCTTGTCATTGGGCATGATGAAGGTGCGACCCACGTAGCGGTTCTTGACGAAGGCCTCGCGGTAGGGAACATCCAGTTCTTCAGCCATGGCCTGCGCTGCAGGGCAGGCAGACTCGGGCACGGGAATGACCGCATCCACCTCGAGGCCAGTCTCACGCCAACGGATGGCGAGCGCCCTGCCCAGCTGCATGCGGGCCTGGTAGACCGAGATGTCGTCGATGTCCGCATCCGGGCGGGCGAAGTAGATGTATTCGAAGATGCAGGGTCGATGCGGTTGGTTGGCAACCTGGCGACTGTGCAGATTCCTATCCTTGTCGATCCAGAGAGCCTCGCCAGCGGCCAGGTCACGGACCTTCTCGTAGCCGGCCACATCCAGGACGACAGATTCGCTGGCCACCGCATAGCTGACGCCATCCGGGCCGTCCTTCTTGCCGAGAATGATCGGCTTGATGCCGAAGGGATCTCGAAAGGCAAACATGCCCGCACCAGCAATCATCCCCACCACCGAGTAGGCGCCCTTCACGGTCTTGAAGACCTCGCTCACCGCAGAAGCTACATCGTCCGCATCGATCCCACCTTTCTGCTTGGCCATGATCTGGGCCGCGAAGACGTAGAGCACCGCCTCGAGATCACAGCTGCTGGCGAGTCGTCCGAGGGGTGCCACCCGCGGAAAGTAGTCTCGCTTCAGCTCGTGGAAATTGGTGACATTGCCGTTGTGAGCCATGGCGATGCCCACCGGGTATTCGAGCCAGAAGGGCTGCACGTCCAGCCCATCCCCCAGGCCGACCGTGGGGTAGCGGACGTGGCCAACCCCCATATGCCCGCGGAGGCGCCCCATGTGCTTGTCGGCGAAGACCTCGCGAACCAGTCCCAAGCCCTTCTTGGCCTGAAACTTATCGCTAAAGGTGACAACTCCGGCCGCATCCTGGCCGCGATGTTGGATGGAAACCAGCCCATCGAGGACGTCCTGGATCACGTCCGTTCCCTCGGGGCCCATGATGGAGATGAAGCCGCACATGATTTCGGACTTCAATCTATTCCAGGCACCCCGCTTTTGCGAGAGTCCCCGTCCCCGCTAGATTCGCTCGTCCCGCAATGACTGCCCTCTGCAACCTCAATGGTGTGATTAGGCCCGAAAATGAATCTGCGATCCCCGTTCTGGATCGCGGTTTTCTCTTCGGAGATTCGGTCTACGAGGTGATGCGCACCCGGGACTCGGTGCCCTTCGCCTGGCAGGAGCACTTGGATCGCCTGCGGGTATCCGCTGCGGGCATCGCCATCGAGGTCGAACTCAGCGATCGCGAGATCATGTCCCGGGTCCGGGAGACCATCGCCGCCTCCGGGCCCGGCGAGAAATACCTGCGAATCATCATCACTCGCGGTACCGGGAGCGCGCCGAACATCGATTTCAGCTGCGCTCAGGGGCCCCAGACCACAGTCATCCTGGTTCGCGAGCTGCCTGGCTACCAGGGGCTGCAAGCCAGATTGGCGGTAGTCCCGCGTCTCCGCACGGATCGCCGAGCCCTGGATCCGGCGATCAAAAGCGGCAACTACCTGAACAACGTCCTCGGTCTGGCCGAGGCGAAGGCTGCCGGAGCCACTGACTGCCTCTTCCTCAATGCAGAGGGTCGAGTCACCGAGGCCTCGACCTCCAACTTCTTCCTGATTCGTGCGGGCGAGGTTCAGACCCCACCACTGAGCGCCGGTCTGCTAGCTGGCATCACACGACGCATGCTCTTCGACTGCCTGGGGAATTCAGGGCAGAAGCCGAGAGAATGCGATCTAGGGCAGGCGGACGTGCTGGCAGCCGACGAGATCTTCCTCTCCTCCACTCTGCGCGACATCTATCCCGTGGTGAGCGTCGACGGGCAGGAGATAAGCGGGGGGACCATGGGCCCGCGCACCAGCGAGATCAGTCAGCTCTTCGCCAAGTACTGCCGGCGAAAAGTCGAGGAGATCGACGGACCCGAGTATCGCCGGATCACAGCGCCCGCCGAATGATCTCGGCGATCTCTTCCAGGGTCTTCCGATAGGCCTCGCGCTGTAGCTCGCAGGCCTTCATCGCTTCGATTACCGCGGAAAGCGACTCGAGCGGCGTATCCGGAGAAGCGCTCGGGACTGCGGCCGCATCCTTCTGGCTGCTCTTCCTCACCTTCTTGGCCACCTTCTTGGAGCCGCGAGGGGCAACGGGCACCAGGCCGAGGAGAGCCTTCGCCCGCCCGTAGAGGATGGGGTAGATCTTCAAGCCTGCTTCGGCGGCCTTGAGCTTGACCTCGGAGAAGCTCAGGTCAGGGCTCTCCTTGAGCTGCTCGACTACGAAGGTGAATGCGGGCGAACCCTTCTTTTCCGCCATGTGGACCGTCTTCTGCTTTTCCCGGGGAACTCTGGCAGGGGTAATGAGGAAGCATCGGCCCTGCTACAGAACTCGTCTTTACTTCTTTTTGGCGGGCAGCACATCCTGGGACTCTCCCGGAGCCAGGATCATGGAGCTCGCGGGACGGAGGCCACGCTGGAGCTTGTATGCATCCTCCAGGCTGGTCCGGCCGGTCGGACCAGGCAAGACCTCGGGCACAAAAAGATCGTCGAGAATCGTCAACTTCGCCTGCAGCCGCTGGCCGATGACCCGGGCCAATGGATGGCGAGCCGACAGGAGGAGCAAGTCGATATCACCCCCGGCTGGGACTGCATCCTCGAAGAGCTGCGTCCCGCTGACCACCAGTCGCGTGCCGTCAGGCCAAAGAATGTTGTAGCCGATGCTCTCCGAGACCATGCCCTTCTCATCCTGATAGCCCAGGGCCTTGATCTTGAGCCCGAGCATCTCGTACTCCTCGCCAGGACGCACGATCGGCGCATCTTTGGCCTCGAAGCCGGGGATATGCAGGGCCAAGTGCATGATGATCGGCCGCTTTGGATCGTTGGCGATCATTCGGACCGCGAGCTGATCCTGCCGCTTGGTTACGTCCAGGGGGTTCGTCAGAAGTGCAAAGTCGATCGCACCCCAGAGTTGCTTCTCGATGCCAAAGCCGGAGGGATCGATGACGAAGTTCGCCTGAGCGCTGCGCACCAGCCAGCCGCCCTGAGGAAGTCGGAAGATGCGGAAACCCCCATCGGGCGGTGGCTCAGCTACCGAGCGGGCAGTCTCTTCGAGACAATGGTCCCAGAAGAAGGGTAGACCGGTCTGAACCTGGCCAAAGACCTCGCGGTTCATGCGCCGGTGGATGCGGTTTTGCATCTCGATGAAATCGACCCGTGGGAAGACCTCACACTGATAGTCGAGGCTTGCCAGGAGATCGCGTCGCTCAGTACCAGCGACCAGGCGCGGATCTGGAGTGTTCAGGTTGTAGGGAGCCGGTTGCGTTGCCTGCAGTTGTTCCAGGAAGTCGACCCAGTAGCGCGGTCCGGGAACCGGATCCCCTTCGATGGCCACCTGCACCGGAAGGTCCGGCCGCTGCACGCTGCCCTTGGCCTCGTCCGCTGGTATGTCCAGCAGCATGATCGAACCATAGAGGCCAGGGTCGATGCGAGGCCCCATGCCAAAGGTCCAACCGATTCGGGTCTGTGGCAAAGGGTCGGTGGGATCGTCCAGGTCGCTGATCACGATGTTCAGGTCCAAGACGCGCTTCGCTGCAGGCTTGTCTCCCGGTGGCAGAATCACAGACCAGGGAATACGCGCCTCATAGACCGTGCGATGTTCCTTGGGGTCGTTGCGGACCACGGCCACCGCGCCCTCGGCAAAGCTCGCGTTCCCACGATAGCGGTCCCAGGAAACCACGCGCTTTTCTTGCCCCTCCGCCTCAGCCAACCAGAACTCGCGATCCTCCTCGCGACGGACATCGCGGCCGATAGTTCTGGTATCTCGACGAGGATCAAAGCTGAGCAGGATCGAGTCCGCCGGTGGCACTTCACCACGCGTCTGCCCGTCAGAGCCGAGACGAATGTGCCAGTCGTCTCGCACCTGCGCACAGAAGTACAGGTTCTCCTCGTCCCAAAGCAGGAAGCCCACGGCGCTGACGTCATCGGAGCCGCGATAGGCACCGAGGGCCGTACCTGAAAGCTGGCGGTTATCCTCGAGATTGAGCGGAGGTAGTCCCGGCCAATCCTGCACCGAGCCGTCGATGCTGATGGCCCGATCTCCCTTATGGAGCACCAGGGTCTGCGGCAGGGGCATCGGCTGGATACGAGGCTCCTGAGAAGCGACCGAAGTAAGGAAGAGCAGGAGGCTCGCGAGCATGGGATAACTATATCTCAGAAGGGGCTGCATCTATTCGCGCTGATTAGGTCGGTAACCTGGCCCGATACTGGCTCATGGGGAAAGCCAGCGCATCGCTGCCCAGGGTCCGATGACCGCGATTGGACGGCCGATCAAGTCCTGCCGTCGAAAGTGGTAGCCCTGCTTGGCCGAGGTGCTGACCAGACTGCGGGAATCGCTGCTCTGCAGGCTGTTGTCACCGAGGAGAAAGATCTCCCCCGGTGCCAGTTCGAAGACCCGGTCCGGGGAGGGCTGATAGTAGACGTCATGGAAGACGCGCATTCCCCGAATCAGCAGTCCCCCACCACGGCTGCCGATGTGCATCAGGTTTGCTAGATGAGCCTCCCCTGGCATGCCCAGGTCCGAAGGGTCGAACTCACTTGGCAGGGGATGCTCGTGATGAAGTGGCAGATTGCCCGCAGCGATCTCGAGGAAGAAGTGGCCATCCAGGTAGCCGAAGCTCAGAAACTCATCCGATCCCTTCCGCAGTGGCGGTCCCTTGAAGAGCAGCTCCTCCCCCGAAGGCAAGCTGAGTCGGCCTTCACCTGCTGTCTCGTAAGCGAGTTGGTAGTACCGGCCGCGATGCTCCAGGACGAGGAACAGCTCCTCGCAATCCGCTTCGAGCACCAGGTGGAGCTCCATGCCGATATCTCGGGGGTAACTGCTAGCAGATGAGAGCCTCTTCCCCTGGAGATTGAGGAAGGAGGTGTCGACGGACTGGGCGAGGCTGAGAAAGCCAGGCAGGAAGTCGTCCGGCGGTCGTCGCGCCCGGCGCTGGCGCTGAGCGGCGGGCCGCAGAGCCGCCTCCGGGTCAGCACTCGCCTGCAGTCGCAGTCCATCTGGCTCCAGCGCCCAGACCTGGGGGGCCGGATGCAGCCACTGAGGAGCAAGGGAGGGGCTCAGACCAGCCACAAATTCGAAGGCGCTCACACGCATGTCGCGCCGCTGCCGCGGATCCTTCACCAGAGGATCCATGGGACCAGCGCGGGAGATGAACACGTCCCCTTCGCGCAAGGAGATGCGGCAGGGGCCCTGGGCGATGAAGCGCTTCACCAGATGGTTCTCACCCGGTTCTTGTGAGCGCAGAACCACAAGATCGAATGCCTCAGGATCCTGAGACCAGAAAGCCGTCTTGTCGACAAGCACCCGGTCGCCATCCAGCGGGTCACCGTGGAGGGTCGGTTCCATGCTGCCACTCGCCACCAGGTAGCGCTCGAGGAGGTGGAGGCGGATCAGCTGGAAGCAGAGGCAGGCCCAGAAGACCGTGGGCAAGACTCCCCAGAGGAGACGCTTCGCCCAGGGTCTCAGAGCGCCCTCCCGGACCCGGGCGAAGGGGATAAATCGGGGAAAATTTGTGCACAATCCAATGTTTCGCCAGGCCGCATGATGGCCCTCTGCCTTTGCAATGAAAGGGGTTCCGAAGCCAGCTCCATAGACACAGTGGTCATGTGGAAAAACGGGCATCTTGCGTCTGGCCACGGGCCCGGATAGACCTGATGAGAGCCCGAAAAGATGATCGCTAGTTTCGGTTTTATAAGCACTTATGAAGACTCCGCGTCGAGGAAATGCACTCCGCAAGTTGCTCACACTGTGTGACGACTTGCGTCTCATCAACGGTCGCATGGCTGACCCTGCACTGCGTCGTGACACGCGCAGCAAGCTTGGTCGACAAGTGCGTGCCAAGACAGATCAACTGGCAACGGATCTCGCTGCTTATCGATTCAAGGGACCACTCGCCCAAGCCATCCGCGAGTTCAAACTCGAGCGTGTTCACTTTCAGGTACTCGCCACATTGCTCCAACGACACCTGCGCTCCGACAGCCCAGCGATGGAAGGCAGAAATGTACTCGCCGCGATCACAGGGGACTCCTTCGAAATGCTCTCGCGCATGGATCTCCTCCGAGAAGACAGCCCCCTGCGCAGCTCCGGGTTGGTGGTCGTCGAAGATGATGAAGACTGTGCAGATGACATTCTCGAGGCGCGCTTTCGGATCTCCGAAGATGCGCTCTGTGCCTTTCGTGAGGAGATCGAGGGCCTGGTCGTCGAGGACAAGCGGCAAAGCAAGAAGACTGGCTATGCCAACAACCGGGAGTACCTCCTGGATCTTCGAATCCTGCACAACCTCTACAAACACCGTAGTGAACGTATCTTCCACCAGGATCGCTGGGATCGCGTGCACGCGGGAAGCGAACGTGTGGCAGGCAACAACCTCAGCAAGCGGATCGAGGCCTATTGGCGGAAGATCACCAATCGCCTTCGCGCGAGCGATGACCTGAATCTCTTTCCGGCCCTGCGCTTCTTCCGCGAGCACAACCTCATGGAGCAGGAGGTGGTGATGGTGGTCCACCTGCTCTTCAAGGAGCTGTACGAAGGCAGTGCCTACGCAGACGCTGTCGATCTTCTGCATCTGGTCAGCGCTTCTGAGGAAGATCTCCTGCGAAACCGCGGCCTCCTGCGCCCCAACGGCAATCTGACCCAACTGGAGATCCTCAAGCTTGAGCCCATGCTGGAAGGCCGAGAGCTCACTGGCGAGGTCCACCTGACCGATTGGGCAGTCAACTACCTCTTCGGCGCCAGCACAGGTGAGCAGTCCATCGATCGGGACGAGCAGCTGGATTGGCACTTCTACCTGAAGAACCTAGAGGACACGCAGAGCTTCTACCGGGACCTGGAAACCAACTAGCTCCGGATCTCAGCCAAAGAACCGGTCGTGCAGTGCCCGCACCGCCCGCTCCAGATCCACCTCTGCGATCACCATGGCCACATTGACCTTGATGGCCCCCTGGCTGATCACGCGCACCCGAAGATCCGCCTCAGCCAAGGTGGTCAGGACGGCAGCGGCAGCCCCACGATCTCTGGCGATCCCTTGACCGACCACGCAGAGAAGCGCCATCTCGCCCTCAACTGTTACCTCGCCCAACTCGCTCAAGTGGGCGGCGAAGGCCTCCAAGTTTGCACTCCTGTCCGTCGACATGGTGATCGACACCTCAGAAGTCGCAACCAGATCCACATCCACCTCATGCTCCGCAGCGATGGTGAAGGCCCGCGCCAAGAAGCCCGGCTGCTGCAGCATGCGTGGCGAGACCAGGTTGATGAGGAAGATGCCTTCCTTGTAGACCACGGATCGAATCGCTCCCTGATCCTCCGTCTCCTCGGGCAAGATCACCGTGCCCGGTGAATCCGAGCGCTGGGTGTTGAGCACACGCACGGGAATCGAACGCTCCATGGCAGGTAGCAAAGCCGCCGGATGCAGCACCCGCCCGCCGTAGTAGGCCAGCTCGCTCGCTTCCTCAAAGCTCATGCAATCGATGCGCCGCGCGTTGGGCACAAGACTGGGATCGGCGGACATGATCCCATCCACATCCGTCCAGATCTGAATCTCATCGACCGCCAGAGCCTTGCCGAAGAGGGCGGCGGAGAAGTCGGAGCCGTTCCTCCCCAGAGTGGTGATATTGCCTTTCTCGTCCTTGGCGATGAAACCGGTGATCACCGGCATGGCAGGCAGGCCGGCGATGAAGTCAGCGATGCGCCCATCATCCTCCAGGGGGCGAGCTCGCCCATAGTTGCTATCGCTGCGGAGACCGGCATCGAAGGCATCTACGGGCATGGCCTCAATCCCCTGCTGGACCAGGTAGGCGGCCAGAGTCCTGGCCGAACAGCGCTCGCCATAGCTGAGGAGCTGGTCCCGGGCTCTCGGACTCGCCTCACCGACCAGCTTCATGCCCCTGAGGAGGTCCTGCATCTCTGAATGGAGAGGATCGAGCATTCCCCCCTCGAGACCCAACTCTGAAAGCAGCGCCGCGTGCCTCTCCAAGACCGGTTCGCAGCCCACATTGCCATTGGGCGCAGATCTGCTGAGAGCCTCCAGGGCATCGGTGACACCCGAGTGGGCCGAGACCACCAGCACCGGCCGCTGGTCCAGCTTGTCGCGAACGATCTCCGTGACCCGCTGGATATCTTTGGCGGTACCCAAGGAAGTACCGCCGAACTTCATGATGATCATCCGAATCCTGCCCGCCCTTGCTTCCTCATCCTGGAGATCAATTGCTCTGCTTACCAGGAGATGCGACAGGTTATCGCGCTCCCTCGGGGTCACAAGGGGAACCCGGCTGACCCCGAGGCTACAATCCTGCCAATGACATCTGTGGACGAACTCATCTACGACTGGAATCGCGAGGCTGGGACGGAGTCTGTGGTCCGTGAACTCAGTTTCGACGACGAAACTCTCCGCGACGGCCTGCAATCCCCTTCGGTCAAGGACCCCAGCATCGAGAAGAAGCTCGAGCTGCTGCATCTGATGGATGCGCTGGGAATCCAGACCGCGGACGTTGGCCTCCCCGGTGCCGGGGGACGGCCCCGTGAGGACATTCTCAGACTCGTGAA
>JAJFFD010000156.1 GCA_021776805.1 Planctomycetota bacterium
ACCATGATCCCGCAGTCCTCGTTCACGTACTCCGGAATACCCCCCGATCGCGTGGTCACGATCGGTGTACCACAACTCATCGCTTCCAAGATCGCGTTGTTTGCCGTCGACAAACTGAGGGGCAGGAAGAGAGCAGTTGCTTGGCGATAAGAACGCAGCAACTCCTCATCGGGAATCCCGGACAACAACTCCGTATTCGGCAGCCCTGCGAATTCCGCGTGGCGATCGGCGGCGGTGATCAACTTGAAGCGCGCCTGGATGCCAAGCTCCCCCACCCGACGGATGGTCGCCCTGGCCATCTCCAAATCCCGTAACCAGACGCCGACGAAGACGAAGGTGGGCACTTCCTCCCGCCCCAATCCCGGTTTCGGTGACCAGTAGCCCGTGTGCACTCCGTGGGGCACATGGAAGACCTTGTCCCGCGGCAGGAACTTGCTCATGTACTCCACCTGGGACTGGGAGACCACCACGACCCCATCGAGGCCACGGATGTAGGCCTTGTCCTCCACATGCTTGTCGAGGAACTCAGGTGGCTGATGAAAGGAAGCGAGGATCTTGTTGTTCCAACGCCAGCGCCAAAGAGAAGAGATGCGTAGATCGTTCTCCGCGTAGTACAGGTGATAGATCGTCTTCCGCGGCAGGGATACCCGGCCGATGATCTCCAACTCGCGGCGCATCGCGTCACCGCCATACCAATCCGTGTGGTAGGCCTTGTACTTCTTCAGGCGCTTGTAGGTCGCGTGCTTCTGAGCCAACCGGTAGAGGGGGCCGTACTCGTAGGCCTCACCCTGGCTGTATTGGGCCATCATGTCGTAGCCCGAGTGCTGCGCATGATGCTCGATGTGGTTGTAGATGAGCCGAATCTTCATCGTCGCCTTATCTGGTCTCAGTCCATCCCCAGAAGCTGACGGAGTCTGCTGTGCCAATCACGGTTGGCTGCCTCCGCACTCAATTGTTCTTTGAAGAGCAACTTGCCTGCCTCGATCTTTCGGCTACGCAGGTCCAAGTCCTTTTGCAGTTCCAGGTAGGCTGCGGCGATGGCATGGGCGGAGCCCGGATCCACGAGGTAGAGAGCCTCTTCACCGAGCTCTTCCAGAGCCGGGCAGCGGCTAGCGATCACCGGGCAGCCGGCAGCCAGTGCCGCCGGGATGGAACCAGGGATGCCCGGGCGATGGCCGCTCTGGCGGCGATCAAGAAGAGCCTCCACGAGGACGACCGGGCCTGCCAAGCAATGTTCTTGGCGGGCCAGGCTGGCTTCGCCCAAGAAATGAAAGTGCTCGAAAATCTCGAGCCTGCGTAGAGCCGTCTGCAATTGGTCCCAGGCACGGAGGGATCCGTGGCTGGGAGCAGCTTGACCAAGGAACTCGACCTTGGCGTCCACCGCCTGAGTCCGCAAGAGCTTGGCAGCCTCGGCGACGCAGATCAAATCCTGCCCCGCGGAGAGGCCCAGGCAGAGCAGGCGCGGCTCCTTCGGCGGCTCGCCCTGCGCAGGGGTGGGAAATGCAAAGGGTCGGCGGATCAGAATGCGTTCATCCGATTCCCAACCCAGATGCTCGAGGAACTGATCGGCGGTCACCTTGCTGTCGACGACGATTGCGCTGGCCGCTTCGAGCACACGGCGCAGGACGCTGGATTCCAAACGCGGCTCGGCCAGGGACTGATCGCCGAGAATCAATGCGAAGCGCACACCGCAGAGTTCCTGTGTAGCGAGGGCATAGAAAGCGGTCTCATCCAGAGCGTGCACGAGACTCAGGCCGGCGCCCAGATCCTTGGCCGCACGGGCATAGCGACAGGCCCGGGCGAGATGATATTCGGCGCTGGGCAGTTTGCGCAGACTGGCGAGGACCTCGGCCCTGCGTCCCTCGAAGTAGGACTGGTCCCGCCGATACAGCCAGGCATCGTCTTCGAGCACGCGTCTGCGACCGGCCAGGTCGGACTGGCGCTTGCCCAATTGCCGTAGGTCGCCAAAGCCGGATGCCAAGACGTAGGCATCGAAACCGGCCGCGCAGAGACCGGCCGCCTCCAGTGCTTGCACACGGTTGCCGGCCGCCGGGAAGCGGCCGGGACTGGCGAGCATGATGCGCCTCCGCTTGCGACCGGCGGCACTGAGCCGTCGACCGACCTGGGCTCGCATTCGCCATAGGGGTTCGCGGAGCATGAGACGGATGCGCAGACTCGTCTTCCAGAGACCGAGGAGTCCCAGCTTGTCCAAGAAGAGTCGGGAGAAGCGGGCGTGGGGTTCAGCCGACCGGCGCTCCTGCTCTTCGCTCGCCTGGATGCGCAGATTGCGCAGCCGATCCTGTTCGCGCAGAAGGTCCCGCTCGGCCACCTCCAGAGCGGCGACGCTCTGTTCGCGGACGACATTGGCGAGCTCCAACTCTTCTTGTAGGGCAACGCCACGGCGATGGGCGTCGGTGAGCACCCGCTGCACCTTCTCCAGTTCGTTCTCCAGAGAACGGCCGGTGAGCTCGAGCTCGTCCCTCTGTCGGGCTAGTTCGTCCCGGGACTGGGCGAGCTCTTCCTTGGTCTGCGACAACTGCTCGTGGGACTCGGCGAGCTCGGCGCGTTCGGCCTCGAGCTCGTCCTTGCGCTTGAAGAGGCTGAACATCTCCTCCCGCACGCGCACCAACTCGGCGCGCATGTTGAGACGCTCCTGCTCGAAGGCTTCCTCGGTTTGCTTGACATCCTCGGCCTTGCGATACATGTCCTCGAGCTCATGTCGCATGCGTCCGATTTCGGCATCGAGTTGACGGGATCGATCCAGGTATTCATCCGCGACGTGACTCTCGATGCGGAAGCGCTCCGAATCCTGATTCAGGCCGACCAACTCCCAAGGGTCTGCATCCAGTCGACCGGCAACCTGTGCCAGGGTGTTGCGCTGAATTGCACCCTCGACCAATTCGTCGATCGCAGGATCCTCCGAATCGAGGGCATCCGCGGTCTTGTTGAGACCACGGGCCAACTCGACCAGATACATGGCCAGACCATCGGTCTCCCCATGCTGGATAACGTCTTCCTGCAGAAGGGCGCTGAGCTCGGACATGGCCGCTGCCAAGCCCTCGCTGCGCTTGCGACTGCTCGCCAAGGCGCGCAGAACCGTGGCGATGACTTTGTTGACCTCGAGAACATAGTCACCGCGACCACCCTCACTGAACCAGACCGTATTGCTGTCGTGAAAGCGGTAGGCCATCAGCGGTTCGGCGAGGAAGCCCAGGCGCTCCTCCATGGCCGCCAACATGAAGAGCTGCCAGTCGAGGCAGTACTTGAGCGAGCTGGCCGCGGGCATCTGCTTCTTGAACCAAGTCGTCCGCATGACCATGTTGGAGGAGGTCGCCAACACGTTGTGCCTGATCAAGGTCTTCAAGGAAGTCCAATCCTCGGGCTGCCTCAGCTCTTGGCTTATGAGGGCGAACCATTCGAGCCAGGAGTGAGTCTGCGGCCCCACTTCGACCACGCAGGAATTGCTGCGGTCGATGCAACGCCCATCGCGGTCGATGAACTGCAAACCGCTTGCCACCAAGGTGGTCTTTTTCTCGGCCGCGAACTTCTCGAGGCATAGTTCCAGGCGCCGCGGATGGAACAGGTCATCCGAGTTGAGCAGGGCCACATAGGGGCTGGTCACAGTCTCCAGCGCCCCTTGCACCGAACTACCGAGCCCGAGGTTCTTGGCGTTCACACGCACTTCCAGGCGCGGGTCCTCGATCGCTCTGGCGAGCTCGACCGTGCGATCCTTGCTGCCATCGTCGACGACGAGCACTGCCAGGTCAGGGCAGCTCTGGTTGAGCACGGACTGGATGGCATCCTCGATAAATGCCTCGTGCTGATAGGAGGGGATGATGACCGTCACCTTCGGCGACTTGGGCGGCGCAGTGATCGTCGGGGTCGGTGGAGCCTCGATGTCCAGATAGGGATCTCTCTCCAGCGGCGCATGCAGGCCAAGCTTCTTGATGCTCTCGGCAAAGCGCTCCCCCGCTGGACCCGAGGCGAAGAACTCCCGATCCTCGCCGATCACCAGCTGATGGATGCCCGGGCCACGATAGATCTCACGAGCCACTGCATAGACATGACGATTGGGGCAGCGAATCAGGGCTTCGACCAGGAGGCGGCGCAGGATCTGACGCTCCACCGCCGCCTCAGCGAACCAGGGAGCGCTTACCTCGCGCTGCAACCAACCGTCCACCCCTGAGACTCGGTCCAGACGCCAAAACTCATCGAGGAAGACAGTGGCCTGCTCACTCTCGAAAAGGGGATGGCTGAGGGGCGGCAGGCTGAGCCGGGCATTGAATTCTTCCGTCTCCGTTTGGCTCAGGGAGCGACGTTCCAGAGCCAACTCGAGGAACGTGGCCTTCAGATCCTTGAGGTAGCCCCACTCCGGCGCCTGCCACTCCGCAGGCCCCAGACACCAGGAACGATTGAGGATGGTCTCCACAAATCGCAGGGCATCCAAGGGAACCTGAGCGAAGAGAGGCCGGCCCTCACTGTCCAAGGCCATGGACGGTGGCGTCCGCGAGCTGCGCTCGAGCCACCAGGCATGAAACCAATTGTCCGGCCCAAGGGGTAGCGTCGCTCCCCGGGTGACATTGATCTGCGTCGGCGAACGGCGCTGCAGGGCGTAGATGAAGAAGCTCTCGCTCTGGCGAGCGACAGTTTCCAGACCGAAGCGCTGAGCGCAGCGCTCGCGGGCAGACTTGCCAAGGCGCGCACGCAGGGGGCCTTGTTCAACCAAACGCTGCATGGCCTGGCGACCGGGCTCCAGACTCTCCTGATTGCAAATGATCGCGTCGAGCTCCGGGCGCAGAAGTTCGGCAACGCCGCTGGCCCGACCACAGACGATGCTCGCCCCGAGAGCCATGGCCTCGAGAAGTTCGAAGGGCATGCCTTCGCCCGGATCCGCGTAGCGCAGAAAGATGTCGGTCTGGGAGATGGCCGCTCGACGCAGTAGTTCGTCCGCGTCCTCCAAGCGGCAAACGCGATCCTCCTGGCCAAGCGCAGCGAGTCGAGCCTCCAGCTGCGACCAGTCCTGGGGACGGCCGGGCTTGATTGGAATGACCAGATGAGTGCTCTGGTAGTCCGCGAGCATCTGCATCAGCACATCTACGAGAACCCTTGCTGCAGAGGATGAACGGGGCAGACTCGGACAGTAGATCCGCACCTTCTTCAGGGGCAAGCCATGCTCGGCGACCAGATCGACGGTCTGAGTCTCCTCGGCGATGCGCAGGTCGATGCTATTGGGGATGACCACTCCCGGGCACTTGATCATCCCGCGACGCTGCAGCTCTTCGAGCACCCAAGCGCTGCTCGTCGAGACGGCCACGGCCGCGTCGAGGCTCAACCTCTCCAGACAGGCCGCCAGGTGGCGATCCATGCTGCCCGCGGGACCGTCCCGACTCAGGCCGAGCAGGTCCTGCACGCGCACAACGATGGGCAGGTCGCGGAGGGAAGCGAGCAGGGCAGCTTCCCCACTGACCGAATCGGTCTCGATGAGATCGAAGGACCCGCTGCGCAGAGTCCGGCGCAGAGCGGCCACCGTATCCGCGGACATGGCGATGCGCGCGCCGACCTGATCCAAGCCGAGCTCCGCCGCCCGGCCACCCAATCGCTGCAGAGGACCCGCATGATGAAAGCGAGTTACATTGATCGGGCCATCGCGCACGCTGCGCCAACCGGGTTCGGAAGAACCGGCAAAGACGTGGACCTCGTGGCCGAGGCTCGCAAGCCCCCTGGCACGCATGAAAGCATGACTGCCGAGCTCGCTTTCGCCGTCGGTTTCAGGCGGATACTCGTAGGAAAGTAAGGCAATCCGCATCGACCCTCGCGATCCTAGCCGCGAAAGCTTCGCGATCCACTATCCCGAACGCTACCGGGGCCTTTATGCAGATTCGGCAGGGGCGAGCCGGAGGGGATGAGCCCCAGAGAGAGCCGGAGTGAGAGCCGGAAAATCAGGCCCGCTGGGCGCGGGTGAATTCCCGATTGCGGCCCCGCATGGCCCGCACCAGCGGGAACTTCACCTTCTTGTCGCCCTTCTGCAGGACGATCACGCCAGTCTTGATGGCGCGGGTGGAAAGCTTGAGCCGCAGGACCGTGCCGTCCGGTGTCAGCACGCGCACCTTCTGGATGTTGGGCTTGAACTTGCGCTTGCTGCGGCCGGTCACACGACGGCCGACACCGCCGACCTTCTTGGCGAGGCCGCGGCGGCTGACGCGATTGCCGACGCGGGTGCGGCTTCCGGTGACATCACAAACTCTGGACATGGCTCGATTTTCCCCAGCAGAGCGGCGTACTGCCGCGGGAGGGTGCAGCAGGATAGCGCCGACCGGGGCGCCCGCAAGGCCGGCCTGCGGGAAAGATCAGCTGAAGCGCAACATCCGACCCCGGGGCGGCCCCAGGGGGGCATGCCCGCCATAGACGGGATAGCCGCGCAGAACGGTCATCTCCGGCCAACCGGCCAGGGGCCAGCCCGCATAGGGACTGAAGCCAGCCCGACTGTGCAGCCAGGAAAGGGGCAGTTCGGACTTTTCCTCTGGGTCCACGACAACCAGGTCGCCGTCCATCCCGGGGACCAGCGGGCCCTTGCCCTCGAGACCATAGACCCGGGCGGGCCCAGTTACGCAGATGCGCAGGATGTCCTGCATTTGTAGCCAGCCATCCCGAACCCCCATGAGCAAGAGAGGCAGAATGGTCTGCACCCCGGGAATCCCGGAGGGGCTCTCCGGGTAGGGCCGTTCCTTGGCAGCTCGAGTATGCGGGGCATGATCGCTACCGATGCAGGTGATGATCCCGTCCAGCAGCCCCTGACGCAGAGCGTCCCGATGCCGGCGATCTCGCACCGGCGGGTTCATCTGGGCGATGCTGCCGTAGCGCTCGTAGCAGTCCGGCGCTTCCAGGAAGAGATGGTTCGGGGTGACTTCGGCGGTGACCAGATCACCGAGATCTCGTTCCCGCAGCAGGGCCACCTCCTCCGCGGTGCTCAGATGCAGCACATGCACCGGGCGACCACAGCGCTCGGCCAGGTTGATCAGTCGCGTCGTCGCCAGGAGGGCGCATTCCACATCGCGCACCTGGGGATGAGCGCTGACGCCGGTACCGGGCTCGATGGCCGCATAGCGCGCAATCAGGCGGGGCTCGTCCTCCGCATGCACCGCGACCCGACGGCTGCCGGAGCGCAGCACCCGCTCGAGGCTGGCGTCATCGGGCACCAGCAGGTCGCCAGTGGAGGATCCCATGAAGACCTTCACCCCGGCGCAGCCGGGAATCTGCTCCCAGTCCCCCAGTTGCTCGGCGTTCTCCGGGCTGGCCCCGAGAAAGAAGGCATGGTCCGCGAGACTTCTGCCGGCAGCACGACGCAGCTTGTCTACGAGACGCTCCGGATTGGTGGTGGCCGGCGAAGTGTTGGGCATCTCCATGAAGCTGGTGACCCCACCTCCAACCGCCGCCAGAGAGCCAGTGGCGAGGTCTTCGCGCTCCTCTCCCCCCGGCTCCCGAAAGTGCACCTGCGGATCGATGAGGCCGGGAAAGACCAGCTTGCCCGCCGCCTGTATGACCTCCACCCCAGGTAGAGCCTCGATGCGCGTGGCCACGCGCTGCACCTTTCCTCCCAGGATGAGCACATCCTGAGCCTGCACCCCGTCGAGACTGACCAGGTTGCCGCCACGAATCAGTAGATCTCCACCCTCGCTCAAGCTGCCGCCTCCTCGCGTCGTCTTTGTCCGGGCGCCCGCAGCAAGAGCATGGCGCCAGCCAGGATCATGACGAAGCAGAGCACCTGGCCCATGGTGAAGTCAAAGAACACCACGCCAAGACTGTCCTTGTTGTCCTTGAACTGGGAGTCCGGTTGGCGCAAGTACTCCAGGCAGAAGCGCACGACCCCGTAGCCCAACAAGAAGATGCCCGCATAGGCGCCCCGTCCCAGGGGACGACGCCGAGTCAGAAACCAGGTCAGCGCCAGCACGATTCCCAGCAGAAGGCCCTCGCCCAAGCCCTCATAGAGCTGCGAGGGATGCCGATAGGGAATGGTCTCCGCCACCTTCTCCCAGTCCAGGCCTTCCTTGATGCTCTCCCAATCGATGCGCCGCCCGTCCATGTAGTGGGTCGATAGCTCCGGCTGGATGTCCTCCCAGTCGACCTTGCGGTAGGCATACTGAATGCCGAGTTCCCGATCGCGCACGCTCATCCCCATCAGCCCCAGGTTGTTGATAGCCATGGGTTCGGTAGGAAAGCGCATGGCCCCCCAGGTATCCGCGCTGGTCACCCGACCGTAGAGCTCGCCGTTGATGAAGTTGGCGCAGCGCACCGCCAGCACCCCGGGCGGGGTGGCGATGGCACAGGCGTCGAAGACCCGCAAGATGGGCGCCTTGTTCTTCCTGGCGAAGAGGATCGCCGCTACGACCACCCCCAGCAGGCCACCGTGGAAAGAGAGGCCGCCTTCCCAGATGCGGATCAGCTTCCAGGGATCCGCCAGGTCCAGATCATAGAAGATCGCGTAGCCCAGGCGGCCACCGAGGATGACCCCGAGAACCAGGTAGAAGATGAAATCGCCGGTCTTCTCCGGGGGCACCGGCAGGAGCCTGGCCTTGGCGAGGCGGTTGAGGACGTAGTTGCCCACCACGAAGGCGACCACATACATCAGACCGTACCAGCGCACATCCAATGGACCCGGCAAGTCCAACAACACCGGATCCCAGGCGGGAAACTCGAGGCCCTGCATGCTGAGACATTACCAAGCCGGGTTCGAGACGCTACGCTCGGTCCGCGATGTCCAAGCTGCCAGGCATACTCGAGACCGCCTTGGACCCGAAGGCCCGCGATTGGCTGGCTACCGCAGGGGCCGAGCTGGAAGAAAAACCTGAACTTCTGCCCAGGCTCTTCCCCCAACTCCCACGCCGCCTGGGGCGCGCCCCCATCGGCGAGGGCAGATTGGTCGAGGGCGATTGCCAGATCGATCTGGCTCCCTGGCGGGCCTGCGACGCCGGTGCCCTACAGCTCCTGACCAAAGCTCCGGGCAGCGACCGCCTCGATCTCTACCGCCATGGCGACATGGAGGAGTGCAGCATGGTCCTGCGCAGCATGGCCATGTTGCCCCTGGACGTGAACAGCGCCGCCCTCCTCGGGGAGATTCAGCGCAGCAACACGGGCAGCCACTTCGAGGCCGGCGCCCTGGATTCGAACCTGGTGATCCGCGCCCTCGAAGACCCGAACTGCGCCTTTACCCAGGCCGAATTCGACCGCTTCATGGTCAAGCTGGCCTTCTCCGACCTGGCGCTCGATCGGGTCTTCAGTGCCGAGCGAGGCGCCAGCGCGGATCTCAGCCGCATGCTGCAGGACCTGGCCAGCGAACGAGAGGCCGCCGGTCGCCGCATCTGGGCGGATACCGCCAGGATGATCGCTCATGCCCCCATCGCCGGCAGCCTCGCCCGCATCCTCGGTGGCCTCGAACATGGCGATGAGCGCATCCGTCGGGCGGCGATCCAGGGCCTGAAGGTTATCAACCGACCCGAGCTGAATATCTTCGTCCGCGAACGCCTCGCACACGAAGCTCACAGCGGACTCCGTGCTCTACTCGCGACCCTGATCGACCCAAGCTGAAGCACCATGCCAATCTTCGAACCGCACATTCACATGTTCAGCCGGGTGACCGACGACTACGAACGCATGGCTGAGGCCGGCATTCGCGCCGTCCTCGAACCTGCCTTCTGGCTCGGCCAGAGCCGCACATCCATCGGCAGCTTCATCGACTACTTCGACACGCTCATCGGTTGGGAGCGCTTCCGCGCCCAGCAGTTCGGCATCCACCACTTCTGCACCATGGCTCTCAATCCGCGGGAAGCCAACGATGACCGGGTCAACGATGCGGTGATGGAAGTGCTGCCCCGCTACCTGGAGAAGGACTCGGTGCTCGGCGTGGGTGAAATCGGCCTGGATGACCAGACCGCCAAGGAAGAGAAGTACTTCATCGCCCAGGCAGAGCTGGCACGCAGCCACGACCTGCCCCTGCTGGTGCATACCCCCCATCGGGACAAGAAGCGCGGCTTTCAGCGCTGCATCGATATCCTGAAGGATCTCAACTTCCCCATGCAGCGCGTGCTCCTCGATCATGGCAACGAGGAGACGATTCTCATCACCCGTGAGCTCGGTTGCTACTCGGGCTTCTCCATCTATCCCAACACCAAGATGGACCCGGATCGCATGGTTCGCATCCTGAAGGAACATGGTCTCGAGCGCATGATCATCAATAGCGCCGCTGACTGGGGAATCAGCGATCCATTGCTGGTGCCCAAGACCACCGCCCTCATGCGAGAGAACGGTTTCAGCGAGGCACAGATCGATCAGCTGGTCTGGGAGAACCCCATCGGCTTCTTCGAGCAAGGCGGCCGGCTCGAGCGCAAGGACCTGGAACAGCCGGCGCGCATCGACCGCCGGGAGACATTTACCGGCAACTCGGTGTTGCGAGGACAGGAACCATGAGACTCCGCAACCTCGGCCTTCTTCTGCTGCTCAGCTCTACCCTCGGCGCTCAAGCCAGTCACGGGGATGGCAAGTCTCGAGTGCTCTTCCTCAGTCATTCTGCAGGCTTCGTTCACGGGGTCGTCAAGCGTGGCGAGGGCGGCGAGCTCGCCTATGCAGAACAACAGCTCATGGCGAATCGCGCCAGCCAGTTTCAGGTGGACCTGACCCAGGACTGCAAGAGCATCAATGCCGAAACCCTGAGCAAGTACGCAGCCGTCATCTTCTATACCACTGGCGAGTTGCCAATCAGCGAGTCCCAGAAGAGCGATCTCCTGAACTTCGTACGCCAGGGTGGCGGCTTCGTCGGTATCCACTGCGCGACTGACACCTTCTACGAATGGGCAGATTACGGGGAGATGATCGGCGGCTACTTCGATGGCCATCCCTGGCACCAGGAGGTGCGGGTCAAGGTCGAGAGCCCGGAGCATGTCAGCGTCGCTCATCTCGACAATGGCTTCGCCCACTACGACGAGATCTACCAGCAGCGCAATTGGTCGCGGGCTAACAAGCAGGTGCTGCTCAGTCTGGACCCGAGTTCTGTGGACATCAGCAAGGGCAAGCGGCAAGACGGCGACTACGCCCTGGCCTGGTGCCGTGATTACGGCAAGGGCCGCGTCTTCTACACCGCCCTAGGTCATGGGGAAGAGGCCTGGCGAGAGCAGCGCTTTCTGCGCCACCTCAATGCGGGCATTCGCTGGGCCATGGATGCGCAGGACGACTTCGCGCGAGCACCGGAGGGCGCGAAAGTCCTCCTCGATGCAGGCGAAGCGGATGCGTGGATGCATCTCAATGGTCGTGACTGCGAGTGGGAGAAGGTCGACGGCGCCCTGCAGGTGAAACCCGGCACTGGCAACATCATCAGCCGCGAGAACTTCCGCGACTTCCGGATGCACCTGGAGTTTCGCCTGCCGCACATGCCCGAGGCGAAGGGCCAGGCCCGCGCCAACAGCGGCCTCTACCTGCTGAGCAGCTATGAGCTGCAGATTCTCGACTCCTACCAGCTCGAAGCCCAGCTCGGCGACTGCGGTGCCATCTATGGCAAGCGCTTGCCGGACGTGAACGCCTGTCGAGCTCCGGAGATCTGGCAGAGCTACGACGTGATCTTTCGCGCCGCCCGCTTCGACGAGGCTGGCGAGAAGACCGAGAACGCCCGCCTCACCGCCTTCTTGAACGGCGTGCTCATCCATGCGGACGTTGAAATCGACGGCAGCACCGGCAGCGGTCAGCCGGAGAAAGCCAGCGGCCCGATCATGCTGCAGGACCACGGCAACCTCATGCGCTTCCGGCGAGTCTGGGTCCTGCCTCAATAGGGCGAGCTAGCGCAGACGCTCGAGTTCGGCGGCGGTCCATGCCTGGCTGCGCTCACCGATCTCGGCACGAATACGATTCACGGTCGCCGGGCTGATCGGCTCAGCTTCGTGACCCCAGGCGCGCCGTATGTAGGTAGCTACCGCCGCCAACTGCTCATCGCTGAAGGCCTTGAAGCCCAGCATCCCGGCGATCTCGTAGCGCTTGCCCTTCACCATCACCGGCCCGCTGAGTCCGTTGTTGAGGATGCGCAGGAGCCGATCGACTCGGTCGCTGATGACCCACTCGGAATCCACCAGGGGCGGTGCAAGGTTGCCCCCGATGCCGGTGATCAGATGACAGGAAACGCAGTTGCGCTGGAAGAGCAGCTCACCCTGCTCGAAGAGGGCCTGCTCCACTGCATCCAGAGGTCGGGCGCCCTCGGTGAAGATGGAGGCGGCCTCGATGTCCGCGGCGGCCTGTGCCAGCCGGGGCTCCTCGCTGGCGAGCATCCGATCCAGACCTATGGGGCGATAGCGGAAGGGTAGCTTCTCCGCATCCGCATCGCTCCCGGGTAGAGCCCCGATGGTTCCCTGCAGGAGCGCATCGCGCCGCCAGCCAGCGGGCTCTGCGCTGATCCTCAAGAGCAGGGCAGCCATGGCCTCGTCCCGACGGCGCTGCAGGATGCTGGCAGCGAGCTCGGCCAGGAGTTCTGGGCGACCGGCCAGGGTCTCGGCAAAGCGCGGGTCGCCCAACATCAGGGTCAGGGCCGCAGCCTCGGCACCATCCATGCTGGCGATGACAGCGGCACGGAGCTCCGCAGACTCCGCCGAAAAAATCAGGACTTCTACCAGGCTTCCCTCGGCGAAGCGGCGCAGGCTCGGCCGTATTCGGCCGGTCTTGCCCAGGGACTTGCCGAGTTGCAGACGCACACTTGCCTCCGAATCGCGGCAAAGTCGACGCAGCAGACCCTGCAGCACCAGATCCGACTCCCCGGACAGGCGGCTCTCGGCGGCGACCAGGGCGCGAACTCGGGCGGCGGGGGCAGGCGCCCGCAGGCCGGCGATGATTTCAACCCGGGGCGGCGGCGCCTCATCCTGCGCCGAGAGAAGGGGGGCGAGAATCAGGCTGATGCCGAGGATGCCATGCAGGAGCTTCATGGGGAGGCGGAGGATAGCGAATTCCCTTATTCAGACCATCGCCCAAGCTACTCAGGTCGCCATGCCAGCGCAGCCCGGAGCATTTTCCCATCCGGCCCGTCTTCGGCACGGAACAGGCCGTCGATTCCGATATAAGGTTCCTCCATGGCCCCGCGCCCAGCAGCGCCTCTATGACGCAAGACCAGACAGAACTCGAGACCCCAGAGAGCGCCGAGGGCAGCGATGAAAAGGTGACTGGGGAGCGCCCCAACCTGCGCGAGCGCATCGCAAGACTCGAGGTCTTGCTCGGTCAGCGCCATCGCCTGGTGCTCGTTGCCTTGCTCCTCCTTGCTGGCTTCGTTCGGGTCGTCACCTGGTCCGAACTGCAGAACAGTCCCTGCTTCCATTCCTTCAAGCACAAGGAAATGGACATGGACTTCTTTCACAAGTGGGGCCACGGCATTCGAGAGCTCTCCCTGCTCAGCGACTTCGAGCATCCAGAACTTCGCCATCCCCTCCATACTTGGCACAAGCAGGTCGCCCAGGACTACCTGCTGGCCAATCCGGATCGCATTGGCGGCCGGGACTTCGATGCGGAGCCCAGCGTCGACGTAAAGGATGCCTGGGCGGCGGAAGTCTGGAACGACTGGTACCAGGGCAAGCAGTTTCACCAGGAACCCCTGTACCCGTACATGCTGGCGGGTCTCTACTCCTTGGCTGGCCAAGATGCCACTGAGGTCAGTTCCTTGCCTTTGCCGGAGATTCCGGACGGAATCAAGGCCATGTACATCCTGCAGAACCTGCTCGGTGTGCTCGCCGTCGGCCTGATCTATGTCCTGAGTCGACGCTACTTTGGCGAAGTGGTCGCCCTGCTGAGCGGGCTGCTGACCATCGGCTACGGCCCCCTCCTCTACTTCGAGTTCATTCTCCTCCGCGCCAGCTGGATCTGCTTCGCCGGCCTGCTTCTGGTCCTGCTCGCCGAGCGACTCCGGGACCGACAATCCGGCCTGCGCTGGTTCGGCTTCGGACTCACCACCGGCATCGTGGTCATGCTCAAGACCACCATGGCGGTGTTCAGCGCCGGCGCCGCGGTGATTCTCCTCTGGCCTGAGCGCAAGCAGGGCGGAGCCTTGCTCAGCAAGCTCGGCCTGATGGCTGCCGGTGGCTTGATCGCCCTTTCCCCAGTGATCGTACGCAACCTGAGCGTTGGCACCCCCATCTTCAGCATGACCAGCGTCGGCGCGGTCACCTTTGCCGCCAGCAACGATGGTCAATACGTGCCGAGTGAGGGCTGGAACCCGAATCCAGCGGTCGTCGCCGAGATCATGGGCGAGGCGGGCAGTTCCATCGCTGCCGCGGTGCCGACGACCATCGCCACCCACGACAACGTCTTCGACTACGGTGGTCTGCTGGTCTTCAAGTTCTTGCAGATCTGGCACTGGTACGAGATCCCGAACAACGCCAAGTTCTATCTCTTTCAGCTCTACTCCAAGGTCCTGCAGTGGTTGCCCGCGCCATTCTGGTTGACCGCCCCCTTCGCCCTCTACGGCCTGGGCCTGGTGCTCTTCCGCCGGAGGGAGCTGCGGCAACGAACCGCCTTCCTGATCCTGCTCGTCGGCACCGCGATCCTGCCCATGGTGGCCTTCTATGTGCTGTCCCGCTTCCGGGTGCCCATGGTGCTGGCCATAACACCCTTCGCTGCCTACGGCATCGTCGAGTTGCTGAAGGAGACCCGACGCCGGCAGTTGCTGTGGACTGCCCTGGGAATCGGCCTCTGCATGCTCCTGGTCAACCGACAGATCGAAGAGCGCCCGGGGCGACCGGAGCGTGAGACAGTCAACTACTTCGATATCGGCAATCACATGGGCACTTACTGGGGCCCCATGATTCAGCGGGCGGAACGGGAAGATGACTATGCCCTCGCCGCCGATTATCTGCGGGAGTTTCTCGATGCCATGCCGCCGAAGATCCGCGGCTACAGCCTGCAAAACCCACCTATGGAGCGCTTCCAGGTGAAGACGACCGGCGACTACGGCACCGCCTACATACGCCTGGCACAGAATCTGGAAAAGGCCGGGCAGGAAGTGGGCGCCTCACGGGCGCGCCGTCGCGGTGAGGAGCTCAACGCCATCGCCAAGGCAGGTTTCGACCGCCTGGTCAAACTCGACCCCATGCTCAAGATGCAGGTTGAGCGGCAGAAGCAGGTGGATGCGGATCTGGCAGCCATACGCCAGGGCGGCATCATGGTGCAGATCACCTTCTCCGAACGACCGGATCGGGCAGATGCCTTCTCAACCGCTGGACTAGTCGATGGGGTCAACCAGGTGCAGCCGCTCCTACTCCGTGACCGACCCGGGGAGGCGGCGCACAAGTTCTTGCCCATCATCGATGGCAAGAGTCAGATAGCAGTCATCAGCGCCAAGGCGCAGACCATCATCCTGTTCAAGAACCAAGAGCAGATCGCGACGGTGCCTGTTCCCGACAACCTGGATCGGGGCAAGGTCAACATCATCAAGTTCTAGCCTGCCCGACTAGCGCAGGCGCCGAATGGTGATGTCCTTGAACCAGACCTTGCCGCCATGGTCCTGGAATCCGATGTGCCCTTCCCTGGGCAAGTCCTTGTACGCAAAGCGGAACTTGTTGGGCGTCCCATCCGGGTTCTTGCCAGCTTCTGTGTAGTCGTCCAGGTTGATCGCGCCCGTGCGCTGGTCGTTGAGCCAGCACTCCACCACCGAACCTTCGCAGCGAATGCGCGCAAAGTTCCACTGCCCAGCAGGCTTGACCGCGTTCACCAGGGGCGGCTGAATGTCGTAGATCGCGCCGGCAGCATGCTTGTCCGGGCTAGACTGCCCGTAGGTATCTAGAATCTGCATCTCGATGCCGGTGTTCACCGGGTCCTCGAGATCACTCCAACGGAAGAAGATCCCGCTGTTGACCCCCGGCTCCGTGCGATAGCTGAGATCGAGCTCGAAGTCGCCGAAGCGTTCCTCAGTGTAGAGGTAACCACCGTCCTTAGCGGTGCAGAGGATGCTGTCGCCATCCACGACCCAACCTTCCGCCTTGCCGGTTACCTTCCAACCCTTCAGATCCTTGCCGTCGAAGAGCGGGTCCTTGCGGCCGATGTTGGAGGCGCAAGCGCCGAGGAGGGGGACGAGACTGAGGGCAAGAATGCGCTTCATGTGCCAGGATGATGCAGGCAGAAGCGAGCCGGGTCCAGAAGACGCCGAACTTCGAGGCTGACATTTCCAGCCAGGACAATTCGCCCCATTCCCTGGTGGATGGCCGAAGCCCGGCTCCCTAGCATTCCACGCCCTTCGCTGCGCCGAGAAGCCCTTGGATCTGGAACAAGAAGTCATGCGCCGCCGCACCTTTGCGATCATTTCGCATCCGGATGCCGGCAAGACCACCCTCACGGAGAAGCTCCTTCTCTATGGCGGCGCGATCCAGGAGGCAGGCTCGGTGAAGACCGGCAAGGGCCGGGACCATGCGGCCTCCGACTGGATGGAGATCGAGCGCCAGCGCGGCATCTCCATTTCCAGCTCAGCCATGCAGTTCGAGTATCAGGGGCAGTGTATCAACCTCCTCGATACCCCTGGCCACCAGGACTTCTCTGAGGACACCTACCGCACCCTGGTCGCCGCCGACTCCGCCCTCATGCTCATCGATGGCGCCAAGGGAGTGGAGCCCCAGACCATCAAGCTCTTCAAGGTCTGTCGCGAGCGCGGGATTCCCATCGTCACCGTGGTCAACAAGATGGACCGACCGGCCCGAGACCCCCTCGACCTGATGGACGAGGTGGAGAAAGTGCTGGGTATTCAGGTGATTCCATGGACCTGGCCCATCGGCTCGGGCCCCGAGTTCCGCGGCGTCTATGAGTCTGGCCGCGGCGAGGTGCAGCTCTTCGAGCGCAACCAATCGGGCAAGAAGCGCGCGGGCATGAAGGTGACCGGCCCGAACGACCCGAGCCTCGTGGAGCAAATCGGCGTCAGCGCTCATGAAAAGTTGGTGGAGGAACTGTCGCTCCTGGAAGGCGCCATGGATCCCTTCGATCTGGAGCTCTTCCTTGCCGGCAAGCAATCGCCCCTCTTCTTTGCCTCAGCAGTCACCAACTTCGGAGTCGAGGCGATTCTGCAGCGCTTCATCGATATCTCCCCCCCGCCTGGGCCTCTGCCGACCATCGACGGGGAGGTCCCACCAACCTCGAACTTCTTCTCCGGCTTTGTTTACAAGGTTGCCGCCAATATGGACCGCAACCACCGCGATCGCATCGCCTTTCTGCGGGTGACCTCTGGTCGCTTCGAACGGGGCATGAGCGCCTATCACATGCGTCTGGAGCGGGAGGTTCGCCTATCACACCCGCATCGCTTCTTCGGCCAGGAGCGAGTCACCATCGACGAGGCCTTCCCAGGCGACGTGATCGGCTTGATCAATCCGGGGATCTTCCGCGTCGGGGATGTGATCAGCGACGGGCGCCGCCTCGAGGTGCGCAACTTTCCGCGCTTCGCTCCCGAGATATTCGTCCAGGTTCGCCCCAAGGACCCCTCCATGAGCAAGGGCTTCAACAAGGGGCTGACCCAACTCGGCGAGGAAGGCGTCGTGCAGGTCTTCTATCCGAAGGTCGGTGCCCGGGAACCCATTCTCGGCGCCATCGGCGAACTGCAGGTACAGGTCTTCAAGCATCGCCTGGAGCAGGAATACAAGGTTGAGATCGTCATGGCCCGCAAGGGACTGAGCCGGGCGCGTTGGCTGGGCAACCTCAGCGCCGAGACCGAGGAGCTTCTGCCCATGGTGGTCCTCGACGAGGCCAGAAGACCAGTGGCTCTCTTCAACAGCGAGTTTGAGATCGACTACGCCAAGAAGCGCTACAAGGACCTCGAGCTCCTCGAGCATCCCCCCAGCCAAGAAGAAGGCAACTAAGACGCGGCAGAGGGGACCTTTCCGCTCACCCGAAAACCGCCCTTCTGGCCAGACCGAGGCCTCGGTCGAAGTGAAGCGCCTGCATCGGGATAGCTACAACTTGCAGAGCATGTGCAGAAGCCTCATATATGGCAGTCATGCACGTCCGGCCGGTGAGCATCGGCTTCGGATGCCCACAGGCAGCATGCGCAAGTCATGGAAACGCTCACGCAACAGTTCGGACTTCGAGTGGGCGATCTGCAGACTCTGCTGATCAACCTCGTCGTCGTCATCCTGCTAGCCCAGCTGCTGTCCTGGCACTATCGCCGCTACGCCCAGGTCCTCTCGAACAAGGGCAAGTTCGCCAGGCTCTTTGTCTTCGTGGCGGTGACCACCTTCTTGATGATCACCGTCGTCAAGTCATCCTTCGCCCTCTCCCTGGGGCTGGTCGGCGCCCTTTCCATCATCCGATTCCGAACGCCGATCAAGGAACCGGAAGAACTGGCCTACCTCTTTCTGGCCATTGCCCTGGGAGTCGGCCTCGGTGCGGGCGTCGGCGCAGATTCTGACTACGGGGTGGAGATCGCCACCGCGGTCGTCTTCCTGGTCTTGTTGGCATATATGAGCCTGAACTCGAGTTCACGTGCTCGCAAGGCCCTGCGCTCCATCCTGCAGGTGAGCGCCCCCATGCAGGATGGCGACGCGGACTCGCTCCTGGCCAAACTGCTGAAGGGTGTTGAGACCTCATGCAATCAGGTGGATGTTCGGCGGATGGATGTCAGCGATGAGGAGTGGCATGGCACTCTTCTGGTTGAACTCAGCGCAACGGATCAGGTGGACAAGATGCTCGGGCGTGTGCGCGCCGATTTTCCTGGCGCGCGAGTCAGCCTCATCGAGCGGGACGGACTCGAGTAGAGGATGACTGGCAAGCGAGAGTCATCGGGCGGATCAGATCCGATGACCGACCCGCGTTGGGAGATCAAAATGGTCTGCGAGGAGGCGGCCTTGCCCCAGGTGCTGGGCGAGTTGCGATTGCACCCCGCCGTCTTTTCGACCCTCCATCCGGACCGCATCGTCCAGAGCATTTATCTGGACAGTCACGAGGGCACCGCACTCAGCGACAACCTGGCCGGAATTTCGCAGCGCGTCAAGTTTCGCTTCCGCTGGTATGGCCCTGAAACCAAGGCGGCAATCCTCACTCTCGAACGGAAGCGGCGCATCAATCAACTCGGTGACAAGGCCAAGTTTCGTCTACCAGAGGCGATCCCCCTCGCCGGAACCTGCCGCTACGAATTCATCCGGGCGGTCTCCGCGGCAATTCCGGACCAGTGGCGTCAGGCCATTACAGGCCTCGAGCCGGTACAATGGATACGCTATCTCCGCAGCTACTACAGCAGCGGCGATCGGCGCCTGCGAGTCACCCTCGATCGCGGCCTGCAGGCAAGCGACCTGCGCAACATGAGCACTCTACAAGCGAAGCTCCATACGCCCCTCAACCCAATCCTCATCCTCGAGTGCAAGGCAGACGCGGGCAATGCCGATGAGGTTGAAGACTTCGTCCGCCGCTTCCCCCTACGTATGGACAAGAGCTCCAAGTTCGTGATGGCATCCTCTCCATCACAGGCCCCCACGCTTTCGCGGGGATTGCCATGAGCAGGAAGGACTAGAGCATGCTGCACAAGGATGAAGCTCCCCGACTAAGGCGCTGGCCGAGCCTTCTCCTACTGGGCATGGTCCTCTTGATCATTCCCGGAGTCAGCTGGCTAAATCGCGTAATCGTGGGCAACGACAGCGCCGCGCCCGGCGCCGGGCCCTTCCAAGCAGAGGGAGCCGCGATTCCACAAGATGGCCTCGCCGAACTGCGCATCGATCTCTCTGTGGAGGCCGCCGGGATTCTGCAGGGTGCCCGGAATCGCGCCATGGCGGAGGGTGTCATCGAGCAACGCCCGGAGGAAACTGTCGAGGGCATGGTGAGCTATGGTGATCTACGCCAGCCGGCGCGCCTGCGACTCAAGGGCGATTGGACGGACCACGTCGATTCGGACCGATGGTCCTTGCGCATCCGCATCCTCGGCGGTGGCTCTCTCTTCGGGATGAGCGAGTTCTCCATCCAACATCCCAAGACCCGTGGCGTGATCAGCGAGTGGATGATCATGGCAGCCGCCCGCAAAGAAGGTCTCCTTGCACCGCGCGCCCGCTATGTCAACGCGGTCATCAACGGTCGGCACTCGGGGGTCTACTATCTGGAGGAACACTTCACGAAGGAACTTCTCGAGTCGCAAGGCCGGCGCGACGGTCCCATCGTGAGATTTGACGAGGAGTCCCTCTGGTCTGCTTGGATGCAGTACCACCCAGGTGGTGCCGCAGCAGTACCGGCACTTGCCAAGTATGGCATGCGCTTTGGCGGGAGTGATGCCAAGGCCTTCAATGAGAAGTCGCAGGCGCAGAACGACGCGATGAACGAACGGCTCATGCGGGCCCTCGACAAGATGATGGAGGTTCAGAACCGCATTGTCGCAGCACGTGGGGACGCAGCCCTGGGTATCCAGCCCCAGGCGGAAGCTGGGCGCCGAGCCCTCGCCGCAATCCAAGGGCGATCGGTCGAAGAGATTTTTGTTGCCGAGAAGGTCGGCAAGCAAGCCGCCCTGATGGTCATCTTCGGCGCAACCCATTGGATGAATTGGATTCAGTGGCGCTTCTATCACGATCCGATTCTCGACCGCCTCGAACCGGTGATCTTCGACACCGGGGCGGGGTTCGGTGGAGAAGCGCCGCTGACCGAGGTCTTGAATCAGCCCTTCATGCGCGACCTGCTGCGCAGCACCGCGGCCTACGACGCCTTCTACCGCGCCCTGCGACGGTATTCCTCCGAGGCCTGGCTGAGCGAATTCATGGCATCGATCGAGGATGACCTGGACCGCTACTCGGCTGCACTGGGCCGTGATCTGGATCGCCTCCCCCCCGCCCGTCGAATGCGACTGGGCCTCGAGCAGATCCCCGAGGACATCGAGATGCGCCTGCGTGATCGGGCGGTAAGGCTGCGCAAGCTCATCGCCCCGGCTGATCCTGCCAACTTCTTTGCCCGGCTGTTGCCTCGCGATGACGGACCAGACCTGATCGAAGTCGAGGCCTGGGCCAACACCTGGGTTCCTGTGCAGGTCCGAGGCTTTCGCTTCAGCTCCGGACGCATCATCAGCGCAGCCAGCGCTTTGCTGCCTGAAGATCAGCAGCTGCGCCGACCGGCAGGCTACGCAATCCTTCCCTACCAGGGACGGCAGGTGCGATTCCAGTTCCCCGTCGACCAAAGGCTGCGAGACCTGCACAACATCCAGGCCCTACGCGATGCGGTGAAGGATCAAGTCAACGACCGAGGCATCCGGCTCGCCGTGGACATTCTCTATGAGGTTCCCGATGACTCGGAATCGCGTGCTGAAGCTCTGGTGCTGCGTCGAGCAACCAAGAGCTCCCTGGAGCAGACCGGGCGACCGCGCATTCCACTGCTATCGGAAGCATTGCAGGCTCAGCCCTGCCTGCGCTACGACCCTATCAACGACCAGCTCTTCCTACGCAAGGGTAGCTGGGAGATCCACTCCGACTTACTGCTACCCCGCGGGCTGCCCCTGCACGCGGAAGCAGGCACGGTCCTCAAGTTTGCCAGCCAGGCAGCCCTGGTCAGTCCGGCGGCCCTCATCTTCAAAGGCAGCAAGGCAGAGCCCATACGCCTGGAAGCCTTGGACGAGACTGCGGGATGGCCCGGCATCGTCGTCAGCGAATGCGATGAGGAGAGCCATTGGCGATATGTCACAGTCAGGCAGGCCCGGGAAATCCAACGCGGGCCATGGCAGACGACAGGCGGCGTGACCTTCTACCGCTCGCCGATCAACTTTCTCGACGTGCGCATCGAAGACGCCTTGGGCGAGGACGCCCTGAACGCAATCAGCACGAACATCACCCTGAAGAATGTCACCTTCAAGGGCGGGTTTTCGGACCTCTTCGATGGCGACTTTGTGACTGGCTCGATTCGCAACTGCAGATTCGAACTGTCCGGTCAGGATGCTATCGACTTCAGCGGCAGCCATGTGCTCATCGCCAACTGCGTCTTCGAGAACATCGGCGATAAGGCCCTATCCATCGGGGAAAGAACTCGAGCGGAGGTCATCGGCGGGAGAGTCTCCAAGGCCTCCATCGGCATCGCGGCCAAGGATGGGTCCCATCTCCAGGTGAGGGACTTTGACATCCAAGGATGCAAGTTCTTCGGTCTGGCCGCCTTCATCAAGAAGGATGAGTTCGGCCCCTGCACGGTCGATGCCTCGAACCTCGTGATTGGCGAGGTTGGCCGCAAAGCCGTACTGGTTCAGACCGGCTGTAGCGTCAGCTTGGACGGCAACATGCAAGCAGGTGAAGAGCTGGACATCGAGGCGCTCTACCGAGAGAAAATCCTCGGCAAGTGAACCGGGCCCGAAGGCCTGCCTACTTGCCTTTCTCGGCTTCCCGCTTCGCTCTTCGCTGGCTCAGCCATTGCGAGCGCGCCTGCCATGCCTCGAGATCACAATCCTCCAAGGACCTCATTTTCGGGTCTTGCAGAGGAATCCGTTCCAGTTGGGTTTCACCCTTCCCGGTAACCTGCACTGAAACCACATTGTCAGAGGGCTGCTCGCCGATCCCCGAAGCGATGTAGCGAATGCCATAGCGCTCGTCGTAGTCGTGGAACAAACCGAAGGATCGAGCAACCCCGCCGACATCGCCGCTGAACCAGGTCAACTCAGACTGGCTGGCATAGGCCGCGAGAATCGGCAGAATATCCGATGCGTAGTTGCTCCCTGCCCAGTCAGCCTTGCTGTTAGCGAGTTCAAAGACAACTTCATAGCGCTCGTCATCCGTGGCGAAGAGCACTCGATGGGCAAAGACGAAGCTGCGCTTGATCCCGGCGGCAGGCGCCAGCGCCAAGGCCTCGCGCAGGAATGCCAATTGGTCGCCGGTGATTTTCCAAGGCTCGAGTTCTGTATCGAGAACGAGGAACAGGCTGCTGCCGACGCGAAACCCGCCGTAGCTCCGCCCCCAGCGTTCGCTGTAGAGCCGTCGCTGCCTCTTGCCACCGATCTCGTGGTTGCCAGGCGCGTTGAAGACCGGCAAGCCGAGCTTGCCGAGGTACTCGAGGGTCGTCGAGAGGAAGGGCTCCTTGAGGGCACGTACGAAGTCGCCAGTGAGGATGAGGAAGTCAGCCTCTTGCGGGCCTGACTCATCGAAGTGCGCTGTAAAGCTGCTCGCCGGCAGGGCGCGACCCTTGTACTGCTGCCCGGGGCTACCGTAGAGATGACCCGCCACCAGGAAATTCACCTCATCCGCATCCACCGCCAACGGCAACTCGCCGACGATCGGTTGCAAAGCATGCTCTTCTAGGAAGGCGTCCAGATCCGCCTGACGATTGCCTGGATTCTGGGCATCGCAACTCAGCAAGCCTATGCAGTAGATCAGGAGCAGCGCGGGCGTTCTCATGGCGCAATCGAAGGGCCAGGGCAAGAGGCGCCTGGCCAGTCCAGTCCTCCTCAATCTAGCCCAGGCCCCTTCGCCTTGGGCGAAAATCCAGGATTACGGCCCGGCATGGAGAGCCCCGGCCGGTCGAAGGCTGCGGGATCGGCGAAACCTGCTACGGACATTCTCGTAGACTGGCCTCCACCAAGATCACAACTTGACAAGTCTTCCCGACGAACGAGCGGAAGCCGGCACCCACCTGAAACTCGAATCGATGAAGACCCAAAGCTCACTCCTCCCCGCCCTCCTCCTGCCAGTCCTCATGGCTGGCTCACCTGTCTCGGCCCAACTGATCATCTCCGAGGTCCAGGTGGATCCTGTCGGGGCAAACGCTGGCAACCAGATCGTTGAGATCACAAACGTCAGTGGCGCCGGCTTCAATCCCGCCGGCTGGCAGATTTGCGCACCCTTCACCTACGCCTCCCTGGCAAACATCGAGATCCCGAATCGGGGAGTGGTCCGCCTGCACCTTGGCCAGTCAGGAACCAATACGGCTACCGACCAGTTCTTCCCCAACTTTCAATTCCGCACGCTCAGCAATGCTGACACCTTCGCCCTGTACATTCCGACGAACCTCTTCCTGCCCTCCCAGATGCGTGATTTTGTCAGCTGGGGCGGCGGTCTCGCACGAACCGGTGAGGCAGTCAGCGTCGGCCTCTGGCCCTCAACTCAAGAATCCGTGACTCTGCCTAGTGGCGAGGGCAGGTCCATCGCCCGCATCAACACGAACAACGACGCCTCGGCCTGGATCCAGGAAAACGATCCCACTCTCGGCAGCTTGAACCTGGAGGGCAGCTTCAGCTTCGGTAGCGGTTGCGCAGGTGCCGGTGGTCTGCCGACCATCGATGCCGCCGGAGCCATCCCGAGCATCGACAGCAGCTTTGCTGTGAGCATGAGCAATTTGCCCCCCATCGGCATCATGGACATCCCCGTAGGCATCATCGGCTTCACCGACAAGATGTCCGGCGCGCTCCCCCTGCCCTTGGATCTCGGCCTCATCGGCCTGACCGGTTGCACTCTCTATACAAGCTTGAACAAGACTCAGACCCTGACCAACAACAACGGTAGTGGGAGCTGGGACGTGGTGGTGCCCAACAACCCGGACATCTTCGGCTTCCACTTCTTCCTGCAAGTGGTGGTCTTCGACTCGAGCATCGCTTCGCCGGGGATTCCTCTCAGACTCTCAAACGCGATCGACGGGCGGATCGGCAACTGAGCCTGGGCCTCTGAGGAGATCTCGCTGTTGGGTGGCGATCAGCCGATGATCTCGGTCTTGATGATCTCGAAGAAGTGATCGATCTCCGCCTCGCTGGTGTAGAAGTTAGGCGAAATCCGCATGCTGTTGAGGTCACCGCCAAAGGCGCGAAACACGGCAGCGTGCTTCTCCCACATGTGATTGGCAACTTCCGAGCTGCGCTTGCCTTCGACCTCGATGGCATAGAGTGAGCAGGACAGATCCCAGTCACGAGAAGACCGCCAGCGCAGGCCATCGGTCGAATCGGCGACTTGCATGCAATGCTGCCAGAGCTTCCGCAGACGCTCCGCCTTTCTCTCTTGGCCAACTGCCTCGTGAAAATCCACGGCAGCGCTGAAGGTCAGCAAGTCGGGCAAGGCCCGGGTCCCGTAGTCCTCAAAGACCCGCACACTCCCCTTCCACCTGGACTGACCCCAGGTCACTTGCCAAGGCCGCAGGTCTGCCTGGCGATTCTCGCGGATGTAAAGGAGTCCCGAGCCTTTTGGAACCTGCAGCCACTTGTGCGGACTCATGCAATAGAAGTCCACGCCGGACTCAGCCAGATTCACTGGCAACATGCCGATGGTCTGGGCCCCGTCAGCGGCGATGTACTCCACACCCTTCTCCCGAGCCAACTTGCACAGTTCAGGCAGGGGATGACGCAGGCCCAGGGTGTTGTCTATGTGCGGAATGACCAGCACACGGGTCTCCGGGCGGATTGCCGCTGCATGTAGTTCGAGAAGTCGCTCGCGACTCATCTTCTCCGCTTCGCCCATGGGAAAGTCGAAGACCCGCACGCTGAACCCACGTCGCTGCCCATGGTGTCGCCAGCATTCGCTGGCGCCGATGTGGTTGAGAGAACTGAAGAGAACCTCATCGCCCTCACCCAGGGGCAGGCCGGAGGCGAGCAGATTGAAGCCCTCCGTGGTGTTGTGATTGAAGACCAACTCGCTGCTGGAACAGCCGATGTGCGCGGCGACTTTACGACGCGCATCCTCCCGCGGCTCCTCCCAGGCGCCACCCCACATATAGAGCCATGGATTCTCCTCGCAGAGACTCAAGAAGGCCTCATGGGCACGCTGCACCGGGATCGGAATGGTCCCGATGCTGGCGTGATTGAGGTAGGTGATCTTCGGATCGAGGCTGTACTGATCCGCCATGCCCGCCAGGGATCGGTCCTGCAGAACTGCGATCTCTTCAGCGAGCCGACTGCGGGTCCCGGCGATCCGCTCGAGAACAGGCCCGGCAAGAACGCCCAGAGCCGAGCCTTTGAGAAATTCGCGTCTGGGGAGGGAAGGTGGATTCATGGCTTGGATCTCCTGGCCTGCGAGACCCCCAGCCTATTGCCCTCCGCTCACCCCCGCCAGCAACCTCTGCACACAGCGACTCACCCCCTCCTCGAGAGTGGTGAAGGGCTGTCCGTAACCGGCCTGGCGAAGCTTCTCCATACTCGCCTGGGTGAAGTACTGATAGCGCGCACGCAGCTCCTCCGGTGTATCGATGAACTCGATGTTCTCTGGCACATCCATGGCCGCAAACACCGCTCGTGCAAGATCGAGAAAGCTCCGCGCCTGGCCGCTCCCCAGGTTGTAGATACCGCGTTCTATGGGCATCTCCAAAGCGAAGCCTAGGACCTGGATCACATCCTCCACATAAATGAAGTCGCGAGACTGTTCCCCATCGGCGATGCCATCTCGGTGGCTACGGAAGAGCCGCAGCTTCCCGCCTGCACGGATCTGGTCGAAGGCCTGCACCACGACGCTGCACATGCTGACCTTGTGACGTTCTCCCGGTCCATATACGTTGAAGAACTTGAAGCCGGACCATGCGGGCGGACAGCGACCGGCCTTCTCCTCCGCCAGGGCCCAGAGATCGAAGTCCAACTTGGATTGACCGTAGGGATTGAGCGGGCGGAGTTCGCTCATCCTGCTCTCATCATCCCCATACCCGAGCTCACCCTCACCATAGGTCGCGGCGCTGCTCGCATAGACGAATGGAATCGACGCAGCCCGCGCCCAATTCCAGAGCCGCTGGGAGTACTTCAGGTTGATCCGGTCGAGGAGGGCCAAGTCCATCTCGCGAGTGTCCGTGCAGGCACCGAGGTGAACGATTGCCCCCGGCGCCGGACGCCCGGCTTCGATCTGCGCAGGCAGCTCTTCCAGGTCGACGATTTCGCCAAAGTCCAGGTCCGCGTGCTCGCGGCGCTGCACGAAGAAGTCCGGGCGATCGACGGAGATCACCGGCTGGGAGCGCTGGTTGCAGGATTCAACGAAGCGTGCACCGATGAAGCCAGCTGCACCGGTTACCAGAATCGGTTCGGTCATCACCTCCCCATCCTAGCGATCCCTAGGAATTCTTCGCGCTTCCCTTTCCTTCCCCGGCCTTGCCCTCGGCAGTCTCAGCCTCAGGCTCGGTGGTCTTTCGCTTCCAGCCCTTGGCTTCTGCATCAGCGAAGAGCCGCATGATCTGGTCCCGCATCGGCGGGTGGTCCATGACATCGATGGGATCCTGGGTCGGTTGGACCTCGAGCTTGAAGCTCGCCGTCGGGATCGGCACATCGATTTCGAGTCGGGTGATGCGCACTTCGCTCACCGGCTTGCCCTCTTTGAGCTGAGTCATCCGCACCAGGGCCAGGTCATTCTGGCGAACCAGTATGTCCATGCCATCCGCGGACATGCCCGCGAAGTTCTCCTGTTTGGCATCGCTGCGCAGGGGGCCGGCTACCACCCAGCAGCTCTCGTCGTTGACCCGCACGGGACCAGTCACCTCGAGATTGAACTGAGCAACAAGGTCCTCCAAGACTCGACTGCCTAGGGGCCCCTGACTTGGGCCAGCACTCAATCCGGGCATATTACTCTCCTCGCCAGTGGCCGCGCTCGCCGCGCGGAGTTCGCTCAGGAGTTCCATATCCATATGCGTGAACACCTCCCCCTGAACCGGATCCTTCTCCCGGGTGAAGAGGCCCTCAGGGGTCAGCAAGGTCTCGGTCTCCACCGCCATTTCGGGGCCAAAATCGCTCTTCACCAGGATGTGGAAGTGTGTCTCTCCGAGGACACGGATCCTTCCTTTGGTGCTGAACTCGATGCCACCCGGGAAAGATCCCTTGGTTTCCATGTCCAGGGAGGCGGTCTTGATCGCCTTTTCCTTGGCCTTCATGGCCGTGATCAGGTCTTCCAGCCGCATGCCCTCCTGCGTGGGATTCTGGGCCAAGAGCCCTGTGGCGAGGCTCAGGCTGACGAACAGCGAAGTCAGGATCGGTGCATTCATGGCTGTCTCCCTCGGGAGCGGGTGCAAAATCAGGTTACTCGGGCCAGTTTTTGATGCTAGGGCAGCAGGTGGTGCCCCCCCAGCCTGGAAGCCTAGAATACAAACTTCGTGCCAGCCCTGGAGTCATGCAATGACCGGACGCCTATCCCTGCGAACCCTCCCCAGCCATAGCCTCCGCCTGAGCCTGCTCAGCGCCGGATTCTTCTGCCTTAGCCTGCTACCGGCGGATGAAGTCAGGTTGAAGGATGGCCGCGTCTTCGTCGGCGAGGTCAAGATCAGCGGCAAGTCCCTCCATGTTCAGACCAGGCAGAAGAGCTTCCGCCTCTCCATGGACGAAGTGGATCGCATTCGCAGCGAGGACGAGTTGCGGAGCGAACTGGCTGGTCTGGCCGCCCGCAGTCCAGCCAGCGCGCACAGCGAACTCGAGCTCGCCCGGCAGGCCCGGGATTGGGCCTTGGAGACTGAGCTCTGGCAACACCTCGACCGTGCCCTGAGCATCAGCGAAAAGCAGGGCAAGAATCAGGATCGCCTGCGCAGCTTTTTGAGTGAACTGGAGGCCGATATCCTGCCACGTCGACTTCGCCTGGCGAGACCGAAAACCAAGGTGCGCGAACTGCTCTTTCGAGTGCGTCGGGACCGACCGCTCTCCATGCGCATCGCCGTAGTCGAGATCCTCGCCAACATGGAAGAGGCCGGCGACGCTCTCCGCCGCCGGGCTCGCAGGGCGAACAGCAGCATGCAAAGGCTGGCCGCGGTGGAAGCCATCGCCAAGAGAGTCGAAGCTGGCGGCAAGCCCTTCCTCTACCGCACCGCCATCCTGGACCGCTCCGCCGCCGTGCGTCAGAACGTGATGCGCATGACCGCCGGGAAAGGAGATGCCCTCGAAGCCGTCCAGTACCTGGCACCTGGACTAGGGCATAGCAGCCCAATGGTGCGCATGCGCACGGCGGATGCCTTCGCCAACCTGAAGGATGACAGCCTGGCAGAAGGTGGCGCCATCGACATGCTTGTCGCCGCCGGACCCTTGGCAGCCGCCGGGCCACTCCCCGGGGGATCGACTCGGGCACACGTGGCCATCACCAGTCAAGAGGCCTACGTCCGTGACTACGATGTGGAGATCGCCCAGTCCGCCTTCGTGGCCGATCCCGTCGTAGACGTCTTGAGCAGCGGAGTCGTCTTGGACGTCACGGTCCATGCGGCCATCACCGTGCGCACCCAGATCGTGGATTCCTATCGTCGAGCGCTGAGCCGGCTCACCGGTGACGACCCTGGACCACGCACTGCCTCCTGGAGCCAGTGGCTGGCGCAGCGCCGCAGCTCCGAATGATGCCCTGAATCACAGGCCTCGCCGAACGAGATGCGAAGGGCTACAACCCTTCCATGAACCATTCCGAGGCGCGGAGCGAGGTAGGCCTCATCGGCCTGGCGGTGATGGGCGAGAACTTGGCTCTCAACATCGCCGGCAAGGGCTTCTCCATTTCGGTCTTCAATCGCAGCAGCGAGAAGGTGCGCAGCTTTCTCGCCAATCGCGTTAGCGATGAGAGGGTCTTCGGTGCCATGAGCATCGCCGAATTTGCCGCCAGCCTGAAACGCCCGCGGCGGATCATTCTCATGGTCAAAGCCGGGGCGCCGGTGGACAGTACCATCGCGACCCTGCTACCCCATCTGGAGCCAGGGGACATGGTCATCGACGCGGGTAACTCACACCCCCGGGACAGCGAACGTCGCTCGATCGAACTCGAGGCGAGGGGACTGCGCTTCGTGGGCATGGGAGTTTCCGGCGGCGAAGAGGGCGCCTTGAAGGGTCCAAGCATCATGCCTGGCGGAACTGCCGAGGCCTATGCGGAGCTGCGCCCTCTACTGGAGAAGATTGCCGCCCAGGTCGACGATGGCCCTTGCGTGACTCACATCGGCAGTGGCGCCTCCGGACACTTCGTGAAGATGGTCCATAACGGCATCGAGTACGGTGACATGCAGCTCATCGCCGAGACCTTCGACTTCATGGAGCAAATCCTCGGCATGCAGCCTGCGGCGATGGCCCAGGTCTTTGCCGACTGGAACCGGGGCCCTCTCGAGTCCTTCCTCATCGAAATCAGCGCCGACATCCTGGCCCAGTCCGATGAGGACAGCGGCAAGCCAATGGTGGATGTGATCCTCGATCGAGCCGGACAGAAAGGCACCGGCAAGTGGACCTGCGAACTGGCTCTCGAGTACGGGGTGCCCATTCCCACCATCCAAGCCGCAGTGGAAGCCCGCGGACTCTCCGCCAAGAAGGCCGAACGCCAACGAGCAGCGGAGCTCCTCCAGGGCCCGCCGGCCGGTGAGGGCCTCGACCCAGCTGTTTATGTCCCTGCGCTTCACGACGCCCTCTACGCCAGCAAGATCTGCTCCTACGCCCAGGGCCTGGACCTTCTCGCCGTGGCCAACACAGAAAAGGGCTGGGGTCTCGACCTGGGTGAGATCGCACGCATCTGGCAGGGTGGATGCATCATTAGGGCACGCTTTCTCAAGGGCATCACCGCCGCCTACGCCAGCGAACCGGCCCTGCCAAATCTCCTCCTGGACCCGAGCTTTCGCGAGTTCATCCAAGACTCCCAGGCGCGCTGGCGCCAGGTGGTCGCCGCCGCTGCCCTCGGCGGAGTTCCGGTCCTGGCAATGGCGGATAGTCTCTCTTACTTCGACAGCTACCGCCGCGCCCGTCTACCACAGAATCTTACTCAGGCTCAGCGCGACTACTTTGGCGCACACAGCTTCGAACGAGTCGATCGGGCGGCAGGCGAAAGCTTCCATCGCAACTGGTACTGAGATCCGCGATCAACTCACCACCATGATTTCGTCCAAGGCCTTTCTTTCGAAGGCCTTGGCGGGCACTTCACAGTCATCAGCTGGATAGCCGACCGGAATCAGCAGGAAGGGACGTTCATGCTCCGGCCGGCCCAAGACTTCGCGTAGAAATCCCATCGGGCTAGGAGTGTGGGTCAGGGTCGCCAATCCCGCATGCTGCGCCGCCGCCAACAGCAATCCGGAGGCGAGGCCCACGGACTCGTTGAGATAATAGACCTGCGAATTGTCATCGCAGCGCATGAGCTTGAACACGACGATGAGCCAGGGGGCAATCTCGAGGAAGTCCTTGTTCTCGTCCGTGCCGAGGGGAGCAAGATCTGCCAACCACTCCGCGTTGGCCCGGCGCTCATAGAATTCACGCTCTTCCTTCTCGGCGGCCAGACGAATCTTGCGCTTGATCACCGGGTCCTGCACGCAGACGAAGCGCCAGGGTTGTTTGTTGGCGCCGCTTGGTGCGGAGCCAGCACAGCGCACCAGCCCCTCGATGGTCTCGAGGGAGACGGGCTTGTCTGAGAACATGCGAACACTTCGCCGTCGCCGCATGATCTCGAAGAATGCGGCGATCGCCTCTTCTGGACTGGCCTCGGGAGTGTAGCGATCCGCGTGGGGAAGAAACTGGGCTGCGCTCATCTGCGCATGGTAGCGGCGCGTCAGCGGATGTTGAGTCGGACTACCGGAGCAACTCCGACTTCGCGCAGACCTTCCGCCGCAATCAGGCCAGAGGCGAAGACCCGAGAAACCGGCTCCCAACCGCAAATCTCAACCTTCGTTCCCTGGCTGGTGACCAGACCCAGGGCGTTGGCCCCCGAATCCAGGGCCACGCCCTGAAAGCGCAGCCACGAGCCCTGTAGAGAGGGATCCGAGGGCACGAAGAGCTCGTACTCCGCCGAGCCAGCAGCGTTCGCAGAGATCGAGAAGACTCGCCACATATCCAAGGCCAGGAAACAAGACGGGGCACCGAGACTCCCCAGCTCGAAGGGCAACTCGTAACCCTGCCAGAGACCGGTCTCCTGATTTCCCATGATGATCGCAGTAGCCGCATCCTCCTTGGCATCAAAGACGCGCAGAACCAGGGGCCGACCCCAGGTCACCTGGCTGGTAACCGTCTCGATCTTCAAGGGCTCCCCAGCCTGCGGGCCGCAACCCGGAGGACCGAAGTCCTCGCGAGGACTGTCACAAATGAAGGTGCTGTCCAATGGGAAGGCGCCAGGTTGCTGGCTATGCACGATCAGCTCGATGACCAGCGAACCATTCGCCGGGTCGTAGCTGAAGCTCTCATCGAAGGAGATCTCGAAATGAAAGGGATTGGGTGATGCTGCTTCTGTGAGCTCGGGCAGGGTCAGCAACTGGCGAGCGAAGACCAACTTCTCGTCCGCGCCACGGTTGCGATCGAAGTCCTGCTGCATCCAGGTGACGGGCTTACCTAGACTGGAGAGTCGGATCTCTAGCTCAACCATCTTGCTGCTGGCCAGCTCACCCTCCTGCAATCGGAAGGCCAGCCCATCGATCTCGACGGGCGATGAGAAGAGCATCGCATCGTAGGCGAGCTGCACTCGATTGGGAGTTGAACGCCCGAAGGGCAGATTGGTCGCACCCGAACCCACCGTCTGCTCGTGTGAGGGCGGCAAAACCAACTCTGACTGGGCTGGCAACAACCCAGGGCAGAGCAGGATGCTCAGAATCGCCGCAGAAAGCTCGCGCGTAATCGCCATGGCATGAGAGACATCGGCACCTCAGAGTCTGTCCTTGATATGAGCGGCCATCCTGCCGATCCCATGGGCATGCCCAGCCACTCGAAAGACAGCCATGACCTCCTCGCTCTCAGCGGCCTGGGTAATGGCTTTGCGGGGCTGGTCAGCGAGCTCTCCGCGAGGGGGCTGCGTGTCGATCAAGTGAACACTCTCGAAGAGCTGCGCATGGCCTTCTTTCAGCGCGGCGGGCACGAGTTCCTCATCCTCGCACCCGAGCTCAGTCCAAACATTGCCTGCGCGGCGGTCAATACCCTGCGAGCCGTCGATCCAGGGCTTCCGCTGATCGTCTTCGGCGAGAGCCTGTCACGGCAGAACTGGTCTGCTCCGGTCACCCGGCTCAGTTCATACCATCCCTCCTCACGGGCAGGTCTCGGCGCGGTGCTGCGAACGATTCTGGGCTGAGCGATCGGAAAGCGCAGAAACCGCGTCACCCCACGGCTCCCTCGATCACGGTCTGTTGATCATGCAGCCAACTGAAGATCAACCAGCCGTCATCGGCTGCGGCCTTCTACTGGGAGTCGATGCAGTTCCGGTCGTCGTCGAAGCAAGCCTCCGCGGTTCATCGGGCGCGCCGCGCATTCTCGGCTCCGTGGATCGAATGGTGCGCGAAGCCTACCATCGAGTTCTGCACGCCTTCAGGGCGCAGGCCCTGCCCGTTCCCAGAGGCACCGCCACCATCAACTTCCTCCCAGCGGGCCTGCGCAAGAGCGGCAGCAGTTTTGATCTACCTATGGCTCTGGCCCTGGCAGGGGCTGGCGAGTCCCTCCCCAAACACAAACTCAGAGGCATGGCAGCCTTCGGCGAAGTCAGCCTGCAGGGCAAGATCATGCCCAGTCGCGGGGTGGTTTCCGTAGCCCTCGCCCTGCGCGATGCGGGCTATCGCGCCCTGCTCACCGGACCGGAAGACGCTAGGCGGGCAGCGGTCGTCCCCGGTCTTGCCATTCTCCCGGCAGAGAACCTGGCCCAAGCTCTCGCCGCGTGCCTGGACGAGCAAGCCCAGGCAATGCGCCCCGGTGATCCCATGCAGGCACTCTGCCCATCGCCCACGCGGGTGGAAAGCATCCCCGACCTGGCGGAGATTCGCGGCCACGAGACGCCCAAGCTGGCGCTCCTGGTCGCCGCCAGCGGCAGACACAATCTTCTGCTAACGGGCCCCCCAGGATCGGGGAAGACAGCTCTCTCGCTCAGGCTCGCCGGCATCCTGCCGGATCTCGCCGCCAACGAAGCCCTGGAGGTGCTGAAGATATACTCCGCAAGCGACCAGGACCCGAGCAGCTCGAGCACGTCCCTGACCCCCTCCGGCCGACCTCTCCGCTGTCCACATCATTCGAGCAGCACCGTGAGCTTGCTCGGCGGCGGCATCCAGCCACGCCCAGGAGAAGTGACGCTCTCCCAACACGGACTTCTCTTTCTCGATGAGCTCCCCGAATTCCGTCGTGAGGCACTCGAAGGAATGCGCCAGCCCCTCGAGGATGGGAGGATCAGCATCGGTCGCGCAGAACGCACTGTGACCATGCCTGCCGACTTCCTCCTGGTGGCCGCCATGAACCCATGCCCCTGCGGCTACGACGGGGACTGGCAACGCTCCTGCTCCTGCAGCATGGGTCAGAAGCTGCGCTACCGTGCTCGGATCTCCGGACCACTTCTAGATCGATTCGATCTGCGGGTCGACGTGCCCTGCATTCCCGCTGAACGTTATGGAGAGGCGCCCGATGAGGAGTGGTCCACGACGAAGCTCCGGCCCCGGGTAGCAGCCGCCGTGCGGCGTCAATCGGAACGCAACAATCCCGGTGGTGACTTTCTTCCCAATGGTCGATTGCCCCCAAAGAGCCTCGCTCTGCACTGCTCTCTGGACAAGGAGTCGCGACAGACCTTCACCAAGATCCTCAGCAGCCAGCGCCTCTCCGGCCGCGGTCAATGCCGCCTGTTGCGCATCGCGCGCAGCTTGGCGGACCTTGCGGACGCCGACCGCCTTCGACCTCGTGATCTCCTACAGGCCTTGCGCCTGCGTGGGCAGGAACGGGCTATCCCCGGCTAGTTCTTTCGCAGGGGCCCGGCCAGAGTCGGCTTGATCGACTCTCGATGCAGCTCCAGACGCGACAGAATGCTGGCCATGTCCCGGCTGAGCACTTCCTCGTACTCCCGCGGCCCGTGGATGGTCACCGCATAGAACTCTTCATCAACCTTGAGCACCACCAACTGACAGAAGTATGTGCGTGATCTGGTTCCTGGTGCAGGCCGGCTGTAGGAACCCCGGTATTCCACGCCGCTCACACCGCGCAGATTGATCATGCCCTTGTTCGCCTCGCTCAATCCCGGATAGAGCAGGCGAAGCCAGCGCAAGACCGCCTCCGCACCGGATTCCAGGGCAAGACCCGCGGCGAGTTGATCGACGCGCATCATGCTGACCATTGCATCCATATGTGCAGCGCCCGCTATGATTCGATCCTCGAACTCCTCTTCGCCAAATACCCAGCTGGGATTGGGGAGCCACATACCAAAGCGCTCATCTTTGGAAACCTGCAGGGCCTTGGGAAAGCGCTGCACACGTTCTTTGGCATGATGCCGTGCCAGTTCTTCCGTGCTCGGCAGGGCGATCAAAGCGGGCCCGTTGACCTCGCGACGGAGGCTATTGCCCAGACCATCCATCCACTCAACGTTCTGCCCGGAGCTAGTCTCGGTTTCGAGAAGGTTGACGGTAACGACCTCACCCTCATGCAGAACTCTTCGATTGGCGCCGACCTTGTAGCTGCGACGGAGCAATTGCTCCTCTCGAGGATCAAAGATGTCGAAGCCCTGCGCATCGTCCTTCGAAGAGCCACTATGGCGGAGGGATTCACGCAGCTCCAAGGGGAAGCGTAGATCAACAGGGCGCTCGTATTCGCTGGTCGACTTGCCATGGGTCGACTTGCGGGCAACTTCCAGTTTGCCATCGACAACCGTGGCCATCACGATCCGTTCCGCATCAACCTGAGTTGCCCCGCGTGGACGACTGCGCTCGCGGTAGAAACAGGAGACCGGCTGCTGATTCGCATCGAGAACCTCGAGGAATGTCATCTCGGTGGTCCTCTTCTCGTTGACGAATTGCCATTCTTCGCCAATCCGGTACTCGCCATCTTCGCCACGGGTCAGAGTCTCGTGCAACCAACCCACCGGTTCACCGTCGCCATCATGGAGGACTCGCCAGTCATCACGACGCTTGTAGAGCTGATCGTCATCTTCAACTGGCTCTTCTTCGCGCTGAGCAGTCGCAGCTCGGATGATGGCCGCAGCCATGCTCCGATCGATACCCATGACCGTGCCTTCGGCAAGTTGGATCTCAATGTAGTCGTCGATCTCTTTCAAGATCCGACCTTCGAGCTCGTTGCCATTCTTCAACTGAATGACGTCGAAGCCAACGGGGGCTTGGGGAAGGGGCTGCTGGCAGATGGCCAGCAGGAGGAAAGTGCCGATCATTGGGGTCCCTCAGATGCACCGGAGTCACCCTTGCCATCGGCAAGATCTGCTCGAATCTTGAGCAAATGCCCGGCCACTGGGCGATCCCTGTACAAGTGCCCAGTTCAGGTGACCGCGAGCAACCGCCGCAGGGTCTGGCGAAGCAGCAAGCCAGTGCCGAGGAGCCAGAGCGGCAAGCACAACCAAAGGGGGAATCCGGGAATGCGATCCGCCAAGTAGTTGAGCCAGAAGTGTCGAAAGCGACTGTCCTCCGGATAGGTCAGCTTCGCCGCCGGGAACCCCGAGGGCAAGGTGACCCCAAACAGAGGCTCGGTGCTGTCTTCAGAAAGCCCAGTCTCGATGCGCCCGCTCAGGGCGAGCCAGGCGTAGGTCCAATGGCTATGCAAAGGGCTGAAGGCCCAGACCCGGTTGATCACATCGGGCCCCGGATTCTCGAATTCGGCATGTACCGCCAGGCTCGCCATCTGCTGCTGGCCGCGGTAGGGACTGAGCACCCCGCCAAGGTTGATCACGAAACCCAGGATGACCACCAGGTAGAAGCTGCGTCGGGCGGTGATCCATGGTTTGCCGAGAGCGAATGTCACCGCCACTAGAATCACCACCGAGGGGGTGAGATAGCGAATCCCCCAGCACATGCCAGCGGCCCAATAAGTCAGGCCGCCGATGAGAGCGATGGGCAGGAAGGCGATGAGTACAGCCACAATCTGTGGCGCTTCCCTGCGCCATCGCTTGATGAGCAGGAAGATCGCCAGTACGAAGGGGGGGGAGAACCAAAGCAAACCCTTGCCCCAAGAGAAGAGCACCAGATAGGCACCGATCAAAAAGTTGCGGCTGAGCAACCCGGCTGAGTCGCCATAACCGGTTTCCATCAAACTCCCGAAGCGCAGGTAGTTGGCGCTGAGCAGGAAGAGAAGGCAAGGCAATCCACCGAGAATCCATGCACCGACGCTGCGCAGACTGCCGGCTCGCCAGCTGCTGAACAAGGCCCAAAGCGTCAGCATGCCGACGGGCAAAGCATGCGGATAGCGCAGGGTGACCGCAGCGCCGGCAAAGAAGCCCGCCCAGGCCAGGCCCGGCACCGAAGTCTGCCGCTGATGGAAACGCAGGAGACCATAGAACGCAGCGAGCAGGCAGGCCAGCCCAGGCATGTCGGACATGGTCTCACTTGACCCTGGCCAAAACTGGGTACAAAAGCAGCTGACCATCGCCACCAGCAGTGCCTCGATGCGACTGCAACCCAGGGCGGCGGCGATCAGGAAGAGCAGCAGGAAGCAGACCGCCGCAGAGATGGCTGGAATGAAACTGCAAAAGAACTGCGCCCAGAAGTAGTCACCCCACTCGTTGTCCCGCGCGGCACGCAGCCCCTCCTCGGGACCTGGAAAGCACCAGGCAAAGAACTCACCCAAGGCAACGAACGGCAGCATCAATGCCTGATGGCCGATGGGAAACCAGATGTACTGCCGACCATTGTCCCCCGTTCGCCCGTACTGCGGCGGGGCCGGATCCTTGATGGCGTTGGCGATGAGGCGCTCAGCTCGCCAAGTCTCCTGGTCAGGCGCCAACAGCCGCTCGTCGCCACTGGCAATCAACCCGGGATCGCCGCGCAGGAGCCAGGCTCGAGCAGCAACCATGGTGATGCGTGCATCGTCGTTCTCCGTGTAGCCATGGGCCCCGAATCCGAAGATGCCAAAGCAGGCCAGGAAGAGGAGCCACAGAGCGCCTCTGCCAGGCGGAACCGCTTCGGTCTTGGCCTCAGCTGTCGTCAAGGACCTCCCCCAGCACCCAGGAGAGATATGCGGGCAGACCGGAGTCCGCCGCGAACACCAGGAACTCGGGCACATCGTAGCTGTGCAGGGCAGACAACTTCTCGCGCAGGGCTTCGACCGCCGTCGCACTGGTCTTCATGAGCAGCACCGACTCCTCTGCGGACTCGATCGCCCCCTGCCACCAGTAGAGAGAACGGGCCGGCCCAAGCAAATTGACGCAGGCGATGAGACGGGACTCGAGGAGAGCGCGAGCTAAAGACTCGGCCTCTTCAACTGGAGCGCTCGTAATCGCAACGCACACTCCACTCTGCTCGGCGCTCACTTACCCCTCGCCAATCGCTCTGCCAAGACCGGATGGAGCCCAGCAGCCAAGATCTTGGTTTGAGTACCACGAAAGTCGTACGGAACACGATGGATCTCAACCTTGTTTTCTGTGACAACAGCGAAGGATGCGCGAGGATCACCATCGCGCGGCTGCCCTACGCTGCCAACATTGACGACAGCCGGTTCGCCATTCAAGTCGAAGCTGCTGCACTCGCCTTCGGCCGCGACAAAGCGCAGGTCCTGGTAGTGGATTCCAGGCCAGTGAGTGTGACCGACGAAACATGGGCGATCGATCTTTGCGAAGATCTCAGCCATCTTCTCCGGTTCGAGGAAGCCGTCGCTCTTGAGCACGTACTCCATGATCGGGTCGCGAGGGGATCCATGGAAGAATAGGAAGCCATGAGCTTCCATGCGATCGGGCAAAGCCGCTAGAAAGTCCCACATCCCTCGGCGGCCAAAGCGAAAGAGGCCCGGCTTGAGGCGCTTCCGTGTGTAGAGCAGGGCATCGCTGGCGAGCGGATTGAAGTGATCGAGGGCATTGAAGAGACCCCAATCGTGATTCCCCATGATGCTCCAGGAACAGCGTTCCATCACCAAGCGAACGCATGCTTCAGGTTCTGCGCCGTAGCCGACAATGTCCCCGAGGCAGTTGGTTTCACGGATTCCCAACTGGTCGATGCGCGCAAACACCGCCTCCAGGGCCTCGAGGTTGCTGTGCAGGTCTGAAATCAGCGCAAAGGTGGCCACTATCCTCGAACCTAGCTGGCCTCCAGCACCGCTTGAATCCGTTCCACCACGACAGCCTTGGCCGCATCGATGGACTCGGCCAGGCTGGCTCCGGCGGCCTTCTTGTGGCCACCGCCACCAAAGCTCTGCGCAATCTTCTGCACGTCCACATCGCCTGTCGCGCGCAGGGACAGTTTCACGCCACCATCCATCCGCTCCTTGAGCAGAGCAACTACCTCCACGCCCTCGATGGATCGCAGAGGCTCGATGACCTGATCCAATGCGAGCGCAATGTTGGCGGCTTCTTCGACGAGCACCCGGTTGAGGGCAACCACGCCGAGACGGCCTTCGAGAAAGACCTCGCTCTTGCTGAGGCAAGTCGTCAGCAGAGACACAGAACTCGGATCATTTCGACGGTTGATAAGATCAAAGATGCGAACCGGTTGAACTCCACCATCACTCACCATTTCGGTTGCGATGCGTAGGACTTCCGCGTCCGTGTTCGAATACCGAAACCAGCCCGTGTCCGAGATCAGTGAAAGGAAGATGCCCTCGGCTGCAGCCGCACCGATTGGCACATCGAAGTGTTTGTACAGGCGGTAAATCAAGGCGCCGGTGGCAGGAGCAGTTGGGTCGATGAAGTGATCGACCTCCTCACCATCAAAGCTGTCTACGTGGTGATCGATAACGAGAAGCCGGGCAGCCCGTTCTTTGATCGCAGTCGCCAACCTGCCAACGCGGGAGAGATGGGCGCAATCCAGTAGCACAGCGACATCGTGCTCAGGAAGCGGCAGGCCCGAGGAAATCGGGGTCTGCTCCAGCAGGAAGTCATAGACCCGGATGATTGGATCCGGATTACAGATGACCACCTGCTTGCCCATCGATTGGAGAAGGTGCAGGAGAGCCACCTGAGACCCGAGGCAATCCCCGTCGGGATGCTCATGGCCGGTGAGAAGGAAGCTCTTTTCCTGGGCGAGAATGTCCGCGGCTGACTCAATCAAGATCCCGATCCTACCGTGGAAGCCGCTTCGTACCCCGATTTTCCGCTGACTCGGACACCTCTGCTGAAGGTATCAAGGCGGCGCAAGCGACCCTGGGTGAAGTCCTCCAAGCAGGCCTGCTCTCCCTGGCCCGCAGCGATCTCCACGCGAACGAAGTCAGCGACAGCGCCCGGTGACAGCCTGCCCAGGCCTGGACGATTGATCGCCAAGGCAGCATCCCTCGTCGCCATGGCCAAGACCCTGTCAGGGGACAATTGTGGCCACAGACGCCTTGCACCGGCCATTTCGGCAAGCATGGAGAATGCCGGGTTGCTGGCCCGCGAATCCGTCCCCAGGGCAACATGGATGCCAAGTTTCAACCAGCGCAGCAGGGGCACAGGTGGCCGTCGAAAGTACTCGATGGTGCCTGGGCAGACGACGATGCGAGCCCCGCGGCTGGCGATGAGTTCGGGGTCCCCAGAGTCCAGGTGCTGACAATGCACCAGGGAACAATCTGGCCCCAGCAAGCCGACATGATCCAGGTAGCGGGCTGGGCTTCTCCCCGGGGCCTTGAATCCTCGCGGCAGACGACCGAGATCGACGAGGAGATCACGGAATGGACCCTTACCGCTGCCGAGGAATTCGACTTCCTCCGCTGACTCGGCCAGATGCACCGTCGCCTTGCGATTCGATGCAGCACAGGTACGAAAGAGGGCTGGTGACACCGAATAAGGCGCGTGCGGCGACAGACCACGCCAACAATGCCTGCTGCCCGGAAGGTCTCGGCGGATAAGCAGCTGTCGCGCCTTCGCTGCGGAGAGATCGAAGCCGGTGACCTCCTGGTAACAACGTCCGGCGATGGGACGATTACGCAGAACCCTGACGCTCAGTCCGCTGCTATCGATTTCACCCAAGGCGGTACAGCCAGAGGCAGTCAGTTGATCGATTGCTGCCGCGCAGCTGCGCATCTTATCCTCATCCGAGCTCGACCCCATCTCTCCCATGACCCGACCCAACCAGGGCAGGAAGTCTCGCCGCTGCTGCTTCAACATGGGGATCTGGAGGTGCACATGAGCATTCACCAGACCTGGGAAGATTGCGCAGGCATCGACCTTGCGGGTTGAGGGCAACGCCTTTGCAGCGAGGACCCTGCCATTCGCAGAGACCGTGAGCTCACCGGGGCTGTAGACCAGTCCTGGCCGCAGCCATAGGTGGGCCGCGCGGAAGTGTCGCGGCTTCGCTTCCACAGCCGCCTTTTTAGCGGCTGTAGAAGACCTTCACGTCGAGAATCTCGAGATCGCTCTCGACCGCACGATCAAAGAGGAACATGAAGCGGAAGGCCCGGGAGCGATCCAGGTTCAGGCTGCCCTTGCCATCATCCGAGTTGGCAAAGCTGCGCCAAGGACCGGGTGAGCCATCGACGTCGCCTGTCTGCGGGTCGAGGATCGCACCTTGCATCAGGAACTGCAGGGCAGGGCTGTTCTCACGGGTGGCGGGATTGAAGCCTTCAGACTGGTCGGTGAAGGAGAACTCCTGACCGCCGATTCTCGCCAAGACTTCGTAGTGATCCCACTTTGGCGGGAAGTCAAAACCAGTGTCGTACCACTTGGAGCGGAAACCGGTCTGGTCATTCGATTCCTGCAAGTCAGCGAGATTATCGCTCGTCAGGCTGGGCGGTCCAAGGACGGTGCCCGGGGTCAGAGCGGCGGCAGATTCGCCTTCCATGCGGACGTAGCCGGAGGCCCCATCACCACCGCTGGACTGGAGGGGCCAGAAGAACCCGAAGCCCGCCAGACTGCCGGCAAACCACAGACCGTCGATCTTTGCTCCTGCACCGCCACGCACATCGATCGCGCCGTCGTTCTGCACGAAGCGACCGACCTGGAGCACCACTGATCCACCGGAACCACCGCCACCAGGGCCGGGCGGACCGTTCTCCTGGATTTGGGCGCCGGTTCCGTAGACGACCCCGCCGCCACCGCGGCTCTCGAGACTGCCATCAGGGCCGATGATCAAGTCGCGTCCGATGGCTAGCCCCAGGGCTCCACCACCGCCACCACCACCGCCACCTGCATGCCAGGGTTGACCGAGTGCCGGGCCCTTATCGGTCAAGGTGCCCTTCTGCTGGAAGGCCAGAGGCTCCATGTTCACTGCATGTGAGCCACCGCCACCACCACCGGAGCCACCGAGTAGGAAGTGATCAAAAACCGAGGTGTTTACTGGCAGGGGAGTGAAGCTGATCGCGCTGCCACCGCCACCACCGTCACCCAGATCGCCCGGGCCACCGTCTGGCTGGTGAGTAACCGTTGCCGCGCCGGCACCGCCCACAGTGAAGAAGGCGCCACCACCGCCACCGCCATTCAGTTGGCTAGAGGCATTTGGGTGAAAGGCACCGAAGCGGGCGAAGGCACTGGAAAGAGCGAATGCATCACCGGTGACCGGGAACACCATGGATCCCTGACCACCGGCATTGCCACCGACCGCACCGTAACCGCTCGTCCCGGGGACATTCAGACCTTCACCGCGCTGGCCATCGAAGGGCGTGTTTCTGTCCGGGCCGATGACGATGCCACCAAGGCCGTGGCATGACTCCCCACCATCGCCACCGCTACCACCAAAGGCACCGCCGACTCCACCCGACTCGCCCGGGTTGGCGACGCCAAAGCCACCGAGACCATCCGGGAGGGAACGCGCATTGAAGTTCGGATCTGAGGCCTCGCCGCTGACAGAGAAGGTGCCAAGCACCTCCACACTACCCTGCACATAGATGATGGCAGGCTTTGGTCCGCGGAAGATGACCGAGACTCCCTCAGGCACCACGAAGTCCGTGAACTGGAAGACGCCGTCATTGATCATCACGTCATCACCGAAAAGAGCGTTCTCACCGGGAATGAGCTGGGATTCGGTGCTGAAGAGGTAGGTATCGTTGCCGAGCCTCTTGCCAACCCGATGGTCGAAGGAACCATGCACTCCACTCCCTCCGAGTCGTCCAGGAATTGCCAGGCCAGCGGACCAGCTGCCGGATGAAGCCAAAGGATCGAGTTGTGAGTCGTCCTGAAAGGTCTCGTTGATGGCTCGCCGGCCGATGGGAGTTCCTTGGGTATAGAACTCAAAGGTCTGTTCTGCGGCCGGCGTTCCGAGCAGGTCTCGGACGCCGTTGGTCACGCGAACCTGCACACAGACCAATTCGGGTAGAGGGGTCTCAGGCACCAGGGTGACCACGGTCACCTGACGCTCGAGGGGGCCCTGTCCCTGATCTACAAGGCGGATCTCGGTACTCACCCGGGGCGTTCCCAGGATCCGCACTGGGGCAAAATCCGGATCGCAGACCGGCAATGCTCCTGGGACAGGTGGATCAGGCAGCTTGGTGAGCCGCATCTCGTACTTGATCGGACTGGTTGCCGTATCCCCGAGGAGGAAGGGCGCCACATCGATGAGCTCGCTGAACTCGACCTTGATGGCCGAGTCCATGGGGACATCTCGCTCAGAGTCGGGATTGACCAGCTTGGGAACGGGCGGGAGACCATCCGCGTCGACCAGGCCCTGACTGACGGTGAGATTGCAGCGCAGAGTCGACCCGAGGGAGTCTCCGTTTACCGACTTCAAGGCCAGAGGATCTTGGGATCCGCCGGGCAGAGTAAGGGTGTAGGTTTCCCCCTCCTTGAAACCAAAGCTCGTGCTGGCACCGTTCACGATCACCTCCGGAATGAAGGTGAGCCGGCGGCCGGAGACTAGAATGCGCCCCGCAGGCACTTCGCCCGCAGCCGTGCGCAGAGAGACCGAGGCGGCGTTCACCGTGCTCGGATCGATCTCGTTGCTCAGTTGAAGCTCGATGGTCTGGTTCTGAGCGATTTCTGTAACGCCGCAGCTCCCTGAGGTGCCACAGCTCAGATTACAGCCGATGACGCAGAAGGTTGCAGAGCCAGAGCAGGCGCTTACTGAAGTACGGCTGCCACCGCCGCCACCGCCCGAGCAACTGGGGAGCAACATGCCGAGAAACAGAGCGGCAATGATGGTCAGAGGGCGAAGTCTCATACGCAATTGTCTCTCGATCATGGCTTGAACACGATGCTGACACGCTTGATGACGACATCGACACCGAAGGTCCGATCGAGGATCAGAACCCAACGGAAGCCGTTCTTGTTGTCACCGTTCAAGCTGGGACCATCAGGAACAGGGTTGAAGGAACCGACGTATCGACGCCAGCCTTGAACCTCACCAGGGAACAGAACCTGGCCACTACCAGACACGATATCCGCGCCCTGGATGTAGAAGGCCAGTGGAGTAGTGACGTGCTGAGCGAGAACCCCTACCGCAGGATCATCGCTGTAAATCACCGTGTTGCCGTCAATCTCGGCTTCGATCTCGTAGCGCTCATAGAGCGGCGCAAAGATCTGATTGGTCTCGTACCAGAGTGACTGGAAGGCGACTTCCGACCACTCTTCGGTGATCGTGGCCACATCCCCAGCACCAGCCGGAACGTGCGAGCCGAGCACACCAATGTTTGGATTGAGATCGGAAGTCTCGAGGCGGATATAGCCAGAGCCGCCATCGCCACCGCGAGTGTGGTAGACGTACTTGGAGTTCTGACCCAAAGCAGGCAGGTCGAGTCTGGCAACGCCTCCCATGCCCGGGCTGACATCCACCAGACCTTGCATGTCTGCAGTGCCATCCACCATGAAGAGGACGCTGCCACCGGAGCCGCCGCCGCCCGGGGATGCGATCCCTTCGAGCCAATGCGGGGGAAAGCCCCTGGGTAGGCGACTTTGATCGGCAGCAGAACCACCTTTGCATTCGATCAGGGCAGCACCACCCATTACCAGGCTGCGCCCCGCACGAAAGGCGATGGCTCCACCACCGCCTGCGCCGCCGGCGCCTGAGCTAAAAATGATTGCGTCGAGGGCACCGGTAACTTGAGCTTTCCGAGCGAAGAGCGCGTGACTACCACCACCGCCACCACCGGAGCCGCCGATCACATAGTGGTCAGAACTCGAGTCCACCGGCTTCGGTAGAAAATCAAAAACCTGCCCGCCAGGCACTTCGGGGCCATTCGGATCGAAGAAGCTTGGGTCGACAGTCGGAATAGTGATTGGAGGGAAGAGCTCAGTCTTCGCCCCATTCTGAATAGCGAGTCCATTCTGACCTGGGCCGCGAAGACCACCGCCACTTCCGCCACCAGATATGTACTGCGAATACAGATCCTGCGGGACCGGGAATGCAGGCGGGTTCGGTGTGGTGTAATCCACCAACGCCGGATCACCGTGATCTGGCACCAAGGGGCCACCACGACCGGCAGTAAGAGCACGCCGACTGAAGTAGACATGCCCAGGAAGCAGTCTCACGTCCGTTCCTTGAGCTCCAGCCACCGGCGGAGTTCCGGGAGGACCCTCTGTGGATCCACCGCGACCACCGCCGCCACCGCCGGGACCACCGGAGCTGCCACGCTGGCCGAGTTGGGGCAAGGCAGGCACGGGCGTGCCGCTGACAAGCATCTTGCCATCCCAGAGCTCGAGCCGATCCTCAGCGTTGAGATAGATCTTGCCGAAGATCTCGCAGCGACCACGAACGAAGATGCGGGCCGGATTGCGGCCAGTGAAGATCAAAGTGATCTCTTCGGGCAGGAAGAAGTCGGTGAACTGGAAGACCCCATCGTTCACCTGCAGGCTCTGGTTGAGCCAGTTGTTCGACAGGTCCTCGTCAGAAACGATCAGTTGGCCATCGGTCTTCCACTCCCAGATCAGCTCGTCCTCATCGAGGGCAACACCATCCGTAAAGTCAAAGTCGCCGTGACGACCATCCCCACCGTGCAAACCGAAGACGCCACTACCACTGCTCCAACTGCCCGTGGAACGGTTCACATCGAGCATCAGGTCGTCGTCAAAGGTCTCATCCACAGTCAGAGAAGGCTGATTGGAGAACTCAGTGGTAAACCTGAAGATCAGGGGCTGGGCCGGGGTACCGGCCAGATCGCGAACCGCGGAAGTGAGCGTCACTTCCAGACAGCCATTACCGGGCAAGGTTTGCAGAGGAGTGAAACTCACGGTCGTGACGCCGCGGATCTTGTCGTCGATGAGTTGGGGCTCTCCGGGCAGAACGCGCGGCGAAGACGAGGGCAGGCAAACCAAACGACCGCTGACCGAATCGATCGTAGTCTTGCGCATCTGGTAGGTGATGGGTGCATCCAGTCCGGTCAAGCCGAAGAAGGCACCATGATCGATGAGTTCGTCAAACTCGAGCACTACGGTAGTGTTGAGAGGAACGTCGCTCTCCATCACCGGACTCAAGACCTTCACCTGCGGTGGCTTGCCATCCAAGTCCACTACGCCCAGGGAAACATCAACTGAGCAGCGGATGGGTTCGGCGAGGACATCGCCGGAAGTTGACCGCAGGGGAGTTGTGGACCCTGCACCGCCCACTTCGAGGAAGTAGGTCTCCCCTGCGGTGAAGCCGAAGAAGGCCGCACCACCGATGTTCAACACATCAGGGATGAAGGTGACGCTCGCACCCTCAACGAAGAAGTTGCCCACCGGCTCGGCGCCAGTCGAAGTCTTCAAACTGATCGAGCCAAAGCCCACGGAGGCCGGATCGATCTCGCGACTGAAGTTGAAGATCAGGGGCTGGTTCTGTGCGATGTCGGTGAGCCCACAACCACGAAAGTTGCAGCCCAGGTTGCAATCGACGAGACAGAAGGCGCCGGGATCGGTGCAAGCGGCTGTGGACGAGGCACCGCCGCCTCCACCACCGCCACCACCCCCGCTACAGCTCATAAAAGGTGTAGTGGCAAGTACTAGGGCAAATATGCTCAGGAAGCGCAGGGCCATGAAGTCCTCGGAGGCTGGTTAGAAGGGGTCACTCGGGGGCTGACAGCCATGGAATCGAACCGCACGCTCAGGAAGAGGGGTAACCTGCAACGCGCTTAGGGACGGATCCGGCCGGACTTGGGACGGCGAGGATCCTAACAAAGATACCAGGAGCTGGTGAACCAGGCGTGCAATTCAATTCTGCCTGTCAGGCTCGCTGGAGACATACCAAGTAGCATGCCGAGCAGGGCCGGCTACAGGCCTGGGAGAGCAATCGGAGACTAGTTTCTAAGCGTCTGTAAATACAGGCTTTATAGACCTACTCAGAAACACCTAGAGCGGCCCCGAGGGAGCCGATCTGTGCGGAATCACCCGGGCATACGTTCAGGGTCGATCGAAGACGGCCTCAAGCTGCTTCCAAGAAGATGCGCAGCGCCTGCACGGCCAGCTCATGGACACCCATCGCTCCGTCCCTGAGAAGCAACCAGCGGAAGGCGCTGACCCCATCCTCATCCAGGCTCTCGCCGATGGGACCGAAGTTTCGGCCGACCTGTCGTCGCCAGGGCCCCAAGCGATCCGGGTCGGGTGCAGCGCTGGCACTCGCCTCGGCCTGAGGAAGTCGAAGCCCTTGCACGAAGAAGATGATCGGCGACTGTCCCTCCGCAGCGGGGAATCCGAATCGAGGATCGTCGCTGTAGGTGACCGCCCGACCGTCGACGATGACGTCGATCTCGTAGCGCAGGAACCGTGGCGGGGTGACCTCGCCCGTCTGGTACCAAAGAGATTGGAAGCCACTGCGCTCGGACTCATCCTCCAAACGCAGCAGTTCGCTGGCATCATCCGGCAGAACCCTACCCATGCGCGCAGGATCGAGGCTACCTTCGCGGACCTCAATGCGGACCTGACCCGGCGACCCATCGCCGCCACGGGTGTGGTAGACGTACTTCGAGTTCTGCCCCAGGGCGGGCAGATCAAGCCTGGCGACACCAGCCTTGCCCCCGGAAACATCCAATACGCCGTCCTGCTGGAAGGCGCCATCCACCTGTACCAGGAGACTGCCACCTGAGCCACCGCCGCCCGGTGAGGCAATGCCATTGGGCCAGGGAGCTCCGAAGCCGGCAGGTTCACGGCTTTGGTCTCCGGCGCTGCCGCCGCGCACGGCGATCTCAGCATTCATACCCACCTGGAGAGCAGCACCCACACGAAGAGCGATCACGCCTCCACCACCTGCGCCGGCTGCACCGGAATTGAAGAGCACATCTTCGATCGAGCCCAACTGAGACTCTCGCGCGAAAAGTGCATGACATCCCCCGCCGCCACCGCCTGAGCCGCCTATGAGGAAGGCAGTGGAGCCAGGGGTCCTCGACAGAGGCAGGCTTGTGTCGCTGCCACCAGGGATGCTGGGCTCCAATCCGAAGAAGCTCGGAATTGGCACAATCGGCGAGATGGGGCCGAAGAGATCGGTCTTGTGCCCATTCTGAATGGCAGCCCCCGCCATCCCTGGACTCTTGAATCCACCGCCGCCTCCGCCGCTGGCGATGTACTGGGAGAACTTGTCCTGTGGAACAGGAAAGGCTGCCGGCAGTGGCGTCGTGAATTCAACAGCCGAACGCTTGCCAGTCGGAGGAACAAGAGGCCCACCTTCACCACCGCTGCCGGTCACAAGGCCGCCGTAGCGGGCACCCGGCAAGAGACGTAGATCCTCTCCCGGATAGCCGCGAAAGAGATTGAAGATAGCCAAGGTCGGACTCACGCCATCTGCCCCATAGGCGCCATCACCACCGCGCCCTCCACCGGGTCCGCCCTCTCCACCGGGCTCACCCGGCTGCGGTCGCGGCCTGGGCAGACCCCCAAAGAACTTCTTTCCATCCCAGGGTCCCTGCAGATCTACTCCCGAAGCATCCAGGATGCCTTCGATCCGACATTCGCCGCGCACCAGGATCTGCGCCGGCTTGCTACCTTTCAGTCGCAGGGTCTTGCCAGGAGCAATGTGCAGGCTACTGAACTGAAAGACCCCGTCCTCGACGACTGCCGCATCCCCTCGTAAGCGCGCATTGCCCCGCGGGTCGAAGACCTGGCCCGAGTCCGTATCGAGAACGAGTAGCTCTACCCCATCCGGAATGCACAGGTCACCGTGCCTCCCGTCACCACCAAGACGACCAAAGATCCCCTCGCCGTTGGCCCAGGCGCCGGAAGATCGCCGCCGGTCCAGCATGGCATCATCGACAAAGTTCTCTGCGATGATTCGCGGTGCTGGCGGCAGCATTTCGAGCGGTCTTGGCGAGGCCGAATCACCGGCCTCGGCAGCACCTGCTCCAGAGGATTCGCCGGGAGCGCAGGCAACTAGACTGAGCAAGGAGAAGAGAAATGCAGCATTGAGAGGGCAGGACATTGTCTCCTTCGGCAAAACTAAGCTGTCAGACTAGTGCCTGGTGAGGCCGAGTTGCCAGACCTGCCCCCTGCCGAGCAAGGATTTGACAGGGGAGAGGTGACCGCCCCCATTCACCGCCATAATGACCGCAGCATGACCCAGCCCGATTCCAGCGCAAAACAGCGCTCCGGCCGCGCTCTCCCCGCCCTCCTCGGGCTCACCCTGATTCTGGTCCTGGGCGGCGGCTACCTACACCACCGCTACCTGGATCAGCGCATCGACGCGATGCAGACGGTCTTCGACAGCTTGATCGAAGAAGTCCACAGCACCGGCGACGCGGTCCATCTCATGCGCATGGAGAGGGGCAGCGAAGGCCTCGGCATCCATGCAGTCGTCAAACGGATCCGCTTCTGGGCACCGCAGCTGCAGTACTCGAGCACCCTCTCGGCGGAGGTCCCGCGGCTCAATGAGATCCTCGATGAGTGCAACCGAGCAGTCGCCGCCATCGGGCCCGATGCCTTTCCGGTGATCGAAGCCGCCATTACGGAGAACGTGGACGAAGACGAGGTCCGCAAGGCACTTCTCAAGGCATCGTACTTTGCAGACCCCCGCCTCTCCGAACAGCTCATGGAGCGCATGCTTCGCGGTAGCCACTACTCACCCAGCCCGCGTCTACGCTTCATCGCCAGTGACGAGCTCATGAAGGTCAATCGCGCCCTCGCGGGTCAGGCCCTGGCAGACATCCTGAAGAGCGAGGCCGCTCTCGGAGTGGACCGCCGACTCAACCCGCAGGACCCAGATGCCAAGTTCCTGAACCCCATGGGCGTGAAGCCCTTCCCGCAGTTCTTCAACTTCATCGCCCGCTTCGCGAGTTCCGGCTACGAGGACAAGGAAGGTGTGCTGCTGATGATCCTCGGCCGCCCCAACCACGACATCAATACTTATCGCGAAGTGATTCGTGAGTTGGCCAAGCTCAAGTCTCAGGATGCAGTGAAGCGCATCAAGGAGCTCTACAAGCGCCCGCCCGGACTGGAGATCCGCCCCCTGTTCAAGGTGGATTGCCTGCAGGCATTGGCCGACATCCAGGGGCGAGAGGCCGAGCCCTTCTTCCAGGAGGCCCTGCTCAACGCGACCCATCAGTCAGTCATCACCAAACTGAAGGACCTGATCAAGCAGAACCAATAGGCTGCTGAGCGCCGGCGAGTGAGCTGCGACAGAGGATGATCTTCGATACACACTGCCACCTGGGCTATGACGGCGAGGATCCAGAACCCCTGCGCCAGCGCGCCTTGGAGGCGAAGGTATCCCTCATTCTCAACGTCGGCATCGACCTCGAGTCCTCGCGCCGCGCTCGAGAGATTGCCGGACGACTCCAGGCAGTGCAGTACTCCGCGGGCCTCCACCCTAACGATGCGGGGAAACTGGCCGAAGAATGGCCCGAGCTCGAAGCTCTCTGTCGCCGTGCGGATTGCCTGGCAATCGGCGAAACCGGCCTCGACTTCTACCGTGACTGGACCACTCCGGACCAGCAGGTTCCAGCCTTCGAGCGACACTTGTGCCTGGCAAGAGAGTTGGACAAGCCGGTAATCGTGCACTGTCGCGATGCCTTCCCCAGAACATTCGAAGTGATCGCCGGGAACCCAGGCACCCGCGGGGTCATGCATTGCTTCTCGGCAGGAATCGACGAGGCGCGCATAGCCCTCGACCTCGGCTACTACATTTCCTTTGCCGGTCCGCTCACATATCCACGCTCGGAAAGCTTGCGTGCTGCCGCTGCCTTCGTCCCAGCCGACCGGGTTCTGGTTGAAACCGACGCTCCCTTCCTGCCTCCGCAAGATCGCCGGGGCAAGCGCAACGAACCCGCGTTCATCGTGCGCACGGTGGAGAAGCTCGCAGAAGTCCGCGCCATCGACTTCGACAGCGCTGCCAGGCTGACCGCCGAGAACGGTAAGCGGCTCTTCGGCTTGCTCGACCGGGCCTAGGCCTCAGCGAGGCGCAGCTGAGCGCAGACGCTGCATGAGCTGCTGCAACTGTGGATCGAAGGGATCCCGCGATTGGACCATGCGCATGTCGCGAAGAGCCTCCGGATAGCGCTCCGCCTGCAGCAGCAGGTCGGCACGATGCAGGAGAACCGACTTGTGATTCAAACCACGCTCGACGCTTGTATCCAGTAGGGCGATCGCAGCGGCCAGATCACCGGAAAGGGCACGGGCGGTGGCCGCGGTTCGATAGACCAAACCCTTGGGCTCGGCGATCTCCAGACAGGCGAGAGCAGCAGCTTCTGCCTCCGCATAAAGCTGGGGATCAGACTCGCGTTGCCCCGCCATGGCCAGTGCCCGGCTGAGAAGGAGGCGATAGAAAGGATTGTCCGGCACCCGCTCCACCAGGTCGCTGGCGATGGACACCGCCAGGAAGGGGCGCCCCTTCTCCGGACCGAGCATGAGATTGAATTCAGCAAGGTTGCGCTGGGCTGGAATATGACCTGGATGAATGCTGATGGCACGTTCCAGATACCCCGCCGCTTCTTCGACCATCGCATCGAAAGTTGCCCGGTCTCCGGCTATCCCGATCAAACGCGCCTCCTCATGCATGGCGAGAGCAAGACCGCAGTAGCCGCGCACAGAATCGGGGTGAGCCGCGAGCGTCTTGCGCCAGAGCACCTGGCGATCCCAGTAGTCCGTGCTGCGCAGACTGGAGAGCGTGGCGAAGACGAGCAGCAGACCGACAGCGAGGCTCTGCCCGAGTCTCGGTCTGAGTATTCGACGCGGAAGGATCGCCGCCCATACGAGGCAGAGCCCAGCAAGCGGTCCATAGAAGCGATGTTCGCAGACAGGCAAATTGAGTGGAAGGATCACCCAGGGCAGAGCCGTCCCCCAGGCCAGGCAAGTGCCCAGGAATACTGCGGGTCGTCGCCGGGGAGCACAGAGTCCGAAGTAACTAAGACCGGCAATCAACACGAAACCAGCCATAACCGCTGGCGAGAGCCAGTCATCGCTGTACGGAACGTATGGATCCAGATTGATACCGAGAGGGACATGGACCTGACCGATCAGTTTCGGCAGGGCCATAGCCATGGTACAGAGCTGAGTGCTCAGATCACGGCCAGCGCCGGTGAGCACATCCGTGCCACCCTGCATGCTCGGCAAACTCGCCGTTGCCACGCCGAGCAGAGCGCGGCGAATTCCCAGATAGCTGACCACAATGAGACTCGCCGGCAGCAGCCGGAGACTGAGAGCCTTGAGGTCCCAACCCCGACGCTGAGCACGCAGTCCTTCGAGGATCAGGAGACAGACCGGCAAGATGACTCCCGTCTCTTTGCTACCGCAAGCAATGCAAGCGGCGACGGCTGTGCCCACGAGACCCCAGCGACTGCCGGCCATAGCTGCCATATGACAGCGCATGCCCATGAGCAGACCGAAGACCATGAGTTGGTCACTCCGCGAGGAGATCATGTTCACCGCCTCCGAAGCCAGAGGATGGACGGCGAAGAGCAGAGCGACGAAAAGCGCCGCCGCGTGCTGCGCACGCAGACGCCTGGCCAGGCTATAGAGCAGGGCGGCACAGCATGCGTGAATCGCAATGTTGCCCAACTTGAAGGCCCATGGCGACATACCTGAGAGGGCGAAGTCGAAGGCGAAACTCGCCAACAACACCGGCCGATACATGCGCACATCTAGCGAACTGAAGCTACTCAGGTCGTGGAAGAAAAGCGGCAGATTGCTGAGCGAGCGAATCGCGCTGTTGTCCCGCACCGAGTGCAGGTCGTCATAGACAAAGTCACCCCAGACTGCCGTGAAGTAGGCGACGAAGGCGGCCAGCATCACGAACAGCATGGCCCTGGCTTCCCGTGTCAAGTTCATGACCTACTCAGGGACTTGGTCTGCTGCGGCCCCAGGGCGGCCCCTGAACTCAGGCCGAGCATCGACTCCAGCGCTGCATGGAGACGGCTACCAGTGGCAGCCAAGGAGAAGTGTTCCAGATAGCTGTCACGGGCAGCCGCGCCCATCGCTGGCAGGCGAGCTGGTTCGCGGACAATCTCCAACAAGGCTCGACTGATGGCCTGACTATCCCCAGCTGGGCAGGCGTAGCAGTCCATACCTGGCCTCAGAAACTGACGCAGTCCAGGACTATCGGCACTGAGCACCGGGCGCCCCAGGGAGCAGGCGTGCATCACCTTGAATGGCAGGACCAGCGAAGCTTTCTGCGAAGTCCCGAAGACCCCGGCTACCAGATGAGACGCGCTGATTTCGCGACGCAACTCCGCTCCTTCGACGAACTCGGGCAGGAGGCGGACGCGATCGCCAAGGAGGGCAAAGGCTCGCTTGCGCTCACCCTCGCTGCCGCCGATGAGCGTGAATTCGACTTCCGGCCTGCTAACGAGAGCTTCGCTGAGGTGGTCTAATCCATGAAGCGGCACGCCGGTGCCGAAGAAGAGCAAGCGCAGCGGCTCTTGCCCGGTGATCTCGAGTTTACTGGGCCGCAAGGCTGCTTCATCCGGGTCGGAAACGGGAACCCAGGTCACTCGCCTACTGGGTAGCCCAAAGCTCTGGCACAACCAATCCGCATGCGGCGCCGTGTCCATGAGCACGAGATCAGCCGCTTCGCAGGCGGACTGATCGAGGCGATGCAACATCCTGGCTGGTGGTGACCAAGAGGGAAAGACGCGTCTATCCTCGACCATGGTCTCGAAGGCCGAGAGAAAGAGGTCGAGAACGATCGGGCCATCGAAGACTTCGCGAATCACAGGGGCGAGCAGCTGCCCTGGATAGGGCAGGAAAACTACATCCGGCCGGCTGTCCTGCAGGCAAGAGCTCAGCCGGGCCTGCACTTCGGCCTTCAGCCGCCGGTTGGCGAGATACCAGGCAGGCCAGCGCCAGGGCGAAGCAGCGATCCCGCGTCGGCTCGCACCCTCCAGTGGCGGTGGGATCCGCTCTTCGTGAAGTTCAACATCCTGGCCACGAAGACTTGCCAGGAGAGCAGGGGCACGTGGATAACCGCCGCCTTCGTCCCAGGCACCGAGGGCCAGAATGCGCATGCCCATGGCCTAACTCTCTTCCTCGTCCACCCGCGCGTAGCGCAGGGCGGAGACCTGCTCCGAAATCAGGCCAAGGGCGAAGATCACCGTCGCCTGGGTCATCACCAGGGCAGCCATGTTGGTGAAACGTCCGTGGACCAGGTAGGTGTACGAGTACCAGGCAACAGCGATGGCAGCCATCAACAGGGAGAGCGGCAGGAAGACCCGCAGCGGCGCATAGATAGTCGCGATGCGCAGGATGATCAGAAAGAAGCGACTGCCATCTTGCAGGAGGCGGATGTGGCTCTTGCCACCACGCTCGCGCACCTTGAAGGGCAGAAAGCCGACGCTGTAACCACCGCGAAGCATGGCCAAGGTGATCGTCGTCGGATAGCTGAAGGTGTTCGGCAGCAGATAGACCAAGCGCTTGGCGACATCAGCGCGCACGAGGCGAAAGCCCGATGTCAGATCCGGGATCTTGCGCGAGGTCACGTAGCTGGCCAGGCCGTTGTAGGTTGCGTTGGCAAGATTGCGATGCCAAGCACCCGCACCCTTCCGCCGCGCAGCGACCACCATGTCATAGGGTCCGGCCATTGCTACCAGGCCAGGGATGACCTCCGGGGGATGCTGCCCATCTGCATCCATCATGAGCACCCATTCACAGCGAGCTGCGCGAATGCCACGCTTGATTGCTGCACCGTTACCCAAACTCTGGGGATGAGAGATGACTCGCGCGCCGGCGGCACGGGCGCAGTCCGCAGTCCCGTCCGTCGAGCCATCATCGATGACCAGGATCTCATGACGGAGCTCGGGGATCGCCGCGAGGGTCGCCTGAAGGTCCGCGAGGAGCACCGGTAGGTTGCCACTCTCGTTCTTGGCCGGAATCACCAGACTTATGGAGTCGACCTTGACCCGCGGTCTCGGTTTGCTGCGGATCTCGCCATCAACCGCCGACGGAAGTTGCCCTTCCGACATGAGCTTGGGGAGGTCCTGACTCAGACTGATCGTCTGGGGATCCGTGCTCGTTTCTGCCATGCTTCGCCTGCCTCCTTATCGACCGATGGCAGGGCCCCGGTAAAGCCAACCGGCAGAGGCAGCTCTGATAGCACGGGTCACGGGGTACATGCAGCAAGGAGCCCGGTTACCCGAGCTCCTTGCTCCCTTTCCCGGCAATCCGAGAAGACTAGTTGACGACAGTCCAGCGTTCGCCGTCTGCGCCAGTGGAGTTGGCGGACACAGTGCCTGCCATGGTCACACCGGAGCTCAGCATCGCGTAGGTGCCGCCCACCGGGATGACGGTGGTGCCATTGTAGTTCATGACCGAGTTGCGGCAGCCGAGAACGTCACCACTTTGGTTGACAAAGAAGGCCCGCTTACCCGAGTTCGGATAGTTGACCGGCCATGCAAAGCATGCCCAGAGCACTTCGGCGTTGCCCGCTCCGACTGCGCCACCCGTGGCGCCACCGGTGCCAGCTTCTGCGACCCAACCGTTCGTGGCGTCAGGCAGGTACATCTGGAAGGTGTAACCTGAGCGCGTGACGCGGCTACCAACGACCTGACCGAAGGCGCGAGACAGCACAGGCGGCGTGACCCGCTCGGTGGTGCTCAGGCCGCCATTCTGGCGGACGAAGGTGGTTCCGGAAAGTTCACCAAAGTAGCCGAACTCACCAGCGCCGTTGCCATTGTCGTCGATCACGCCGGAAGCCTGGCACTGAGCCTGGGACGACGAGATGTTCTTGAGAGTTGCGATCGCTGCCGATTCATTGGCATTGAGACGCGCACTCAAAAGGTTTGGAATTGCGATCGATGCGATGATCGCGATGATCGCTACCACGATCATCAACTCAATCAGGGTAAAGCCCTGTTCCCGCTTGGACATGTTGATCATTTCTCCTAATCAGCCTGAATAGCCGGAGCCCGATGGCCCCTTGTTGTTGTTCTCCCCTGTCCTTCTGATCCGATTCTGGACTAACGACCTGGCGTGGCCGCCTTTCCAGAAGCTCCTATCAGATCGCTCAAGCGCTCCTCAGTGATGTGGCTGCCCCACAGCTCACGATCGTTTCGCAAGAGCTGCAGCGTATTCAGCCGGGCACCACTCAAGGCCCGTCCGAGCATCTCAATTCCCCTATCGAGCTGCCCTCCTTTGACCTTTAGGCGGGCGAGGAAGTAATTCCCCAGCGGATTCGTCGCAAGCGCTTTGTTGTAGGCAGCCTCTGCCGACACAAGATCATCGACCTTCTCGAAGATCTCACCGGCTGCGATGAGGCTGTTAACATCCTTGTCATCGGCTTCAACGATCACCTTTGCAAGCTCGCGTGCAGCCCCCGCTTTGCCACTGGCCTGTAGTGCGTGCGCTCTCAGGATATTGCCTTGGGTCTCGTTTTGAGAATTCAAGAGCTCGGCATCGCGCTCGAGGAGAGCCAGAACCTGGGAGAACTGCTCGGCCTCGAGCAAAGCCCGGGCCTGATTGAGGAGCATGTCCGAGCTCATCTCTACGCTGCAGCCTTCCCGACTCCTGGCTTGCTCGTAGATGCGAGCTGCTTCCAGGTAGTCGCCGCGCAGAAAGGTGATGTAAGCCCGCACCTCACTGCCCAAGGCAGTCTGGTTGTCATAGGCTTCGGCACGGTTCAGATAGTCCTCCGCCTGCTCGAGTAGCTGATCTTTCAGCGGACCCTTGCCGTCAGGTCTCTGCAAAGACTGCGGAGTTTGCTCAGCCTGTTCGGCATGGCTGTTCGCCGCGCCCATCAAGGTCATGAAGTCGGGTTCGGCCTCGAACATGAAGCCGAAGTAGCAGAGGCCGAGGAGCACGGCGCAGCTGGCGCCATACTCCAGGGAACGCTGGAGGGGGGATGTCACAGCTACTGCCTCCTACTTGCTCAGAGCTTCCTGCATCTTGAAGATGGGCAGGAACACGGCCAGCACAATGCCACCGACGATGAAACCCATGACAGAGATCATGATGGGCTCGATCAAGGAAGTCAGGCCCTTGACCTCAGCCTCGACCTGCTGATCATAGAATTCGGCAATCTTCTCGAGCAGCGCGTCGAGAGCACCGGATCGCTCGCCAATGCCCATCATCTTCACGACCATCCCGGGGAAAACCGAGGATCTCGAGAATGGTTCGGACAAGGTATCACCCTGCTTGACGCTCTCCTTGGCCTCGTCCACAACACGCGAGATCACCTTGTTGCCGGCGGTCTCGGAGACGATTTCCATGGCACCGAGGATCGGCACACCAGACTTGATCAGCGTCGAGAATGTGCGTGCGAACCTGGAGAGGCAGACCTTCTTGAACAAGGGCCCAAAGACTGGCATGCGCAGGAAGGCAACATCGAACACGTAGCCACCCTGCTCGGTCTTGCGATAGAGGGCGAGTCCGTAGATCACCGCACCAAGGGCACCAAAGATTACGTACCAGTAATCGCGCATGAAGAATGCGAGATCCATGGTGAAGACCGTCAGGGCGGGTAGCTCCACATCCAGCGACTCGAAGATTGGGCCGAATGATGGTACGACGCCGATCAACAGGAAGGACGCGATGCCGATGACCAGAAAGAGGGAAACCACCGGATAGGTCATGGCCGACTTGATCTCGGAACGCAGCTTGGCCGCCGCTTCGAGATAATCCGCCAAACGATTCAGAATCACGTCGATTTGGCCGGAGATTTCACCCGCCCGAATCATGCTGACATAGATGTCAGAGAAGACCTTGGAGTGGGGCTCCATCGCCTTGGAGAGATCCGAACCGTTGCGGATATCATCGACGATCTTGTTGAGGCAGTAGTTGAAGCCTGGACTCTCAGCCTGATCCGCGAGAATCTCGAGGGCTTCGAGCATTGGGATACCAGCGGAGAGCATGGTCGAAAGCTGACGAGTGAATTCCTCGAGCTCGCCCTTCCTCGCCGAGGCCTTCGTAGCCTTCCTTCGGCCCTTACCAGCACCCTTGTTGCCAGCGAGAGACATACTCAGGAAGCTGCCGCCGCCACTCTTCTTGATCTGCACGGGCATCAGGGCGCGGCGCCTTAGATCGGCAACCACTTCCTGCTGAGACTCCGCGGACATCGAGCCGGAAATAGTCTTTCCGGATGCGTCCTTGGCTTGATACTTGAACGTGCTAGACATGCCTAACCACTCCGACTTTCGTCAGCCTCCTGGGGCCTCTCCTAATCCGCCATCGTGCTGCGGGTGACCTCTTCGAGGCTGGTGTTCCCGCGCAAGAAATTCAAAATCCCGGCTCGGCGCAGGGTGACCATCCCCTCCGTTAGCGCCAGAGTCTTTACGTCCTGGACATTGGCCCGATCGACAACCAGGCGCTTGACCTCTTCGGTCATGCGCAGAGTCTCGAGCAACGCGAAACGTCCCTTGTAGCCATTGGTACAGCGCGGACAGCCCACTGGGCTGAACATCTCCATGCCTTCCTTGCCGAGCTCCTCGGGCAGCACGCCTGCTGCGAGCAAGGCCTTCTCACCGATATCCGCGGGCTTCTTGCAGTGCGCACAGAGTTTGCGAGCAAGGCGTTGTGCACAAATCAGCAAGGTTGAACTCGCGACCATGAAGGGATCGAGTCCCATGTCGGCCATTCGGGTGATCGTGCTCACCGCATCGTTGGTATGCAGAGTGCTGAGCACGAGGTGTCCGGTGAGGGCAGCCTTGACTGCGATCTCCAGAGTCTCTTGGTCACGAATCTCACCCAGCAGGACAACGTCAGGGTCCTGGCGTAGAATGGATCGCAGAGCACCAGCGAAGGTCATGCCGCGCTTGGCGTTCACCGGAACCTGATTGATACCTTCGAGGGTGTACTCAACAGGGTCCTCGACAGTCACCAGGTTGATTTCGGGCTCGGCGATCTTCTGTACTGCCGAGTACAGAGTGGTCGATTTACCAGAGCCCGTTGGCCCGGTGACCAGGATCATTCCATAGGGCCTGCCGCAGGCCCAGGTGTAGTCATCCAGAGCCTTCCTCTCGAAGCCGAGAGCTTCGATGTCGAGAGCCAAGTTGGATGAATCCAAGATTCTGAAGACAGTCTTCTCGCCCCAGATCACTGGCAGGATCGAAATCCGAAAGTCGATGGCCTTGTTACCCATCTTCATCTGGAACTTGCCGTCCTGTGGACGCTGCTTCTCAGCAATGTCCAGCTTCGACATGATCTTGATGCGCGAAGTGATGTTGTTCTGCATCCGCTTGGGCAGACTCATCACCTCGGTCATCCGACCATCACGGCGATATCGAATGATGACCTTCTTCTCGAAGGGTTCGATGTGGATATCGCTCACCCCCGTAGCGCAAGCATCGGAGATGATCTTGTTGACCATCTTGACCACCGGCGACGCCTCGTCGCTGATGGCAGACAGGTCCATCCCCTCCTCATCATCCATCGCCTCCTTGAGCTCGACGTCAGAGCCATCGAAGGTATCAAGGATCTCACCGACACTCTCCTCGTCGGATCGGTAGGCGATGGGAATGATCTTCTCGATCTTCTCTTCGGTGCTCAGCACCGTTCGCAATTCGCAGCCGGTAATGATGCGAATGTCGTCCAGCTTGAGAACATCAAAGGGGTTCGCAACCGCAATGGTGATGATCGAACCGATCTTGTCGATCGGGAAGATCATGTACTCCTTGGCGATGTCGACTGGGACATCCTCGAGCGCCTCTGGATTCGTGCGCAACTTGTCGAGATCGATTGGCGGCGTGTTGGCAGCCTTGCCAACCAGCGCAAGCAGATCGTTCTCCGAGGCCAAACCCTTCTTGACGATGACCTCGGTGAGCGGACGACGCTCCCGCTGTGCCTCGAGCAGGAGAGCATCCGCAGTGGCGGCATCAACCATGCCGGCCTTCTCGATGATCCCCCTGAGTTTACGAGCGAATTGGATCATTACTTGCGACCGGAGCTCGAGCCGGATCGTTGCATCAAGCGTTGCAATTCAGTCGGGTCCGGCGAGTGCAAGGCAGCATCCTCGAAGGTGATCGCTCCCGAACGGTAGAGCTCGAAGAGGGATTGATTCATGGTGCGCATCCCCAACTTGCCGCCAGTCTGAATGATCGAGAGGACTTGGTGGGCCTTGTCGTCGCGAATCAGGGCTCGAACCGCCGGGTTTGCAATCATCACCTCGGCACCCAGGACGCGTCCCTTCCCCTGAGCTCGCGGCAAGAGTTGCTGACAGATCACTGCCTGCAAGGTGAATGAGAGCATGGTGCGGATCTGCTGCTGCTGATGCGCTGGAAAGACATCGATGATCCGGTTAACGGTCTGCACCGTGTCCGAAGTGTGCAGAGTCGCGAAGGTGAGGTGACCGGTTTCAGCGAGAGTCAGCGCAGCCTCGATGGTCTCCAAGTCGCGCATTTCGCCGATAAGCACCACGTCCGGATCCTGACGCAGCACGGAACGCAGAGCCGGTCCAAAGCTCCGGGTGTCACCACCGACCTCGCGCTGATTGATCAGGCAGCCCTTGTTCTTGTGCAAGAACTCGATCGGGTCTTCGATGGTGACGATATGCCCCTCGCGGTCCTGATTGATGTAATCGATCATGGACGCAAGAGTGGTCGACTTACCGGAGCCAGTCGCTCCTGTGCAGAGGACCAGGCCCTTCTGCAAATGGCAAATCCACTCGCTGACAGCTCGCGGAACACCTATCTGCTCGAAGTCGAAGACCTCGAAAGGGATGGTGCGCATCACCGCCGCGACGGTCCCACGCTGGGTGAAGGCATTGGTCCGGAAGCGACCAAGGTTGGTAACACCGAAGGAGAAGTCGATCTCCAAGTCCCTTTCGAACTTGGCCACCTGATCCGGAGCAAGAACTGAGTAGATCAGCTTCTTCGTGACTTCTGGCTGCAGAATGTCGTGCTCTGTGTCCTGTAGCTTGCCGTCGATGCGGATTTTTGGTGCCGCGCCGACAGACAGGTGAAGGTCAGACCCTCCACGTTGAACCATCAGGTTCAAGAGCTCTTCCATTGAGACCATGCTGTTTACTCCAACCCGCTAGCGGAGCACCCAGGCACCAGGAATTGGACCCTGAGCGCAAACCCTTGCTTATCACTGGGCTTATCGGTCAGGGCATCCCCTTCCATTGAGGGGAGGATGCGAAGTCCCGGTCCTGTCGAGAAATTCGACAGGGCTAGACTGCACTCAGGAAGCTACTTGCTTTCCTGCGCCTTCTTGTAGGCCGACACGATCTCTTGCTGAATGTTCGATGGCACCGGATCGAAGTGGGAGCTGGCCATGGTAAAGGTCCCCTCACCGGCAGTAATCGAGCGCAGCTGAGTGGAGTACTCCTGCATCTCTTTCATCGGAACCGTCGCCTTGATGAATTGGATGCCATCCTGGGCTTCCATGCCGAGCATGCGTCCTCGTTGGGTGGCGAGATTGCTGGTCACATCGCCGGTGAAGCGATCCGGAACCTGAATCTCGACTTCCATGACCGGCTCAAGAAGGATGGGCTTGGCCTTGTCGAAGGCCTCGAGGAATGCCCTTTCACCAGCCAGCTGGAAGGAGAGCTGGTCCGAGTCCACATCATGGTACTTGCCATCGTAGAGTTCGGCCCGCACGTCGACGATTGCACAACCGGCACGGCCGCCCTTCTGCAGAAACTTCCGAATGCCTTTTTCGACCTCCGGAATGAACTGCCTTGGGATGGAACCACCGACCACGGCATCGACGAACTCGAAGCCCTGACCTCGATCCAGGGGAGCAATTCGCAAGTAGACCTCCGCGAATTGCCCACGGCCACCGGACTGCTTCTTGTGACGGTGATGCCCGTCAGCCTTGTTGATGACAGTCTCCTGATAGGGAACACTCGGCGTGTGCTGCTCGGTCCCAACGCCGTAGCGCCGCTTGAGTCGCTGCAACTGGACTTCCAGGTGCAAAGGACTCATACCCGAAATCAGGAGCTCGCCGGTAGACGCATCGCGGCCGGATAGAAAGCTGGGATCCTCTGAGGCGAGCTTCTCGAGACCCTGGTTGATCTTCTGCTCATCGCCACGACTTGCTGGATTGACAGCCAGGGAAAAGGCAGGCTGAGGATACTCAGTCGGCTTGACGAGCAGGCCGGCACCCTCGGCGGTCAGCGTATCGCCGAGGAGGAGATCCTCGACCTTGCTGATAATGAAGATGTCACCGGGCACGACTTGATCAACCGGCTTGCCTTCAGCGCCTTCGATGGCGGTGATGCCGGACAGCTTTTCGTGCTTTCCGTTCCGGACGTTGTCCACACCCTCCTCTGCCTTGAGCGTCCCACGTAGACAACGCACGTAGGACATCTTGCCAACGTAGGGGTCGAGGACCACCTTGAAGACAACACCTACGAAGGGCTGGCTGGGGTCGGGCTCGATCAACTGGTCGTAGACATCGCTACCGACCGCGGCTCCCGCACGAGCACCGAAGCTCACCGGAGAAGGGAAGTAGTGTTCGATGAAGTACAGAAGGCGATTGAGACCCAATTCCCTGGTGGGAGCGACGACCATGAGTGGGATGATCTTGCCGCTGGCAATCGCCAAGGGCAGATTCTTCTCCAGCTCTTCCTGAGACATGTTCCCGGTTTCCAGGTATGCCTCCATGAGCTCGTCGTCTACTTCGGCGACCCGGTCCTGCAGCTTCTCGCGGTACTCCTCAGCCTTCGGACCCTCGCCTGCCAAGACTTCGTGAACGCCCTGAAACTCATCAGCCACACCATTCGGGTAAGTAACCGGCACGACCGCGTCGCCAAACACTTCGCTAAGCTCAGCGAGGAGGGCGTCAAAGTTCGCGTTCTCACCATCCGGATGAGTGACGACTATGGCGCGGCCGATCCCCGCCTCTCCGGTTTGGCTCCAGAGGCTACGGGCATGAAAGCTCAGGCCGCCGTTCGCAGAGATACAGAGCACTCCCGCCTCGACAACGGGGGTGACCCCGTATGCCCCGGCGAGGAAGTCAGGATGACCAGGCGTATCGACGAGATTCAGGTGAATCTTGCCCACCGGCAAACCGAAGACGTGGCTCGTCAGAGTCTGCTTGCGTTCCTTTTCCTCAGGCTCGCCGTCGCTGATGCTGCTGCCATCCGCCGTGTTGCCATGACGGCTCGACACGCCAGTCTTGTGGGCGAGCGCATCCACAAGGGCCGTCTTGCCGGAACTGCTGTGTCCAAATAGGGCTACGTTCCGAATGTCTTCCGGGCGATGGGCCATCTGGGGGCTTCTCCTGGTCAGAGGGGCTGGAGGGGGGATGGCAATTCTAGCCATCCCGCCCCCCCATTCCTCCGCCTTTTCTTGTCCCCTGGGCGACACTTATGTCCGAAGACTGTCGCCGGCACATGAGGCCGACAGAAAGGCTAGAAGGTTTCGCCGAGAACGATCTCAACCCGGCGATTGTTTGACTTGGCGGACTCGCCACTCCCGGGAGTCAAGGGGTCAAAGGGCCCGAAGCCTACCACCGCCACGCTGCGCTCGGGTATGGAGCACTGGCTGATAAGGAAGCGCGCTACCGCATCCGCTCTCTCGACGGAGAGGTGCCGGTTGCTGCGGTACTTGTCCCTGGTCTTGGCAATCGGATCCGTATCCGTGTGGCCTTCGATGAAGTAGCGGCGATTTCCATAGTCGCGCATGAGCACACGGGCCACGTCGCGCAGGATCTTCTCCGCAGATGGCTTGAGCTTGGTGCTACCGGAGTCAAAGGCGACGCGGTTGTTGATGCCGAGACTCAGGTTGCCGCTCTTGTTATAGCGCACATTGAGGTCGGGCAGCTCATCCTGCAAACCCGCCAAGTCGTTGACCGGCGGGCTTGCCTCGGCGGGAATGGCCTCCATATCCAGGAGCCGCGCCTGGGCAGCTTGCTCACGACGCAGGAGGTCGGCGTTCTCCGAGCGCAAGTCCGCGAGATCACCGTTGAGCTCACGGATCTCTGCGTCGCGATCACGTAGTAGATCCTGATATCGGTTGGCACAACCGGCGTTGAGCAAGAGAGTACTTCCAGCAAGCATGAGCGTGAGGGCACGCAGATTCATAGCTACCTCCTAGGATTCAATGTGCGCGTCCTCGACGCAGCAAGACATAAAGAAAGACGGTACAGAGGACCCCGACTACGACGAGCACCCAAGGCGAGGCAGCATGTCTCTGCTGCCACTCCGGCCAGGTCTCCGTCAGGAAGACCAGAATGGGATCCTTGAAAAAGAGAGTGATGACTGCTGCAAGGGCGAGATATGGACCAAAGGCCACATACGGATCCTTGCTGAATTGTCTGTGTATGGAACCCCCGACTGCTCCGCAGAGGCAACCGAGAAAGAAGGTCAACAGCGCTCCATCCCAAGCGAGAAAAGCGCCAACCCCTCCCATGAGCTTGACATCGCCAAAGCCCATGGCCTCGCGACGGAATGCCATTCTCGCCAGATTGCGCACGGACCAGGTGAGACCCATCCCTACCAAGAGTCCCCAAAAGCTCGAGAGGCCACTGCCCACCGACGCGGGCACCCTTGCCGGCAATGCCTCGAGCTGAGTCACTAATTCCGGAACCAAGAGGGCGCCTATTACCCCAATAACCATGAGCGACTTGGTGAGAACGTCGGGCAGGATCCGGTGATCCCAGTCGATCCCCGTGTTGGCGATGAGGTTGGCGACGAAGAAACCATGCAGCACGAAGACCAGCACCGCCGCGGAGGACAGATTCAGAACGGTCATCGCCAATCCCGTGGGCGGAGACCATGCCAGCAGGAAAAACAGTATCGCCGTCAGCGCCTCTACCATCGGGTAGCGCAGACTGATGGGCGCAGCGCAGCAGCGCGCCTTCCCACGCAGGAGCAACCAGGAGACGACGGGGAGATTGAGATTCCATGGGATCTGATGTCCGCAGGCAGGACAGGCCGATCGGGAACCGAATTTCTCCTCTCCCGAACGCGGGAGACGATAAATCAGCACATTGAGGTAGGACCCGATGACCGCTCCCAGAAGCGTCGCCGCAACGAGGAAGATTGGATCCGACATGCAGGTGGGTACCTCGCTTGCTCCCTCGCCATTCTGCTGCTGACAAGAGACCTCCCAGATGATTGCCTCGGGCCTGACCGCCCACGACCAACAAGCTAGCGTCGCGGAGAGTCGGTTTCCAGTCGGGGCAAGAACTGCAGGCCGGGAGCGCTTGGACCCTGCTAGGACTCAGTAGTCGTAAACTAGGATGCGTCGCAGTGAGGGGAGGGTTTCATCAGCGGCTCGAATCCTCACGCGCAGGCGGAAGCGCATGAACCATCCAGAGGTTGCGTCGAGCACGCCGCCTGTGGAAAGTTTCGCCGGCTGTCTCCACGTTTCCGCATCAACATGCGGCTCTCCGTCTCGAACAGGATGCGGAGGAGCGAGTTGGGCGTGCACCTCCAGGTCCCCTTCCATGCCCTGCAACTCGAACTGAATCTGCGAGCTGTTACGGGCGCCGAGAGGAAACCAATCCGTGTAAGCCTCAGCCTCGAACTCAGCGCCAGGATGCTTGCCGAGCCCCATTGATTGGGGCACGGGAATAGGCGACTCGACCGCCCCACTGAGCAGGCTCGGGTCATCCGGCACCAGAACAACTTGCGGTGCCAGGCTGCCATGCAGGTGCATGCGGCCAGCGCAAATCATGGTCAGGGGGGAACCGGCGCCAAGATCCAGATAGCTCTCAACCCTACCCTGAATGTCTATGTCGGCCGCAGCCACGAGGCTGACGAAGGACTCCTCGAGCAGGCGTTCCAGTGAGGGCAGTCGACCAGCTGCATGGATCTCTGCCAAACTCCAGGAGGAATTCGGGGCTTCGATTCGCAGACGCCCATCGATCTTGATGCCCCGGCAGGAGCGAAGGATCATGCCGCCGGGCTGGGTTGAACGCAGGGTCAGGGTGACTCCAGCAGGGATCTCCACATCCATGAACTGGAGATCACCGCTCTCGGGCACCCGGTAGGTCTTCCCCTGGAGGAGGTAAGGCTTGCCTGCTTCCAGCACCAGATCCGCATCCGGACGGAAAATCCCGTCCTGGCCGCTTCCCGACTCAACCCTGGTGAGAGGCTGCGCTCCGATCGAAGCGGATTCGAAAGCCAGCTTTGTGGAGTCGGGAGAATGCAGTGCGGGGATTGTGGAAAGATCCAGATCCAGGAGGGCCACTCGCGAGCCTGGCCGCAGTTTGACCGCCTGAACCGAGGGGCGGGTTATGGCACGACGGCGATAATCACGCAGTGGGCGAGGGTCCCCCTCGTCCTGGATCTCGCCAAAGAGCGCCAGCCCGAGAAGGTCCTGGGGATCAAAAATCTCTTCTGCGGAGAACTGCAACTCGACGCTGCTGCCGTAATGCAGTCCGGGCTCAGCGGCTTCCGGGAGGATTCGGACCGATCGCGGCTGCAACTCCTGTGCGGATGAATCGGCAAGGATCCGGAAGATCCGAAATGCCTCCGGGCGGAGAGATTCAGGAAGGATGGGCAGGGTGAAGTGCATCTCGAGCCTATGGCTAGCTGCTGCCATCTCCAGTGGCCGTGCGAGCTGAAGCGGCTCCTCGCCGATACCCACGGGCACGAAGGGGCTCGGATAGCCTGCTGGGCTCGGATCCGCCGCCACCGCCTGGAGATCGAGGAAGTGCGTCTGGGGGAGGCGACGGCCGCTCATGGCACGCACGGCGTGCGCCCGCGGAAAACCCATGATCTGTACCTGATAGCGTCCCCTGGGGCGAAAGCTACCACCGCTGAGATCGCGCTGCACCGGCGCGAGCGGAGTGAAGATGACCGAAGTCCCGCTAAGCCCGAGACTCCTCGAGCCTGGTACTCCGCGCCCTTCACGATCCACCACCCGAAAGGTCTCCTCGGTGACCGAGAGCGGATCGATGGGCTCGCTGAAATACACCACCACTTCTTGGTTCAACAGAACCAGGGCATCCTCACCATCTGAGCTGGATGGGCTCTCATGGATGATGCTGAGTCTGCCAGCATCTTGGCGACCGCTGTCCCAGCAGGCCTGCAAGAGCATGGCCGAAATCAGGCAGGCTGTAGTGCGTGCGCGCATGAGTGCTTTGCCAACGTGGGGATCTCCCCAGGCCTCCCAGATTAGCTCTCCTCGGATCTCAGGCCCATTCTCAGAAGCGAAAAGGTCCACAAGCAGTCCAATCAGCTCTCGAAGACCACGCAAAAAGGGCCGCCCCCCAGTTGGGAAGCGACCCTTCTGCACCTAGCTGCCGGCCCGCTAGCCGCTTAGAACCTGAAGGGCATGAGCAGGTACTGCAGGGTCGGCAGGGACATCTCCGAGCTCAGGGGCAAGCCACTGGCATTGTCCGCTGCGGTCGGATGAAAGCGGGAATTGAAGAGAACATCCCACTGCACGTAGGTGGGTCGATTGTCACGGATGAAGTTGAGCAGTACGGGGTCCTTCAGATCGAAGGCAAAGGCCGTCGGGTCGCTGGGATAGCGAGTTCCGGAGGCTGAGGCTGGGTCCGTATGGAAGGCGAAGCCAACCCGCACATTCGCTTCGGGAACCGGGAAGGGAGCACCCGGGATGTCCTGGGTGCTGCCGAGGCCAGGACTACCATTGGTGGTCACATCGAAGAACTTGGCGAGCACGCGGATGTGATCCACGTTGCTCGGCAAGCCAGCGTCCGTGGCCAGGTAGACCGCAGAGTCCCGGTTGCCAAGGATGCGCAGGTCGCCGAGGACATTGTTCGTAGCGTCGCGCAGCTCAGCACGGTACTGGGCGTAGCGATCCTGTTCTCCGGGCAGGCTGTTGGCCGCGAGGTTGAGCAGGTATGCGGGGCCACCGCGGAAATTGCTGACCAGCTCGGAGCTGAGCACATCGAAGGTCGAACCAGGAATGATGTCCGGGGCATCCCGGAAGTCGATCTGCGCGTTGAGCTTGTAGTCACCGTAGCCGACTCGACTCGGAACTCGGCTGGTGCCGGCGAACTCGAAGTCTGGACCAGGCACCGGCCCGGTGGTGACTACGATGCCCGGTTCTCCCGGAGCAGGTGCCACCGTGCGGGCTTCACGATCGGCTGAGCCGAGGTCGATCCAACGCGATCGAGCTCGGGACAGTGCGCCGAAGGGAGCCGGCAACATGATCGGACTCGGACGAATATCGCCTTCGTTCTTACCGATGTTGGTGGGCATGCCGTCATCATCAACGAAGATGCCGTTCTGATCTGGCCAACCTCGCCATGCAAGCATCTGCTTCTTGCGGTTCGCGTCGACCTCAATGATCTCGCCGGTGGCCGCCAGCTTGACGAAGAAGCGAATGCGGTCGTCGAGGCGATTGCCCGTGCCATCCGAATCCTCCCCAGGGGGCATCATCAGCTGCACGAGACCCATGCCGCCGAAGCCACCGATGGGAGTATTGTCCCAGCCAGCTGTAAGGGGCGGGTACTTGCTGGTGATCAGCTGCGACTGACCGAAGTTTCCTTGGGTGCAAATCCCGCCGTCAGCGGAGATCGCGAACTTGTAGTCGTTCTCACCGTAGGTTGCGCGGTTGAAGGGGTTGGTCGTAGTGTGAACGAAGATGTCCATGCCCTGACCGGCCATGAGAACGATCATGCCACCGGAGCCACCACCACCACCACCGCCGTCGGTATTGGAGCCGGCAGCTTCACCTCCGCCACCGAGGCCGCCATTGGCTCGAACGCTGCCTTCTGGGCCGATGATGATCTTGCCGAGGGCTTGAATGACGATTGCCCCGGCACCGCCGCCACCACCACCACCACGTGCGTTCTGCGTGTAGTTGTTGCCGGGGCTACAGCTGATCTGGGACATGTCGCCGCCACCGCCACCGCCGGATCCGCCGATGGGATCGATCAGTTCACCGCGAATACGGATCTGTCGCGAGAGGTCCACACCGGAACCCCAGAAGTTGTTGTCGTCACGAGAGTCCCTGAAGGCCAGAGGCCCGGCCTCTCCACCCCGAGGGCTACGCACCTGGTTGATGATACCAGCGCCACCTTCGCCGGTGAGTTCGATGATGTTGACTTCACGGTCCGGGGGAATGTTCGGGTCACCCTGGGTAGAGAAAGAACCACCACCACCACCGGAACCGGTGACCGCGCCGCCGATACAGGCATAGCGGCCGCCGAAACCACCGGCACGAGGACGGTTGCCAGGCCCGCGACCATCCTCACCACGCTGGGAGGGGCCAAAGGGGTTTGGTGAGCCCAGACCACCGGAGCCACCGCCGGCATTGCCGACACCACCACCAGTAGGAATGTTGGCAGCCGCGAGACCGGAGACCTTGGTGCCATCGCCACCATCGACGGTCAGAGTGCCATTGATGGTGAAGTCACCATTGACCAGCCAGACCATTGGGTTGGAACCCACGCCCTTTACTTCCACACCCTCGGGGATGGTCACCTTGGCGAAGCGAAACACGCCACCAGCCACATTGATGGGCGGTGCACCCTTGGGAGTCACCTGGGTGAAGTCAGTGTTGAGCTCCACCTCGCGAACCGTTGGCTCGTACTCGAAGCGCGCATCGATGCCATCGAAGCTGAAGGTCGATTGTAGAGAACCATCTTTGATGGCCGCCTCCGGCTCCAAGAAGGGGGCCGTATTATCGACGGTACCTTCCAAGTCGAAGGCCTCGACCAAGGCATCGAATTGCGGCGCGAACTCTTCGGCCGTAGTGAAGGTCGCGAACACGCGGTCGTAGAGGGGATTGAATTCGTTAGATTGACCGGCGAGGTCCTGGAGGGTGCGCTCAACGATCACGCGGATGCGCGCGTTGTTGGGCAGGAGGCCAATGGGACGCAGAACGACCTGGGAGCCCACATTGGAGTTGACCTCGAGATCCGCCGTCGCCGGGATCCAGATGTCGGTGTTCGGAGGATCATCGTACTCCAGGAAGATCCTGCCCTTCTCCACGCCGGATCGAAGGAGGGGATCCGCGCTCACCTCGAGTGGGATGTTCTCAGTCCGAGGATTGAGTGGTTGATCGAAGCCGAGACGAACTTCGACGGGAGTCGTTCCGAATCGGTTGAGGGCAACCGTGTCCGCTTCGGTAGTAGTCGTCGGGCTCACGTCAAAGCTCGAACGAATCGGGCCACCAAATCCTACATCCCGAAAAAGTTGGCCGGGAAGTGTGCCTTCCACCGTGCTGAACTGAAAGGTGAAGGGGACACGCAGCGCCTGGCCGAAGGCATCTTTGAAGCCCTGCTCGCCACCAACAATGCTAATGACGTACTTCCGACCCGGACGAAAGCTGCCATCATCAAAGTTCTGATTGGTCGGGAAGCGCGGTGTAAAGACCACGCGCTGACTGAGCCCGCTCGAGGTCGAAGAATTGGCAATGTCAGCAACACCCAGGTCACCGAAGACATTCTCGGTCAGCGGATTGTTGTTGAGATCGAAGACGCGGATATCAATTGCATCGAGGCGCAGGGACTCGCCCTTGACCGGATTGCTGAAGTCGATCAGGATCGGGTCGTTCAGGAAGATCAAACCGTTGTTAGGCGGATTTGTCTTCTGGACCAGGAAGTCACCGCTTGTGCCCGGAGTGGTCCCGGGGGTGCTTCCGCCCCCGGAGCAAGAGGCCATTCCGATAGCCAGGAGGGCGAGCAGGGAGGGCAGTAGGTTGCGGGATGCTTGCATCGTTCAATGCGGTTGTTGGGCCGGACCTAGGCGGCTTGGCCACCCGGGTCCGATGGCGATCACTGTGAGTTGTTGATCCGGAAAGCGACACCGATGCTGCGCAGTGAGGGGGATAGCGCAGGATTCGAGGTGATGTTGTTTTCCATGATCAGACGCATGTTCATGTAGCGAGGCAGGAAGCCCTCGGAGTCACGAATGGAGTCCAGCTGATTCTCGGTGACGTAGGGGGTCAGGCCCTCTGCCGTCGGTCGACCGAAGAGCTGGTCGTTGGTGGAATAGTCCCAGAACCCGAAGAACTCGATCCCCAGGTTGGGACCGGCGTAGCGGAAAGCTTCGCAGGCGTAATTGGGATTGAGGAGGTTGCCGCGGAAACCCACGCGGTCCGTAGCGCCGGCACCTGAGGCTGGGTTGTAGAGGCCCGGAGTGGGGATGACATCCGCACCACGCAGCTCGACGGCCAGACCGGTGCCGCCCGGTTGGGAATTTGCAGGGGGATCCATGACGACCAGGAAGTCCTGCACCCGTGGACTAGCGAACGGCTCGAAGTTCGGCCGACCAGCGCGGGAGGGCAGGCCGGGAACGGTCGGCGTAATCTGCTCCAGATCATGCTGATTCGGACGCAGACTGTCCCAGAAGCCGAAGGTCACCAGGGAAACCCGGCGAACCAGATCGATCTGAGCCCAGGGCTGATGAGAGTCACCGGCCGGCGCATTAAAGAGACCCGAAGTCGCATCACCGAGCCCCATGTCCTTGAGGACGCCACCCTTGGCAACGCTCTCACGATCGGGGAAGACCGGGCGCAGAGCACCGGTGACTGCATCGACACCACCGGAACTGTGAATGCGGAAGTTAGGG
>JAJFFD010000157.1 GCA_021776805.1 Planctomycetota bacterium
CTACCGCAACGGCTCCGAAGTCACCACAGGCTTGATCTTTGCTGGCACCGCTCAGCAGAACGCCACGCCTTGTGATGATTTGGCCCTGCAGGGTTGGGTTGGATCTGATGATGGCCCGACTGCCTACGGCTCCCCCAACGGCGACTACCTGACTCTGGACTTCGCGTTCAGTGCAGACACCTTCCTCAACGGCGCGAAGTTCGAATTCGATGTCGACACGGACGGTGGCACAGGTGTCAACGGCAACAACATGGCTGGCATCATCGTCAACGTCATGTTCAAGAACGGCTCGGTCAGCTCCGGCGTGGTCTTGCCTGACGCGAACGTTCCGTTCCGCGCTTTCGCCCAGCTCTGAGTTGGAGTGAATGCCGGGTTGCCCTCGGGCAACCTAATGGGTGAACCCGCCCCTCCGAAAGGAGAGGGCGGGTTCACTCTTTAACCCTGGATTGATCCAGGTGTTTGCCCGCGGCTCGCAGGGAAATCTCTCCAAGGGGATTCGCCGAGGCCCGCGACTGCCTTATCCTTGCCAAGCCCCATCCCCTCCTCCCCTGCGAACTCCCTCCCCCCATGAAGCAGATCTCGCCTCTGGTTTCCTTTCTCGCTGTCTCTCTATCTCTTGCCTATGGCCTTCCTGCTCAGCGGGATTCAGCCGCCGGCCTAGGCCGCGAAACCCTGGCAATCGACCTGGACTCGGTCACGGGCCAGAGTCTTCATCGTGGGGTTACCTACCTCGATGGCGAGATTTTCGTGAGCATTTCCGGATCTGGACAACAGCACTCAATTGCCGTCTTTGACAGCGCCGGCAGCCTCCTCCGCAGCTTTGCCCAGCCAGCCATCGCGCAAGGGGGCCTTGGCTTCAACGATGGGGCGACAGACGGCAACAGCCTGCTCTGGGGCTTCTCCCTGGGGATCGCTCTCACAGACGAGAATGGAGCCCTCTCACAGGAGTTGCTGACTCAGAACAATCCGGCTGCTGGTTCCGGAGTGGCGATTCCGGGCGGACTCATCTCTGGCGATGTCCTCAATGCGGGCAATCTGGGTTCCATACAGGCGCTGGCTTACGACCGAAGTGGCGACGGCGGTGACGGCTCATTCTGGGTTTCGGAGCAGGGCGCGGCCGTCTTCGAAATCACCGTCCAGGGAGATGTGCTGATCAGCAACCACAACGTGGGCGAGAATAGTGCCGGTTTTGGCCTCGATCCGGTGACCGGCAATCTCTGGATCAACGAAGGCAAAAACTCCTCCTTGGCGGAGTACGACCCGCGCACTGGTGTTCTCACTGGCAGAGTCATCGAATCCGCAGGGGTCCCTGGAGGGCTGGAGATCGTTCCCGGCAGTCTAACCCGTGGACTGGGCGCTTCCGGTTGGGACGTGCTCGAGATCAAGCAGTCGATTGAGGATCAGGCGCGGATCCGACGCCTGCATCTGGATGTTGCCGGTGTGGGGGCGAGCACGAATACGCGTCTCGGCACGAGCGAGCCGACACTTGTCAGCACCATCGACGGCGCGGAGTTCTTCCCCTTCACAGACAATGGTGTGCGCAGCTTTGTGCTCACCGGCACCAGCTTGGACTGGGATATGGACATCAGTGCCAATCCCGGAGATGGCATGGGAACTGGTGGCCTGAATGGCACGCCGGCAGTGATCTTTGCCAACCTGGGTGCAGATGCAGTGCCCGATGCGAAGAGCGACCTCGTCCGCGAGCTGGTTCACTTGAACCTAGGTGGGATCTCTGTGCCCGCAGCTTCGGTCGCGCCGAGGACTTTGCCCTTCACCATGGGTAACGATCCTCTCAATCCCTCAGCTCGGCAATTTGGCCTCGGTTCGGTGCTGCCGGTGCCAATTGGCAGCTGCATCCGCCTGCAGGCAGTCTATATCGATGCAGGCGTAGACATCCTGCCCCTGGCGATGACCAATCAGATTCGCTTCTGCCGGAACCCGGATCCAGTGATCGTCAGCGGCCTGTACGCGGAAGCGATCGGCGAGAATACCTTCAACGCAGATACCAGCGCTGGATTCTTCAGCGTGACCAACGAGGAGACCGACCCGAGTCTGTCGGTGGTGCGAGTGACCATGACCATTCTGCCGAATAGCCCGTCGGCGACGACCCAATCTCTCTTCGACAATGTCTTCCGCTGGGATACGGACAACGCCGGCATGGCGGAAGTCTTCGAAGGCGGCAACAGCCTTCTAGCGGCCTGTCTGGGCACCTACCGAAACGGCTCCGAAATCGCTGCTGGGCTGGTATTCGCAGGTACGAATCAGCAGAACGCCAGCCCCTGTGACCCAATTGCTTTGCAGGGTTGGTTCGGTTCGGATGATGGGCCTAGCAACTATGGCAGTGCCAATGGCGACTACTTGACCCTGACCTTCAGCTTCAGTCCCGACACCTTCATGAATGGAACGGTATTCGAGTTCGATGCGGACACGGATGGGGGCATCGGTATCAGCGGGAACGACATGGCAGGACTCGTCTTCGAGGTCGAATTGAAGAGCGGCACCATCGCAACTGGTGAAATGGGCTCTGATCCGAACAATCCCACCCGCGGATTCGTTCAACTCTGAGCACGAACTTGATAGAGCTCATGGCCGCAAGGCGGCTATGAGCTCTTTGTCTGTACCCATTCATCAGTTCATTCGGGTACCTGGCGAAGTAGATCGAGGGAACAGAGGAAGCTCGATTCACTTTGCTACGTAGACAATCGTTGCAGCTGCTTGTGCAGGCTTGATGAGTTTTGCCCGCAAGTGATTCCGGTACGCACGACTTTTTTTGCGCCGACTCGACTTCCGGATTCATCACCTAGAAGCGTTCGCAAGGCCACTTGCGCACACTCGAGTATTCATGCCCGGGCGCATAGCCGAGGCGCTTCTCCGCACTGGGAAAGCTTCCATAGCGCAGGCAAGTTACATCGGCGAATGGCTTGCTAGTCTGCAAACGATTGAGCGTGGGTTCTCTTCGAGTTCACGCTGTGTCCTTCGGTCTCTCTCGCTAGCTCCCTCGCACGGGTGAAGATTGGACCGTCCACTTCCCAAAGCCATTCGAGGCAACATTCCATGAAGAAGTTCGTACCCTTTGCAGCGGCCGCAATAGCCGCAACCACAATCTCTATGGACCTAACGGCCCAGCGAGACTTGGCCGCCGGGTTTTCTACCCAGAGCCTGGTCCTCGATCTCGATGCCGCCACCGGCGAAAACGGAAACCTCGGCGTTCAGCACCTGAACGGCGAGATCTTCGTTAGCACGCGAATCAGCCCCGCAGTAGGCGGCCTACACTTTGTGACGGCCTTCGACAACACGGGCTCCTTTATCCGCTCCTGGTTCCAGCCAGGATTTGCGCAGGCCTCCGAGTGGGGTTACCGCGATGGCGTGACCGACGGCGCCAACCTCGCCTTCGGCTTTGACTTCGGCATCCAGATCAGCGACGTCGACGGCAACTTGCTGGACGGCCTCAGTGGCCCGAACTGGCAGTCCCAGAACGGCCCGGTCACCGTCCTCGGTGGTCTGATCTCCGGCAACGTCCTCCAGCCTGAGCAGGCTGGCATCAATCGAGGCAACGCCTACGACCGCACCGGTAACGGTGGAGACGGCTCCTTCTGGACCGGCAACTTCGGTTCTTCGACCTTCGAAATCGACACGGCTGGCGACATTATCACCACCTACGCCAACGCTGACGAAATCACCTATGGCTTTGGCATCGACCCGACCAGTCGTCTCGACGGCAACGGCGACATCGATCCGAATGCGGCGCCTACACGCATGTGGGTCAATGCCGATGGGAACGGTGATCTCGCCGAATACGACCTCACCACGGGCACGATGACGGGCCAGATCATGCGCTCGATCAGAGGTATCCAGGGTGGTTTGGACATCGTCCCCGGTTCCCTGGGCCGTGGCGGCCTCGCTGGTGGCTATGACGTTCTCCACCTCCAACAAGCAGCCACTGACGATATGCGACTCCGTCGTCTGCACATGGACGTGGCTGGTGAAGGCATCCCGCCGGCACCATTCACCCGTCTTGGCACTGCTGAGCCGGATCTTCTCAATACGATCGACAACGCCGATCTCTGGCCGCTCAATGATCGTGGTCAGCTGCTCTACACCAGTCAGACCTTCAGCATCGAGATGATCTTCGATCTCTCGCGGAACCCCGGCGACGGGATGGGCACCGGTGGCCTCAATGGCACCCCGGCAGTCATCTTCCTCAACATCGGCCCTGATGCTGCTGTTGGTGTCGATTCGACCAGC
>JAJFFD010000158.1 GCA_021776805.1 Planctomycetota bacterium
CGCGCAGCTTCACCAGCTAGCAGGCTGAAGTAGCGACGGGCCTGATCAGGGTCGGTGACTCGCCCCTCGTCCAGTCGCTCGGCAAGGAGCCGAATGGAAGCAAGGGGAGTCTTGAGCTCGTGGGTAACGGAGGTGAGAAACTCGCCGCGGGCGCGGAGAGCCTGGGACTCACGTCCCATGGAACGCAGCATGGCACTGAGGCTGAGGACCATGCTGAGACCGAGGAGCAGAAGAAGGCTGGCGAGGCCGTAGGGACCGAGGAGAGGATTGGTTGCCTGGATGGGTTCGGGCAGGATGGCGAGAGCAGGGACCAGCACCGGGATGGCATTGGCTGTGATCTCGCTGCCGTAACTGGGGACGCCGGCGAAGGGAGCCGAGAGCCAAGGACTGTCGGCGGCGCGCAGGATGGCGAGAAAGGCCTGCGGAGTGAACTGAGCACCGAAGCCACGCTCCTCCCCTGCGGGATGGAAGACGAGAATGCGACCTTCTGCCGAGACTGCAACGACCTCAGTGCTAGCCCGCAGCCTGTCGATCTGACCAGCGGCTAGTCGAAGTGTCCGGCGCTGTTCGATGATCCTGGTCGCAGCGGCTTGGATCGCGGCGGCCTCGGCATCGCGCCCATAGTCGCGTAGCCGCATAGGCAGGGCGACGAGGCTTTGTTCATCGAGAGCAGACAGTGCGTCTCGAGTCCAGTCGGGCAGTTCCTGTTCACTGGCTGCGAGCAGGAGAATGACCCCGGCAATGTCCTGCCGAAAGGCGGTTGGTTCGGGAGTCTGCAGTTCGAGAAGGGTTCTGTTCCGCAGCTCAAACTCGCCCATGCGATGTGCGAGCCAGGCGCGCTGGAGGGCAAAGTGATCACGGAGCCGGGCTTCGATCCCAGTGCTGCCCTGAAGCTCATCGAGAAGTTCAGCGGCTCTCGTGTGTTCGCCGACAAACTCGAGGCGCTGCGCCTCACCTAGCTTCAGGGCCAGGATGGAGGGCATGGCATAGCGGGGATCCTCCATCAGGGGCGCGCGCCATCCCTCCGGAAGCACCAGTCCATCCGCATTGAGGTCGAAGCGCTGGGTAGCTGGCATCTTTTCCAGGAGAGCCGGATCCTGGAGAGCCGCGCTGAGTTCGCGGGCCGTAAAGCGGGCCGCTCGCTCGGCGGCAAATCGCTGCCCCGCCTCCGCATCCTGCAGGGCCGACCAGAGGGCGATCATACCGAGGGCCAGGAGCCCAGCTGCGGACAGCAGGACCCAGATGAGAAGGCGGTTGACTCGATCCGGCTTGGCGATGAGAGAGAGTCTAGGCTGGAACCCCGAATTGATGTCAAGAAGGGGTCAAGGCCGCGCTATTCCCGCATCCTGGCAGGGTATACGATCCGCCGCGCGGGTTCCTGATCATGAGCAGCAAGGGCAAGTCACGGATTCTCATCGTCATCGGCACCAGGCCCGAGGCGATCAAGCTCGCGCCCCTGGTGCACGCACTCCGGCGCAAGCCGGCCTTCGAGCTCCGTGTCCTGGCCACCGCCCAGCATCGCGAGCTCCTCGATGACTGCCTCGAGTTCTTTTCTGTCCGCAGCGATCTGGACTTGGATCTGCAGCGAGAAGACCAAGAACTCGCGGACTTGAGCAGTCGCATGCTGCGAGTCATGGATGGGGTGCTCCTCGAGCAACAGCCTGACCTCGTCCTAGCGCAGGGTGATACGAGCAGCGTGATGATCTCGGGGCTGGCCTGCCACTACCGACAAATCCCCTTTGCTCATGTGGAGGCAGGCCTACGCAGCGGTGATCGGGAGCATCCCTTTCCCGAGGAGATGAACCGGCGCATGCTCGGTTGTCTGGCGGATCTGCACTTCGCGCCGACCGAGCGGGCGGCTGAAAACCTGCTGCGAGAAGGGGTGGGCGAAGAACAGGTCTATGTCACCGGCAACACGGTCATCGATGCCCTGCACTGGGCTCTGCCCCGGGTAAGCAAGGACAAGTACGCGGCGACGAATGGGCAGCGCAAGATCCTGGTGACCGCCCACCGGCGAGAGAGCATCGGTGCCGGCCTTGCAGGGATCTGCGCAGGTCTACGTAACTTGGCCGCGCGCGAGGATGTGGAGATCCTCTTTCCCGTGCATCCCAACCCCAAGGTCCGCCAACAGGTCCATGATCTGCTGGAGCATCAGCCGCGGATCAGACTCATGAATCCCCTCAGCTACGCGGACTTCATCGCCGCAATGCTGGCCAGCGATCTGGTCCTCAGTGACTCGGGAGGCGTTCAGGAGGAGGCACCCAGCCTGAACAAGCCGGTCTTGGTTCTGCGCGAGCGCACGGAACGGCAAGAAGGAATTGACGCTGGCTGTGCCCGTCTGGTCGGTCGGGACCCGGCTGAGATCTTGAAGCAAGCCAACCTGCTCCTGGATGAAGCCCCTATCTATGCCGAGATGGCAGAGGCTCCCAATCCCTATGGGGATGGTCGGGCAACCGATCGTATCGTCGAAATTCTCGAGAGCTGCCTCGCCGACTAGCCCGTGCAAACCTTCACCGACCTGTACCGCTACCGCTTCGTGCTCTCCAACCTGGTTGGAAAGAACGTCAAGGTCATGTACCGCAACATGGCCCTGGGCTTCCTCTGGTCCCTGCTGCAGCCCTTGGTGATGGTGGTCACCCTGACC
>JAJFFD010000159.1 GCA_021776805.1 Planctomycetota bacterium
CAAGTTCAGGCCTGGGTCCCCAGAGATCATGTTCACTAGTGCATCCACGGATGCAGAGGGGAGATTTCAAGTTCATGCTGCGGGAGGCTCGGCGCGATGGCTGGTGATTTCCCACCCCATGTACTGGGGAGTCTCCCGGAAGGACGTTGTTCCCGGTTCTGATCTCAACATCTCCATGCGGCCCTTTCCTCTTTGGGATCTACAGGGGCGTCTGCTCACCGGCGTGGATGGAGTGCCCGTGCCAGGCGCCAAGCTCAATGTGAATGAGCGGAATGTAGTTGCGGATGAGGAAGGGCGTTTCTTGTTCGCCGGGCTCCCAGAAAAGCGGGGCATGACGGTGTTTGCACAGGCCGAGGGCTATCGGGGTGTCCGCTGGGAATTCGAAGCGAGGGAAGAGGAGATGACTTTCTACATGGCAGCGAAGGATCCGGAGCAGCGAGTCGCTGATGGCAGCACGGGCATGCTATCCGGACAGGTTTTGTACCCGGATGGATCACCGGCTGCTTCCTTGGTTGTGGGATTGACTATCGATGGAGGGAACCGCTCGCCAGGAGGTGCAGCGCCTTCGAAGGGAGGAATCAAACTCGGACGCGCGCCAAGGAAGTATGAATTCTATGTTGATGGAAGACTGGTAGTTCCAAGGTACGTCCAAACCGACTCGAGAGGCCAGTTCAGCATCGAGTTTGGAGTGTCTGGTCTTGCCAAGATCTACACAACAGGCGGACAGGCGTTTGGCACCACCATGCAAGTCCAACTCGGCAAGCACTACAACGACATCACCCTCACCACAAAGCGCTAACCATGCCCCTCCAACCCTGGGAAGAGCTGCGCGAACGCCAGCTCGCCAAGTTCAAGGTCTTCACCGTACGCGAAGCGACGCGACGATCTCCGCGCACCGGTCGCGAGTCGGGCATGTTCGTCATCGACACCGCCAACTGGGTCAACATCGTCGCGATCACAAGCGACCAGCAGGTCATCCTCGTCAACCAATGGCGGCAGGGATCCCGCGCATTCTCCCTCGAGATCCCCGGCGGCATCGTCGATCCTGGTGAAGAGCCCATGGCGGCGGCGGCGCGAGAACTACGCGAAGAGACCGGCTATGAGCCCGGCGAGATTCGGCAGATCGGCGAGGTAAATCCCAACCCGGCCCTCTTCAGCAATCGTTGCAGCACCTTCCTCGCCACGGGCTGCGAACTGGTGGGGGAGATTCAGATGGATGCGGGGGAGGATCTGGAAGTGATCACCATGCCCTTGGATGAAGTGGAGCGGCGCGCGCAGTCGGGGGAGATTCACAACGCCGTCGTCCTGGCCGGCCTATACCTGCACAAGACCCTGCAGGCCTAGGCGAGCTTGCGCGCTTCCTTCTGGGAGAGGCAGAAGACCAGCCGGCCGGTCATGGCCTGAGCCTCGAGGACTTCGATGGCCACCATCATGCCCATGCTCAGAGGAATCGAGCGGCGGGAGGAGGATGAGAGCAGCAGACCGAAGAGGTTGCCCAGATGTGGCTCGTGGCCGACCAGAGCGATCGAGCCCACGTCCTCGAGAAGATCACCCTGGAGTTGTTCGAGGATGGCGGTGGGGGCGACGGAATGGTGAAGAGCTGGTGTTGCTTCGATTTCGATGCTCGAGCCAAGGGACTCACGGAGTAGTTCGGCGGTCTGTTGTGCACGTAGCAGTGGGCTGGCGAGGATGCGATCCGGAGGGAGCATGAGTTTGCGATAGGCCTGCAAAGCCTTGCTCAACTTCTTGTGTCCATCTTCGGAGAGCGGACGGCCTTCGTCGCTGTACGAACCATCGGCCGCAGTGTCAGCGGCGATTCCATGGCGGAGGAGGTAGATGATCATCGTTTCGCGGTCACCATGCTCTCTCGTTCTCGATCGAGGTCAATCGACGACTCGCACTTTCCCGGATTCATCACCGATGAGAATCTTCTCGGCCATATCGACAAAGAGACCGTTGTCGAGGACGCCAGGAATACTGTTGATCTCGATCTCGAGTCCACCGAGATCTTCACAGCTGCCGAGCTTGCAGTCGTAGATCATGTTGCCGTTGTCTGTGCGATAGGGTTCGCCGTCTTGGTTTTGGCGGAGTTGGGGTTCGAGCTCGAGCTTGCGCAGCTCGGCGGCTACCTGGCGACGACCGAAGGCCATCATCTCGACCGGCAAGAGGAAGGTGGCGCCGAGTCGATCGACCATCTTGTTCTCGCCGACGATGACGAGCATGCGGCGTGCCGCGCTGGCGACGATCTTTTCGCGTACGAGTGCGCCGCCCCCGCCTTTGATCAAGTTCTTCATGGGGTCGACTTCGTCGGCACCATCGATGGCCAAATCGAGTTCATCGACTTCGTCCAGACTGGTGAGAGGGATATCGAGCTCGCGTGCTCTGGCCGCCGTAGCTTCGCTGGTGGGAACTCCGATCAGTTCGAGACCCTCGCCGCGCATCCGCTCAGCGAGTCGGTCTAGCACATAGACGAAGGTAGATCCGGTGCCCAGCCCTACCCGCATCCCGGACTCGACAAGATCTGCTGCTGCATAGCCAACCGCCTGCTTGGCTTGATCCACTGCCTCGCTCATTGCTGCACCTTACCCAGCCCCCCTTGCTTTGCCCCAGGCCTGGACCCAGAATTCGGTGAGCTTGACTGCCACCGATAGCCCCAGTAGGAGACCCCGGCGGAAACCACGGCCCAAGCCCCGGGGCCGTATCGCCAACGCGCCGGTCACCATCAGGATTGGCCTGCCTGCTGCCCTTGTGTTTGGCCTGATCTATTGGAGCGTGGGGGAGTGGGTGGATGCCACCGCATCCCTGCAGGTAGTCGATGGGCAAGGCGCGGTTCCGGAAGGGCTACGCATTGAGCTCTTTGCCCATGAGCCGGAGAAATCGAGCGCTTCGCCGACCGCCAAGCTGGCTGATTTCGAGAGTCCCGAGGGTGCTCTGCAATTCACTGCGGATGATCTCGCCGGCAGTTCCGCCTTGGCGCGAGTTTCTGCTCCCGGCTTTGGTCTGAGTTGGAGTCTTCTCGAAGTTGGTGTGCAGTCGAAGATCGAGTTGGGGGCGCCTGCAATTGCCGAGGGCAAGATCTTCGCGCCACCGGCGCTGCTGGCGGGTGCGCGAGTGCAGGCCTTTGGTGGTGGTTCGCGCGGTGTGCTATTGATGGAGACCGAGACCCGTGGTGATGGCAGCTTCACCTTGGAAGGCTTCTCGGAAAACCTTCGCTACTTGCTGGTACGCGTTTTTCAGGAGGGCTTCGCAGTACAAGAACTCGACTGGGAGATTCGCGGCAGGAGTTCCCTGGACTTGACCTTGGAGGCCACCAAGTTGCTCAAGGGTTCAATTGAGTTTTGTGAGGGGCTCATGACGCAGCCCATGGAGCTACGCGCCTATCAGGTGCCCGGGGTTAGCGCCAGGAGCGATGACCAGGGGAAGTTCGTGATGAAGCACTTGCCGGCAGCACCATTGAAGACCGCCATCTTGCTATCCTCTCTGCCGCCCGAATTCACCCATCGGCGTCTGCAGGTGCAGGCGAACGATCAGCCAGTGAAGCTAGTGGTGGCCAGATCGGCGATGGTGCATGGTCAGGTGGTCAATGGTAACAATGGTCAGGGTGTCCCTGCCGCCAAGGTCTACCACGAGCATGGCCCGGCGGGCCTCGAGATCGTGGTCAGCGATGCGAATGGCTACTTCGAGATCGGTCGCTTGCCTCCCGGCGAAGTGCGACTGGATGCGGACATCATGATTCAGACCAGGGCGATCCCCAGCGACCCAGCGTCTGCCATGCGTCGCAAGCTCATTCAGGGGCACGTGATCGTCGACTGTATCGAGGGCGAGACCTTGCCCGACGTGATGATCAAGGTCTACTGAGAGCTCTCTTCGTTGGGCTCAACGTGCACGTGCACTTCGGTGAGCCGAGAGAGCGCAGCGATGATCGCTTCTTCGACTCGATGTGCCAGCTCGTGTGCTTCGGAAACGGTCATGGTCCCATCCACGGCGAGAATCATGTCCATGCGATAGCTGCCGCCCATGGGTTGAACTCTGGTTTGTCGCACGCTGATAACCCCAGTCTGGCTTTCCGCCAGGCTGGCTGCGGACTTGGCCATCTCCGGAGGCGCTTCCTGCATGAGGATGCCAACGTTTTCCCGCACAGGTTTGAGCCCCAAGAACAGAATGTATAGGCCGATCAGACTGCCGGTGATGGTGTCCGCCTGTGGATAGCCCGAGCGGGCGATGAAGATCCCGACCGCTGCGCCGAGGGCAGTGACCACGTCGGCGCGGTGGTCGCGGGCGGAGGCTAGTAGTGTGGGGGAGCCAGTACGTCGACCGCTGCGTATTGAGACCTGATAGAGGATCTCCTTGACCACGGCGGTGAGTGCTGCCGCGTATATGGCCATGACCTCTGGGGTGCCACGACCCTCCTCTCTGAAGAAGAAGAAGGCGTCGATGCAGATGAAGCCACCGGTCGCGCAGAGCATGCCACCGATAAGCAGGCCGGCGAGCGCTTCGGCGTTGCCATGCCCATAGGGATGATTCTCGTCCGGCGGCATCTTGCCGTAGCGGAATGCCACCCAGGCGACGAAGGTCGCGAATACATCGCCAGCGGAATTGAAAGCATCCGCGATGAGTGCGCGTGAGGAGGCGAGCGACCCCACGGTAAACTTGAGGACAGCGAGGGCAATGTTGGTCAGTAGCGCTGCGAGCTGGATGCTCATGGGCGATGATGCAGGCGCAATGTAAGCTATGCCCATGCGCATTCTCCTCTTGATCGCTCTTTTCGCGATGGGCAGCCAGGATCCGCAGGGGAAGACCGTTCCTGCCGCGGCGCCGAAAGCTCGCAAGGCTCTGACTCCTGTGCAGGAGCCCTTCCGCAGCTCCGTGGAGAGAAAGGACCTCATACAGCAGTTCGCTGCTGCGAGCCCTCTCGAGGGACTGTTCAAGTTGGAGCGCTACAGTTTGCCAGGGCGCGGCGAACTGATCGGGTGCAGCGGCTACGTCTTCTTTGGTCGCCAACACATGCAGCTCTACTTGCAGGTTCCGCAGAAGGGCTCCGCCAAGCCTGCAGTGCAGGCGAGTGTGCGGCGCTACGTCTTGCGTGGCCAGCAACTGATGATGACCAGCCTCGAGGGCCACGCAGTGGGCTCTGAGGGTCAGTTGAGTGTGGAGAGGGCCCGCAGTACCGAGTCCAGGCAAGTCGACCTGGCCGGAACCAAACTTCGCTTGAGCAAGGCGGACGGTTCCTTCATGGAACTCGTCCGGGTGGAGTAGTTCAGCGCCTACGCAAGACGCGCAGGAGGGGAGTGAGCTCCGGGCTGCGCATCAGGAGGTGCACAAGGGCATAGCTGCCGATGCCAGCAAGGATGGGGACTACAAGTCGGAACAGCACTAGCTCGAGCCTGCTATCCACTGCGAAGAGTCCCTGGCTGCCGAAGACCGCCGCTGACATGACTGCGGTGGCCAGCAGAAGCCTCAGGTAGTAGCCCTTGGCAAGCATTTCTTCGCTGGGGCGAACGCGGTCGGTCTTGAGCTTGAGGGCGGCGAGATTGATGAATGCGCAGCAGCTGGTCGCCAAGGTGAATCCGGCCACGCCCATTCCCAGCCCAAGCACAAAGCTGAGATTGAGGGCGAGATTGAGTAGCACCAACCAGGCGGCGATGCGGGCGGGCGCGGCGACTTCGCCGAGGGCGTAGAGGGCACGCACGTAGAGTTGTGATGCCCCCAGAGCGGGTAGGCCGGCCACCAGCGCGACGGTTGTCCAGCGTGTATCGGGCACATCCGCGAGCCCGTACTGACCGCCAACGAAGATCGCCTCGATGAGGTCTCCCGCGATCAGCATCAAGCCAGCCGCCGCGGGCACCGCCAAGAAGAGAGTGTTGCGCAGAGCTCGCCCCAGGGTGGCGCGTAGCTCATCGCCGCTATCGCTGCCGGCGAGGTTTGCCAGACGGGGGAAGATGGCTACCGCGATGGGCAGGGCAACCAGGGCGTGGGGTAGAAGGAGAAGTCTGTTTGACAGAAAGATATGAAAACTGGCACCCGCCCCGACCAGGTACTCAGCCAGAGCCTGGTCGAGCAGCAGATTGAGCTGCACCAGGGACAGGCCGAGGATGGCTGGGCCCATGCTCCGGAAGACTCCCCATTCTGGACCGCCGGGTTGCGGGACTCGTGGCGCGCTGAATTGCCCCCGCCGTAGGAGAGGGATCACCGCCAGGAGCAACTGCAGCAGGCCCCCACCGAGGAGGCAGAAGGCGATGATGCGAGTCATTCCTGCAAGATCACCGCCCCCTTGCCAGAGCGCGATCATCAGTCCGCCTATCCAACATAGGTTGAGCACAATGGGCGCTGCCGCAGGTATGGCGAAGACACCGAGGGAGTTGAGTGCCCCGGCATAGACTGCCAAGAGGCAGACCGGGATCACATACGGAAAGAGGATGGCAAGCAGCTCGCTCATCAGGCTGCCACGCTCGGTCTCGCTCACCCCTTCGCCAGCCAGGCCCCAGGCCTCAACGGGCATGAAAAAGCTGAGCAAGAGGACCAGGACCGCCAGGCAGGTAAGCAGGATGAGCAAGCCACCACTGACCCCGGCGAGCAGAGCGCGAGCTCCCTGACCATCCCCCGCTGCCAGCTTCTTGCTGTAAGCAGGAATGAATGCGGCCGAAAGCGCGCCTTCACCAAAGAGACGCCGCAGCAGGTTTGGCAGCATCCAGGCGAGGACGAAGGTCCCTGAGGCCCAGCTCACCCCGAGGGCGTAGCTGGTGAGCATGTCCCGCAGCAGGCCCAGGATGCGGGAGACCATGGTCATGCCGGAGATTGAGCCGGCAGCCCGTAAGAAACTCCTGGGTTCGTCCTGGCGGGGATGCTCAGTCATCGACAGCAAGGCTAGGCTGGGGCATGACCCGGGTTAATTCCATAACCTCCGGGGCTTTCCGATCTAGGGTCGTCCGGGAACAATGGCCCTGCCTGCCCCCAATTCCAATCCTCTCGCCCATCAGTCCCCCTCGATGTCCATCAAGCTCGCCCTCGGCCTGGGTCTATGCCTGGCCCTTTCCCTCCCTGCCCAGAATCCGGAAACCAGCTATCTCTTCGAGATCGGTGAGCATCTCACCGAGGCTCAGCGCGCTGCGCTGCCGAATCTCGATGTCTTGCATGCTCACGATGCTGGTATCCGGAAGGTGGTCGTGCCGCCCGCTGAGATCGGGTATTTCCGCCGCCTCTTTCCAGAGGCCTCCTTGCTCGAGCGGGGCCGCCCCTTCGCCGAGATTCTCGCGGATCGCGCCCAGGCCGCAGGCCCCGAAGCGGTGCCAGGTGACAACCGCTACTTCACGGTCGCTGAGATCAACCAGGAGATGGCCGACCTTGCAGCTCAGTATCCGGACATCGCCAAGGTGGTCGACTTGAGTGCCTTGCCAGGTGCGAGCAAGACGGCCCAGGGTCGCAGCATCTTCGCCTTGAAAGTCTCCAACAAGGTCAACGAGGAAGAGGATCAGCCTGGCATCATCGTCGCTGCCCAGCATCACTGCCGTGAGCTCAACGCGCCATTCATGGTTATCGGCGCCATGCGCCGCTTGTTGGCCAGTTCGGTAAACGACAGCGTGCTCAGCCAGGTGATCTACGAGAACGAGATCTACTTTGTGCCCATGGTGAATCCGGATGGAGTTGCCCATGTCTGGAGCGTGGATAACTGGTGGCGGAAGAATCGGCGCAACAACGGTGATGGCAGCTTCGGTGTCGACCTGAACCGCAACTACCCGACCCGTTGGGCAACGAACTGCGGATCAAGCTCTAACACGAGTAGCAACACCTACCATGGCCCCGGCCCGGCGAGCGAGCCCGAGGTGCAGACCATGCGCGCCCTCGCCGAGTACCTGAGACCGGAGCTGTATCTGGACTTCCACAGCTCGGGACAGGAGGTGCTGTTCACCTATCCACCGCCCTCCTGTATCAACCCACCGCTCACCGCTGCGCTCAGCAACTTCATCCAGGCCTTTGCGGACGACCTGCGTGGGCCCATGAACTACGCCACCCGAGTGCCTTCGGCCTCCGGCGAGTCCCCCGAGGACTACTGGCAGAATGGCGCCATGGCTTTCCTCATCGAGGTCGGCACCTCTTTTCAGCCTCCCTTCCAGTTCACCGAGCAGGAGGAAGCGAGAGTCTGGCCCGGCGTGGAGCAAGCACTCATCAATTGGGATCCGGTGCTTCGCGGGCACCTTAGCTCCGGAACGACCGGTGACCCGATCGCCGGCAAGATCGAATTGAGTCCTGGCTTCGTTCGCTCTGGCGAGAGCTCCTTCAGCCGCGCCCGCGATGGTCGCTTTGCCATGTGGATGCCGATCGGGCTCTGGGATGTGACCTTTTCGGCTCCCGGGCACATTTCCGAGACCAGGACCATCCGGGTCCTCGATCTGGGCCAGCGGGCGACCATTGACCTGGCTCTGGAACCACTGGCAGAACTCAGCTCGACCCCAGCCGAGGGCAATGACAGCTTCCTCGACCTCGAGTACCTGAGCCCATCCGACGCCGGTCAGCCGTACTGGATCGCCCTCTCTGCGGGCGCTGAGCCTGGCATCGACTTGGGACAGAGGGTCCTGCCCCTCAACCCGGACATCTGGATGCTCTGGTCCATCAACCCTGGCCCGCTCTTCATGAACAACCTGGGGATCCTCGGGACCGGGGGTGAGGGCACCGCCCAGGTGCGCTTCCCGCTGATCAGCGAGTTTTCTGGGATCTCCCTGTATGCGCTAGGAATGACTCTCGACCCGATTGCTCACCGTGGATTGCGTCGTTGGAGCAATCCAGTGGAGATCCAGCCCTTCCGTTGAGATTCGGACAGTTGCCGAGAAGAGCCTCTGCGGATAACTTGGCCGGCCCCCGATTCGACCCCAATCGGGCCTCTGAGAGGCTCTCGAGCCCATCCTCAGAATCGCACAAGGCGCCTCATATCCTCCCTGCACAAGGAATCCGGGTTTGAGCGCCGAATAGCATGGGGGCAGGTACATTCCCCATTGAAGGACGTAGGTAGACAGCGATGACCGAGAGTAAGGCAGCTCCCAGAGGTGGACTCGAGGGCGTCTATGCCGCGGATTCTGCGATTGGGAAGATCGACGGAGAGCTTGGCGAGCTTCGCTACTGTGGCTATCTCCTGAAGGATCTGGCGGATCACACGGACTTCGTGGAGACCACCTGGCTCCTCTGGAATGGCGAGCTCCCCAGCCAGGCTGATCTGGACAGCTTCCGACCGGCCATGCGCCAGGAGCGCGGACTCTCGAAGGAGATTCTGGCCCTGATCGGCCAATTGGCCCCGGCCCTCACTCCCATGGACTGCATGCGGACCGTGGTCTCCGCGCTCTGCTTTGACGACAGTCCAAGCGCCGGCGATGACCGGGCGACCAACTTGCATCGCGGGGTGCGCATACAGGCCAAGATCCCCACCATCGTCGCTGCCTACGCACGCCTTCGTGAGGGCAAGGATCCTCTCGAACCGCGCCAGGATCTGAGTCACGCTGCCAACTTCCTCTACATGCTCACGGGCCAGGTGCCCACGGATGAGGAAGCACGCATTCTGGATGTCTGTCTGGTCCTGCACGCGGAGCACGGTTTCAACGCCTCGACCTTTGCAGCTCGAGTAACCGCTGCCACCCTGAGCGACATGTATTCGGCCGTCACCTCCGCCATCGGCACCCTCAAGGGTCCCCTACATGGCGGCGCCAATACGGCGGTGATGGAGATGCTTCTCGAGATCGATGGGGTCGACGAAGTCGAAGCACATCTCGATGGCCTCCTCGCTCGCAATGAGAAGGTCATGGGTTTTGGTCACCGGGTCTACAAGGTCGTGGATCCTCGCGCCCTCGTCCTCAAGGACTTCTCGCAGAAGTTGGCTGCGGTGAAGGGTGAGCCCAAGTGGTTCGAGATGTCGGAGAAGTTGGAGACCTTGATGAAGATGCGCAAGGGCATCGACATGAACGTCGACTTCTATTCTGCCTCCACCTACTACTACATGGGGATCAGTCCCGACCTGTTCACCTGCATCTTCGCGATCAGCAGGGTCAGCGGTTGGGTAGCTCACATCCTCGAGCAGTTCAGCAACAATCGACTCATTCGTCCCCGCGCGAATTGGATCGGTCACGATCGTCGCGACTACGTCCCTCTCGATCAGCGCGGCTGATCTCAGTCCCCGGTTCGCATCGGGCATCCCATGCGAAGGATCTTCATAGGCGATATTCAAGGCTGCTTGGAGCCTCTGGATCGCCTGCTCGCAGCGACTGGTTTCCAAGCGGGGGTGGATCAGCTCCATCCCCTGGGTGACCTGGTCAGCAAGGGTCCTGATTCCCTGGGAGTCCTTCGTCGCCTCCACGATCTGAAGGCAGCGCCAGTGCTCGGCAATCACGACCTTAGCTGGCTACGCCGAGGCAAGATCGAAGATCAGCCGCTCGCCACCTGGCTTGCTGCCCAGCCCGTTGTTCGGGTCATGGACGACCTGATCATGGTGCACGCCGGCCTGCACCCAGAATGGACCGAATCGGATCTCAGCAAGCTAAGTGACGAGCAGATCAACTTTGCGGTCACAGTCCGCTACTGCACGGCGGCTGGCGCGCGCCCCAAGAAAGACTGGCCACCCCCGGATCCGCCCTTCGCCCCCTGGGACGCGCACTATTCCGGTAGCAAGACTGTTGTCTTCGGGCACTGGGCCAGACGCGGCCTCGTGCTAACGGACAGAGTGATCGGCTTGGATAGCGGCTGTGTTTATGGCGGCAAGCTCAGTGCGTGGATCGCCGAAGAGGATCGCGTCGTTCAGGTCGCGGGTCAGAGTCAACTAGTCGACTAGACCCTGCTTGCGCAGCAGTTCACTCAACACCGGCTGCACCATCGTCGCGAGGTCTTGGTTTGCAAAAGCGGCAAAGGATATGTTGCTTGTCGTATCCAGGGGCGCATCCAGCTCACTGCCTTCCACATCCTGAACCACACAGCCAGCCTCCTGAGCGATGAGCAGCGTACAGAGGTCATAAGGTCGACAGCAGAGGCTGCTCCCCTTGCCGAGGGCGCGGTGCACCTGTGGGCGCAGATCCACCACCATCCGATCTCGACCGAGAACGAGCTCCGCCAGCTGGCCCCCCGAGCTGATGTACTGATCGCAGTAGACCTCTGCCTTGTCACTGCGCCAGCCGCCGAGAAGGCGATCAAATAGCTCTTCTTCCAGCTGTGAGATGATTGCCTTGCCACCCTGGAAGAAGTTGCAGACCGTGGCGAAGCCGTGGCGCAGATCCTTGGCCTGTGATGGGACCAGGGGGAGGTCCTGTGATTCTCCTGTATCGAGGTTCCTGCGTACTCCGTAGGCGCCCTGACCTCGGCTCGCCCAGAGTCGGTCTGCAAGGTTTTGCCGGCTGCTGGGCAGTTCGCTCATGACTGCGAGCTCGATGTCCCCCAGTCGGGCGCCGCCGGCTTTTTCGCGAGCAAGTCCGGCCAGAGACCAGGCACTTCGCTTGTCGTACATGAGCCCGCGGGTGCCATCGACCGGGTCGAGGATGAGGCGCCACTTCGCCTGGCTGCCTTTCTCGCCAAAGAATCTCCCTGTGCTTGGTTCGATGCCTTCGGCGACGAGGGTGAAGGTCAGGGTATGAGCCCACTCTTCGCAGAGGGGAAGGAGGACGGTTTCGGCGGCGATGTCGAGACCGAAGATGGTATCGCCGGCCTCGTCGCGGACCGAGCGGCTGAGAACCTGGGCACTCTGCTCGGTCTGGGCCATGCGGATGGCTGCGCAAATACGATCCTGAAGGAGGGTGATCCGTTGGAGCCAGTCTTGGAGTTCTGGGTCTTGGGGTCTGGGGCCGTTGCTCATGCCAGCATTTCCGTCTGTCTCGTTGAGAGGCGCCGGCAATGTTATAGGCTGAGCGGCTTGAGAGAACGGGTCGTTAGCTCAGTTGGTTAGAGCAGGTGTCTCATACACACTTGGTCGTAGGTTCGAGTCCTACACGACCCACCAATTCTCCGCTTGGAAGAAGGCCGTCCCCTACCTCTCCCCAGCACCAACCGGATCCGGCTCATTCCTGCGTACCACTCTGCTCCCGCGCCCTGGCCTCAGAACCGACAGCTTGCGCATCTCAATCAGCTCCAATCTCCCGGACACATTCGTTTCCGACACTCTGCCCACGTCCGGCGCGTACAGAATGATATCCATGTCCTCCGCGTCCTCTTCGTTCTCGACGAGCTCCAGGCAATCGGAGAAGGCCTGGTAGGGCACGGTCTCGGAGGTCGTCAGGGAGGCGACTCGGAACCGGTCATTACCTTCCGGGCTGTAGCCGGCGAACTCGTCGCCCACGCGCATCTCAGCAGGGAAGGCGATCCAGGGCAGGCCATCACCGGCGCCGGCAAACCAAGAGTCATCCGAGCGCCGCAAGACTCCATCCTCGCGCTCGAGAGATTCTTCGCCGAACTTCCAGATGTTGCCCTCCGAGTCCAAGCCGAAGAGCTCCCAGGTCATCTCATCGAGAATGCCGCCGACGAAGATGTGTTCCTGGATCACCGCGCAGCGAGTACCCCAGATCTCGCGCATTTGATCCAAGACGCGCACCTCCTCTACCGTGTGCTCGCCATGCTTCTCCCCGGCATAGACCCAAAGAGTGCCTGGGGTCAGGGGGAAATAGGGGTGATTGGGCCAGTCCTGTACATCACTGCTGACGAACTCGGCTTGAGTGGAGTCATTGGTCGTGATGCTGGAACTGCTACCTCCTGTGCATCCGAGCAGTGGTAGCGCGGCGAGAATCGTGCTTGTCAGGTAAGGCTTCATGACATGGCTCCCGGGAGTGAATCTAGTGGATGGTGGGGGCGGAGGTTCATATTCAACCTGAGTGTCGGAGGCCCTCACCGAAGTGCTCGTCCGCCTGCAAGGCAGAGCCGGTCAGGCGAGCTCGGAAGGTGCCATCAGAATCTTGTGCGAAATGGATCTCCATGGCGAGGAGAGAGCTGAGGGACGATACCAGAGATAGTCCGAGGCCGGCGTGGTCGCTGGCTGACTCCTCTTCGTCCTTGCGCCAAAAGGGTTCGGTGATGCGGCCGAGCTCTTCGGCGCTGAGAGTCTCTGCAGAATTCGATAGCTCGACTGCGAAGCCCGCGCCGGACCTGCTGGCTCTGACAACGATTTCCTCGCCGGCTGGAGAGTACGCGACTGCATTGCGTAGGAGATTGGTGAGGATGATGTTCAGCTTGCCCGAATCCGTATCGAGCATGATGTCTTCTTCGATGAAGAGTTTGTACTTGAGGTCCTTTGCTGTGGCAGTCTCCGAGAGCTTGCTCCATGAGCTGGTCAGGGCCTGCAGCAAGCTGAGAGGTGCCCGGTCCACTTGCTCGATTCCTGCCTGGCAGCGCGCCAGCAGCAGGAGGTCGGCAATGACGCCTTCCATGGCGCCGGCGATATCTTTGACATCCTCGAAGAAGCGAGCTACCGAAGTCTGATCGTCTGGCCATTGTGCCCCGACCGCCGCCAGCGAACGTAGCTCGGCGATAGGCGTGCGCAGTTCATGGGCGACGTTGTCCGCGAAACGCCGTTCTCGTTGAAAGCTGTCATCCAGGCGCTCGAGAAGGGAATTGAGCTGATTGACAACTGCGGCGAGCTCCTTGGGTGTCTTCGGCAACTGGACGCGCTCGTGCAGGTGCTCCGCATCCAGGCCTTGGACTTGTTGGGTGATGGAGTGAATGGGCCTGAAGCTGACTGCGATAACGGCCCAGGCCAAGAGCATGCCCAGGAGACTGGCCGCAGAGCCGATGAGGAAGATGCTCCAGCCAAGGGAAGCAAGAATCGTATCCAGGCTTTCGCGGCTACGTGCAACCGCGAGAATCAGAGGCGGGGCTTTGATGGAGGGGTCGATGTCTTCTGGATTGTCATCCGGATCGATTTCGTCATCTGGCCCCTTGGCTTCGTAGACTCGGCAGATCATGCGCCCGGCACGGCCATCAGGCAGGGCGATGTCTTGGATGACGCGGGTATTCAGTGCGTTGCTGAGAAGAGGGAGGTCGTTCTTCTCGCCAAGATGCTTGGAGCGATACAGGACGCGACTGTCCGTCTGCAGCCAGAACTGAAAGTACTCGGGATCCTCTTCGCGCTCGAACTCGGGCATGTCCCCCTTGTTGTAGTCCAACTCGATGAAGCCATTCTCCTGGTCGGTCAGGGCCGCAAGGGCATCGGCCTTGGCGCGAAGGGTGGCATCGAATTCATTGGTTGCCTGGATCTCGAGCAGCGACATGAGGTAAAGGCTCGAGGCGGCGATCAAGATCGCGAAGCCGCCCGCCAGACTCAGAAGGAGCCGACGCCGGATGGAGAACACGCAGGGTTCAGTTGACGAAGTAGCCATGACCCCTGCGTGTTTGAATCAGGCCTTCGCGCCCTTTGCCATGCAGCTTCTTGCGTAGCTGGTGAACGAAGACTTCAACGGCGTTCTCGGAGCCAGCGGCTGCTCCGGCGTATAGATGGTCGAGAAGCTCGAGCTTGGAGACAACGCGGCCACGACGGGAGACCAGGTATTCGAGAACGGAGTACTCGTTCTTGGTGAGGTCGATCTCTTCATCGCCACAAGAGACGGCGCGCCGACTGGTGTCTACTTCCAATGGGCCGAGACTCTGCACTGGGCTCTTGGTTCCATACTTGCGACGGACCAAGGCCTGCAGTCTGGCGACAAGTTCGTCGAAGTCGAATGGCTTGGTCAGGTAGTCGTCGGCACCGAGGCGAAGACCCTCTACGCGCTCGGCAGTCTGGTCCTTGGCGGAGAGAATGAGCACGTGGACTTTGTTGCCCTCATTGCGAAGACGCGAGAGGAGAGCCATCCCGTCCAACTTGGGTAGTCGAAGATCGAGGATGATGACGTCGTACTTGCCGTGCAGGGCGTATGCGAGTCCTTCCTCGCCATCGCCGACTACATCGACTGCAAACCCCGAGCGGCTCAGGCCGAGGCGTAGAGATCTCTGCAGGCGCTTCGAATCTTCTATGAGCAGAACCTTCATGGAGCGAGGTCTAAGGATTGGAATCGTGGCGGCTCGACATGATCCGGCCATGTCAAGCCGGGAGGATTCTGAGACCTCAAGCTTAGGTTTCCCTTAGGGGGCAGCAAGTGGGCTGACTTTTGCTGCTGCAGTGCTTTGGACACAAGTGGAAGGAATGGCTGCTGATACCGACTCTTTGCGATTTCACGGCTGAAGAGGATATCGGAGATTCGCCGGCCTTTGTCCGCCTCGAGAATTCTGCAAGCGCCCCTATCTGCTCAGGAGGTCCTAAGGGGAGCCGCCTAGAACGCCTTGGACGTTCATGCGAAGGATCGCATGGCGATCGTTTCGCAACAGTCACTCAACGCTTCAAGGAGTAACGATGATCACTACAAATCTGCTTGGTAAACCAAGCCTCTCAATTGTCAGCGGCCTGACGGTCGCCATCCTGGGACTTGGCGGTTTCATGCCTGACCGCGCATCTGCTGATTCTGGCATTGATCAGGCAAGAGTTCTGCCTGCAACCGTTTCGACTCTGCCGGTGCACCGCGGGCATCATGGCAATATCTGCGTGCAAGTTGCCCGTGCAGCGCGGAGGGCAAGCATGTACGAGGCGCGGGAGGACTTTCTTCTCAGCGTCGCTTCCTGCATCAGTCGGGGAGAGTCCTATATGGACTGCTTGCCGGATGCCTGGGAAGAATTCAGGGAGGCACAGGATCTTGCTCATGAGCAATACGAAGCCAGGCTCGAGGTCTGTGAGCTCGTCGGCTGCGGGGTCTACAATCCGGATCTGAACCCGGAGCTCTTCGACTCGGTAGTGGACAATGACTTCTTTCCTCTGATTCCCGGACGGACCCTGGTCTACAGAAAGGTTGGCGAAGAGGGTGAGGAGATCATCCGTGTAACGACTCTTGCGGAGACGATCGAGATCGGCGACATCGAGTGTTCCGAGGTCATGGACATCGTCGAAATCGATGGTGTGGTCGTGGAGGACACTCGCGATTGGTTTGCACAGCATGAAAACGGCGATGTGTATTACGTGGGTGAGATCGCCAAGAACTTCGAAGACGGGCGCCTCAAGGATCTCGATGGGTCCTGGGAGAGTGGCGAAGATGGGGCCCTGGCTGGGGTCATCATGAAAGCCGAGCCCTGTCCCGGTGATGGCTACCGCCAGGAGTTCTTCCTTGATGAGGCGGAGGACATCGGCGAGGTCATCTCGCTCAATGAGACGGTCACGGTTGCCTATGGGACTTTTACCGGCTGCCTGCAGACCAGGGACTCCTCGCCTCTCGAGCCAGGCAACGCGGAGCACAAGTTCTACGCCTCTGGTATTGGTGTGGTTCTCGAGATCGACTTGGAGTCCGGGGAACGTCTCGAGCTGATCGACATCATCAACAACTGATTCTGTCGGATGGCTGTGTCTGTTTGAGCATGGCCGCGAGCAATCCGTCTAGCGCGACCCCTAGGAAGGGGGAGCGCTCGGCGGGAGGTTCGGCAGCAGGTCCTGAAAGCGCGGCTCGTCGCGCAGGCTCAACAGGTCGTCCTCCTTTTCTGCGAGGGCGCGAAACTGTTGGTCCAGACCGCAGGCCAGGGTGACCTCGTCGATTGCTTCTTCGGTTGCGCCGGCCAGGGCGAGATAGCAGCCCAAGTTGAAGTGACCGATGGCCGACTTGTTGGCGCGTTCCACCAAACGCCGCATACAGGCAATGGCGGTAGGCAGATCATCGAGGCGCTTATGACACCAGCCTTCGGTGATGTCCAGCCACTCTTCATCGCTGCCCAGTTCTCTTAGTTCACGCAGGCACTCGAGGGCCTCACCATAGCGGGCGAGCTCGATCAGTGCGCGCGTCTGCAGAGCCAGGCCGGCCGGGCGGGCGCCAGGAGTGGTGAGCAGGGGTTCGAGCTTTGCCAGGGCGCGGTCTGGGCAACCGAAGGAGATCCAGGCGTCGATCTCTCGCGTCAGTCCACGTAGGGAATCGGGAACTCGGGCAGGCACAGCTCCGAGTCTATCTGCTGCGATGCCAGTGCAGAACCGTCAGCTGAGATCAGTCTTGCCCCTGACATAGGGTTTCATGTCCGCGAGCAGCGACCGGGACGATCGCCCTTATCTCCCCACCCTCGACGAGAACTGCTTCGTCTGCCAGATTGACGGTGGGGCAGACGTGTCGCGGGATGAGATGTAGTCGACTCCCGACTGGCGGGGGCTCTCCGGACTCGACGAGCACGGGAAGGTGTTCTTCGCTCGGTCTCAGCGGCTGCAGGCCCTCCCAATCTCGCACCCTGCAACAGGGGTCGCCGATGGCGGCGTCCAGAGCCTTGCTGCCCGCATCGAAGGTGATGCGCTGCTCGCTTGGCCGGCTGATAACCGTGCTCAGCACCGTGGTCGCATGGCGGTAGCCGTCGATTTCGAGGCCATCGCTGGTCAGGTCCCAGTAGACCACCGTGCCAGGGCTGATTTGATGGCGAAGAGCAGCGAAGCCGGGGTACTTGGCGGCGATCGGAAAGGTTGGTGTGCCGCTGGTGATAATGTCGAGGTCCGCTTGTGGCAGTTCGGCATGGAAGTCGACCAATTGGGCGTAGATCGCATGACAGTCTGCTTCGCGCTCGCTTCGCTTGCCCCGGTAGAGGTGGCCATCGTAGAAGTGCAGGCCACGGATCGCTTCGCCGCAGGCATTCAGGGTCGCGTGGATTCGTTCGCGCTCGGAGAGAGGGCTGCCGGTCCGGTCGTAACCAGGATTGAGGTCAATGAAAATTCCTAGCTGCGGCGCAACCTCGCGGACGCTGGCAGCGTGCTCCGCATCTTCGCTGAGCAGTGAGATCCTGTGCTGAGGAAACTGCCGCGAGAGTTCTGCGACCCGGCGGAGGTTAGCGCCGCGGTGTGCCATGCAGATCAGCAAGTCGATGTTCTCCCGGGAACGTCCCAGGAGGCACAGAGCTTCTTTGCTTGTGGCACACTTGAAGTGCCTGACCCCTGCCTCGAGGAGCAAGTCCAGGACTTCGGGGACCTTGCTGGTCTTGATGTGAGGTCGCCACCTCTCGACCCTGCCGTCGACATGCTCCAGGGTGCGGCTGATGTTGGCCCGAACGATGTCCAGATCGATGATCAGGGCGGGGGTCAAGAGATCATCAAACTGGATGCTCATGAGAAGAAGCGCTCCATGCGGCGGCAAATTTCAGGGAAGTGCTCGTTGAGCCGGTGGTCACCGTCCTCCGGAAGCCAGATCTCCTTGTCATCATGCGGGATGTCCGCGAAGAAGCGTTGGCTGAAGCTCACGGGAACGGTCTCGTCCCGCATGCCATGCACGAGAAAGGTCTTGGCCGAGATCTGCCCGGCCAGAGCCGATTCGTCGTACTGCCGAGCATCTTCGATGACTCGCGGGCTGAAGTTGAACTGGCCTGGGTCGCCAAACTCCTCCTGCCGGTGGATCTTCGGCAGAAAGCCAAAGGCAGGTGCGACGAGAGCAAGTCCAGTAACCATCTCCGGCCGAGTGAGGGAGGCCCAGCTAGCGACGAGACCACCGAGGGAGCTTCCCAGGAGAATGCTCGGGCCGGCCTGATCCAGCACGCAGTGGATATCAGCGATCAATTCGCTGAGGGTGGTTTGGCCTTCCGTGCCGGTGGAATCGCCGTGGCCGCGGAAATCGAAGCGGTGCAGTGAGCGGTCCACCTGCGCTGCGAACTTGACCAGCATCTGGCTCTTGTCTCCGAGGCGAGAAGCGGAGAAGCCATGCAGGTAGACGAGTCCTCCGCGGGTCCCGGGGAAGTGGTCGACGACCAGGATCTCCCCAGGGGCCGGGCTCAAGCGCAAGGGATTGCCCTGCATGCTCGAGCCTCAGACAAGTTTCTCGACGCTGTCGATATGGAATGGACGCTTCCCTTCGGGAGTGTCGATCTCGCCCTGCTCGCCGTTGTTCTTGCCTAGGAAGGCGGCAGCTATCGGTGCCCGATAGTTGATGATCCCGTCCTCGATGCAGTCCCATGGCCCGAGGATCTTGTATTCCTCGCTCTGGCCGGAGTCGAGGAAGGTGAAGCGCACCAGGGTTCCCGGGCAGATGACTCCATCAGGGATGTTTGCGTCTTCAAGGATTCGGGCGCAGCGAAGTTCCTTGTCCATCATGTCAGCGCGGCCGGTCAGGTTGCGCTGTTCCTCGAGGGCAGCATCCCACTCGCTGTTTTCGCTGAGGTCGCCGTGCGAAGCGGCAGTGCCAATGGCGGCCGAGTTCGCTGGGATTTTCTCGTCGACCAGGAGCCGGTACTCCTCACGCTGGCGGGCAATGCCACTGCTGGTGCAGTAGATGTACTCCTCCTGCGCCCAGAAGGGCCGCTCGGCCTTGGCTGTCAGGTCCGGGAACTTGCGCGCAACGACACGCAGGATGGTGTCGGAGATTTCGACCGGGAAGTCATCGCCACCGCGCTCGGTGATACCGAGGTAGTTAGCCAGTTCTACCTTGGTGATTTCTTCCAGGCAGCGGTCGAGGAGCTTGAGGCGTCCGGTAAGGAGGCTGGTCAATCGCGTGCGCAGACGGTTGAGGGCGGGGTTGCCCTTGCGGTCGCTGGCGACCACCCTCGCAAGGTGGAGCATCACGCGGCCGACGGAGATCAAGTCCGGCTTCTCAGGCGAGTCATCGAAGGCGCCTTCTGCGAAGAGCTTGCCGAGAAGATAGGTGAGGACCGGATGTCGGCGCGGGTAGGGCGCGACGAGTCCCCAGGCATCGACCAGCTTGATGGCTTGACCATCCTCCTGCAGGGCCAGGACCATGGGTTCCAAGACCGAGGTTGGGAAGCGAGAGATCTTGGCGATGCACTGATCGCCCCAGGTTTCACCCAGGGCCTCTGGCAGCCTGACGACTGCCTGTTCCCGTGCCTGGTTGGTGGCCAGTCGCGTAAAGGCCTCCGGGTCGAGTTCGCCGCTCTCGTCGACCAGCATGGTCCGGAGCTCTTCTCCGGCAGAGATACTGGTCTGTCGATTGCGCTCCTCGAGCAGCAAGATGCCATCGAGGATGTGAGCGTGGGATTCGTTCTGCTTTTCCAGAGCGGCTTCCACCCGCTGTTGCACCAGGTCCAGGATCAGCTCTTGGCCAATCGGATCCAGGTTGCGCCCCATGTACTCGCGGCACACCGACAGGGCTTCGCCCAGGTTCTCCACGTGTGCGAGGCTGCGCTCGGCTTCCTCCGCGAGGCTCAGGGGCTTCTTGCGCAGGACGAAGACCGGGCGGGTCGTGCTGCCCTCTACCTGCAGCCAGGGGTCGCTGGCCGCGGCGGACTTGGCCTTCTTCCAGAAGGTTGCCCACTTCTTGATGGGCACGATCGTCGGCGTGAGTTCACCCTTCAGCTGAGTGCTGTTGATCTTGCCGCGGAAGATGGCTGCCGCTTTGCGAATCAATACGGGCGGTTCTTCCAGGGCCAGTCGCTGCAGCTCCTCGATGTTGATCAGGCGCATGGCGCGCAGATCTTCCTTGGGCAGTGGGCGGAGGCTGTCCAGGGCGCTGGTCAGGGGGAATTCCTGCTCCTTGCCACTGGCGAACTTCACCCGCACTTCGCGTGCGCTGCAGTCCAGTTCCTCGACCACGCACTCACCCCAGCCCGCTCGGTGGTAGAGCACGGAGCCTGCGGTGTAGTAGCGCACCTTCAAGAAGGACTTGAAGGAGTCTGGCGACATGTTGTCGCTGCCGAGGTGGCTGACCTCCATCGCCAGGCCGTACCAGTCCTCCGTGCTGAATTCTTTTTCCAGCAGGCTGAAGAGCTGCTGCAGCAAGGTGTCGTTGTGAGCCCCTCGATCCACAAGAGTGGTGCCCAGGGCCAAGGCATCCGAAGCTCGCCCCCGCTCGATGAGGGCATCCACCATTTGTGCCGTGAGGCTTAGAGCAATGCTCTGAGAATCACTCTCGCAAAGGGCTCGGATGGCGTCGCGATAGATCGCGACATCACCGGGCTCAGTGAGCCCGGATTGCCATGCTTGTTCGAGTCCTTCGAAGTCTTGAGAGCGAACTAGGCTGACGAGGTCTGTCTGCGTCAAGGTTGCGCTTCTGTGCCGTTGCTAGCGAAATTGGGCGGAATAGGCTAGTCAGCGGATGGCGCCCTGGGAAGAGCGGAAGCTGGTCCCTGCTTCTCTTTTTTCCGCCGCTCGCTAATCAGTCGGCCAGGCGACTGATTAGGGTGTGCATGTCCACCGTGCTAGAGGCCTCGTCGTAGGAGCTCATTGGCACCTCATCGAGGAGTTCTTCCGGGGCGATGAAGCAGACGTAGAACTCTGCTCCGTATTGGCGCCGGAAGGCAGCAATCTTGTCATAGGGGGCAGCCATCTCGGCGGAAGCGGTCTCGATCACCACGCTCTTGCCTTCGCGGCCCCGGCCTCGGAGCACGATTCTCGGGGCGTAGGCGGCCACCGCCTTATCGTCGATTCTGACCTCGAAATGCCTCGGAGAGTGACTGTGGGTTACTCCGCTCCCGGATAGCAGGTCACATACCTGCTGTTCCAGCTTGCTGCCCAGGATCCGTCCGCCACAGCGGCCGTGGATGGCTGGCCCGGAGCCGCCGCTCATGAGGAGGTCGTCTTCGTCCCAATTCTGGGTTGCGCGTCTTGGGCTTTCAGGTCTTGGCGGGGTGGTCGTTTTCTTGCTCCGTTTGGAGGCCTTTTTTGGGGATGGAGCTTTAGATGGCATGGTGGGGCGGTCGGTTGAGGACACCGGGGACAGGAGAATCCGGATGAGCGGCGGCACCCGGGAGGACGGACAAGGTTGGCGGTCAGTCTAGCAGGACTCACCTGACTTCGCCAAGCGGCCCAAAGCGGCTATCTCAGGCCTATTTGTCCACATATGGGGAGAGAGCCCAGGGCTTGGCTTGCAGTCTGGGTGGGGAGCCCGATTGGAGCTGGAGTCCGGGACCCCTCCTCAATCTCCAGCCGCCAGGGAAGCTCGGAGAGGAGCGAAGATCAGCCTTTATCCACGGCCCTGGCAGGGGATATGGTCCCGGCAAAGCGGGGCCGAGATTCCGGGCCCCGGGAGCCATGAGCAATAACCAGCCACCAGCAGCATTCGGTTTCAGTCGACTTCCTGGTTGGGCTCTCTCCCTCGTAATCTTCGGCAGCCTGTACCTCTTTCTCGTCGGCATCGGTGCAATGGGCGCTGGCTTCAAGCTCGAAGGCAAGGGGATCGCTGAACAACTGATCGGTACGGAAGCCCACCCCTTTGTGGCCCTCTTCATCGGGATCTTTGCCACGACCCTGGTGCAGAGTTCATCGACGACCACGTCGATCATCGTCGGCCTGGTGGCGGCGGAAGCGCTGCCGGTCAAGGCCGCCATCTTCATGGTGATGGGCGCCAACATCGGCACGACTGTGACCAACACGGTGGTTTCTCTCGGTCACATTACTCGGAGCAATGAGTTCAAGCGGGCCTTCGCTGCCGCGACAGTTCACGATTTCTTCAACATCATCGTGTTGGCTGTGATCTTCCCCTTGGAGCTCTACACGGGATTCTTGAGCAGCTTGTCCAGGGATGCGACCGAGATCTTTGCTGGTGTTGGCGGACTCGAGATCGCGAGCCCCATCAAGATCGTTACCAAGCCAGCGATCAACGTGGTGCAGAGCATTGCGATGGACAACGGGATCGCCACGGTCATCCTCGGCATCTTGATGACCTTTGCCATGCTCTTCTGTTTGGTGAAGGCCCTGCGTTGTCTGTTGGTTTCCAAACTCGAGAATCTCTTCGACAAGACCCTCTTCAAGACACCCTACCGGGGATTGGCTCTAGGCGTGTTCATGACGGTTCTCGTGCAGAGCAGCTCGATCACCACATCCGTGTTGGTTCCTCTGGTCGGTGCGGGCATCCTCACTATCCGGCAGATTTTTCCGGTGACTCTTGGCGCCAACATTGGCACTACGATCACCCCAGTGTTGGCATCCTTGGCAGCGGTCGCCAACGCTGATGATCCAGCTGTGGCGATGGTCGCGATCACCGTCGCCTTCGACCATGTGCTCTTCAATATTCTCGGCGTTATCTTGATTTGGCCATTTCGAGAGTTGCCGATATACATCGCCAACAAGTTCGCTGACTTGGCCATGTGGAATCGCCTGATCCCCTTGATCTACATCATTGTTGTTTTCTACGTTCTTCCCTTGGTCATCATCATGCTCGGGAGTTAGCCGATGTTTCGCCAGATCCTCAAGTTGCTGAGCAAGGACAACCTCCAAGTCCAAGCTCTCAGCGAGTGCTACGAGATGCTCGACATCTGCCACACGATGGTGAATGCCTCCGTCGAGACTTTGCGCAATTCTGAATCGCGCGATGTCAATGTGGACATCTATGCGATGGACAAGCGCCTCAACTCATTCGAGCGCGATGTGCGTCGCAAGGTGATGACACACCTGTCGCTGGGGCACACAGCGGACATCGCTTCGGGACTGACTCTGGTGTCCATCGTGATCGATCTGGAGCGGATCGGTGACTACACCAAGAACATCTATGATCTGGCGACCCACCACCCGGGTCGTCTCGCGGACGGCAAGCATGCTGCGGATGTCCAGGCCATTGAGAAAGCGGCGCTGGAAAACTTTGATCGCACGGTCACTGCTTTCAAAGCGGGAGACATCGAGGAGTCCCGCAAGTTGATGAAGGACTACAAGGTGGACATCTCCTCACAATGCAGGGATGTGGAGGAGCTGCTGGTGTCGGGGGATACAGACTTGGCGGTCTCGGATGCGGTGGCCTTGGCTCTGTACCTGCGCTTCTTGAAGCGCATCTCTGCCCACTCGCGGAACCTGATCTCGTCACTGGTGAACCCGGTCGATCGCATCGGCTACCCGGAGTGAGGGCTTCTTGTACGGCTGCCGAGATTCGCGGCAGCTAGCCTCCTCAAGACAGCTTCCCCTCTTTCCGATGAGCTAGCCAGGAACCCCTTGCTACATGGCGTAAGGGGCGGAGGGATCATGGAGGACACCCGCTTAGGGTCCATCTTGTTGGAGAGCAAGGTCATCCGCGAGGAAGACCTTCAGCACTGCCTGGAGATCCAGGAGTTGATCGGGGCCTCCCGACCGCTCGGTCAGATTCTGGTCGAGGAGGGTGCTATCTCCAGCCAGACCCTGCAAGAGCTCTTGGATATCCAAGAGGCTCGACGCCGTCGTCAGCGTGTCGCGACACCGATCGAAGCGAAGGATTCGCATCGTTTCCTTACTGCGGCCATGGACCTGGGCGCCAGCGAGTTGCACTTGAGCGAGGGTAGGCCGGCCCTGGTTCGGGTTGCAGGGCATCTGCGCAGCCTTTCCAAGGAAGCTCTCGAAGGCCCGGAAGTCTGGCAGTTCGTGCGCGATCACATGGGCTTCGAAGTCCTCGAGGAACTTGCGGATCAACTTTCGGTCACGAAGGTATTCCAAGGCGAGATGGGACTCCGTGGCAGGATTACCGCCTTTCGGCACTTCGAAGGGGTCGGCGTGAGCATGCGGCTGCATCCGGTAGAGGTCCGAACCCCGCAGGAGTCGGGGATCGACCAGGCTGTCCTCAACGCCATTCGCTCGGGCAAGGGACTGATCCTGCTCACCGGGGAACATGGGTCAGGGATCAGCGAGACCATCGCGAGCCTGCTCTCGCAGGTGGTAAGGGATCCGAGTCGCTATGTCCTGGTGCTCGATGAGGATCATGAGTGCGCTGTGCCTGAGGGTGAGGCCATCGTCTGCATGCGCAAGGTGGGAGTGCACACCAAGGACTACACCAGCGGATTGAAGGCTGCTCTGCGTGAGGACCCGGACGTCATCTTCGTCGGTGATGCCTCGGAGCCCGAGGCCTTCGACCTGACCCTGCATGCGGCAGAGTCAGGTCGCCTCGTCGTGGCCGTGCTACACGCCTCCTCCGCTCTCGACGTGCTCGTTCGATCCATATCGCTCTATCCGAAGTACGACCAGAAGCGTGTGCAGGCTCTGTTGGCCTCCGTGTTGCAGTGCGTGTTGGTGGTCAAGCTCGTCCCCGACAGCGGTGGCGAGGAAGTGCACATGGCGACCGAGCTTCTGCGCTTCGACGAGAATGTGCGCGAAGCACTCCGTGTCGGCGCCTTTCCGCAGCTCGATCTGCTCATGCGTCTGGACGACATCGACAACGGTCACACTATGGACTCGAGCCTTGCCATGCTCCATGAGCGCGGTGTCCTGTCCTTTCAGGATCTCTATGAGAACGCTGAGGACAAATCCAATGTCCTCCAGTCTCTGCGTGGTCCGCAGGGGAGCAGGAAATAGACATGGAGAAGCTGCAGCTGGAGGAACTCCTGGAATCCCTGGTAGCGAGTGGGGGCAGCACTCTGCACCTCATGGCTGGTCGTGCGCCCTGCTTGCGAATCGAAGGTAACTTGGAGGTCGCCGATCGCGATCGTCTGACCGCGGAGGACATCGCAGAGCTCACTAAGGACTTTCTTTTCGCGGATCACCGGGAGCGGCTCGAGCGTGGGGATGAGGTGGAGATCCTCTACTCGTCTTCTGCGGATGTGCGTTTCCGAACCACTGTGATTCCGCAGAGCCGTGGTCTGAGCCTGGTCTTTCGACGCGTTCCGCACGCCATCCCCAGGCTCGAGGAGTTGGGCCTGCCACCCCTCTTTGATGACTTTGCCAGTCTTGGCAGTGGCCTCCTATTGCTGACTGGGTTCTTCGGATCAGGGAAGAGCACCACCATGGCCGCGCTCATCGACAGGATCAATGAGCAGAACCCGGTGCAGATCGTCACCCTCGAGAACCCGATCGAGTTTGTTCACCAGCAGAAGAATGGCTTCCTTCACCAGCGAGAAGTCGGCACCCATGTGCCTAGTGTGGTCGCGGGCATACGCGACGCCTACCGACAGTCGGTGCAAGTTATCTACGTCAGTGAGCTGGACTCCAGAGAGACTCTGCTAGCGGTTCTCGAAGCAGTTGAGCGGGGTTGTCTGGTGCTTGCCGCGATGCATGCCAGCAGCATTGTTGGTGGTCTGTCGAAGATTCTAGGGGCGGGAAATAGCGAAACGGACGTCAGACTTCGTGAGCGCTTCGCTAAGTGTCTGCGCGTCATGGTATCGCAAGCGCTACTCCGCCAGAGCTGTGGCACTGGCCGCGTGCCCTTGCTGGAGATCATGATCAAGAACGCGTCGATCGATGCGGCGATTGCAGATGGTCGCTACGAGGAGCTGCCTGCAATCATGGCCCGAGGCAAGGGCCTGGGGATGCAGACCACCGACATGGCTCTTCGCCGGATGGTGGACAAGAACCTGATCAGCGCCGATGAGGCGCTCTTTCACGCTGCCGATCGCGAGTGGGTCAGCAGCGGTGGCATCAAGAGCCAGTCCTGAAGGCTTCCTGCTGCTCGTCTATTGAGCAGTTGCGGTCTGCCTATTGCGGCGGCGCTTGAACTTGTTCTTGATGGCGATGCCGGCTTTGCGGCGGATGTCGACCAGGAAGGTCTCCATCTTCCTGGTTTCCTTGCCGCGCAGGGCATTGAAGAGAATGCTCAGCACTCGCCAAGGGCGGGTCGCAAATGAGGTCAGGTAGAAGTTGAGCAAGATCTTGTACTTCCACCAGGTGACCTGCCGCGCCGTGAGCTCATCGCAGTAGTTGTTCTCGGGCAGGAGCTTCTCTTCATTGGCGAAGATCGGCGTTAGCAGGAAGTCGTCGTTCAGGCTGATGCGGCCGGCGGCGATGAGTTCGTGATAGAGCTGCGTGTTGGGGATGGGGAAGAAGAACCCGACCGCAATGTCATCGATGCCCATGAAGCCGAGCTTGCGGGCCATGCGCGCGGTCTGCTTCAAGTCTTCTGCCCTGTCATGCGGGAATCCGAGAACGATGAAAGCGGTGACGTTGAGCTTGTTCTTGACCGAGGCCCGCACGGCATTGTGCAGGGATTCGGTCTTCATCATCTTCTTGATCAGTTTGCGCGTCCGCTCGCTACCGCTCTCGGGAGCAAGGGCCAGGGAGTGTCCTCCGGTCAAGTAGAGCAGGCGTGCAACCTCGTCATCGATGACTTCGGCACGAGTCCCCGAAGGAAACTGCCAGGACACCTTCAGATCTCGACGCAGGAGTTCGTTGCAGAATTCTATGATCCAATCCCGCTTGAGGATCGCTGTTAGATCCTGGAAAGGGAAGTTGGTGGCGCCGTACCTTTCCTTGTACTGCGACATCTCCTCCGCCACATCCTTGGCGTCGCGTGGATACCAACGAGTGGTCCACATGTTTGGTGATGCGCAGTAGGTACATTGATACGGGCAGCCACGAGTCGCGAGGATCGGGATGGTCTTGCCCTTGTTCAGGCCGTTGATGAACTCATACTTGTTGTAGGTATCCAGATCGACGAGATCCCAGGCTGGCCATGGGATCTGATCCACATCCTTACGTCGCGCCCGCGGCATCAGACTGCGCTGAGGCAAACCCGCCTCGCTGCGATAGACGATGCCCGGGATCGCTGCCCAATCTACAGGCGAGCCGGCCGCGTCCTTTTCTGCCGCGATGCCAGCGACCACATCGGTGGCGCCTTCTTCGCCCTCGCCAAGGACGATGTAATCGATGGGCGCTTGCTCCATGGAGTGCTCGGCGAGACCGGTGAAGTGCTCGCCGCCACAGAGGATTGGCGTATCCGGATAGGAGGCCTTGATCTTCTTGATGAGATCTCTCACCAGTGGCCAGGAGAAGGACCACATGTTGGTGACGCCATAGACTTCCGCTTCCGGATCGAGGCTGGCGACGATCTCGTCGTTGGTCTGTCCCAGGGCGAAGAGTTGGGATTTCTGCCCCTGCGTCACTTGCTCGGGGGCGTTGGCGACCGCATCCAGCATGGAGACGTTATGACCCGCTTCTCTGAGCGACGACGCGATGTATGCGAGGCCCAGGGGAAGGCTGGGTCGCAGCGCGGTCATCGCGTGGACGTTCAGGTACAGAGGTGGATGGATGAGTTGGACCCGCATGGATGCTCGATCTGTGGAGGTGGTCCGAAATTCGGCTCCAGCGTAAGGATACTCCCTGGAGCCGATGTGGGGTGAAGCAGGCGCGGCCCATGCTAACGCGTGTCCGGACACTCGCCTAGGCACCCTCGGCCAGGCTGTTGGCATTTGCTACAGGACCCTCTGGCCTGCACGAAGAAGGCACAGGCGCGCCATCCAAGTCCGTGAATCTGACCAAAAGTAGGTCGGAGAATTCTGAATCCCGCCCCTCAAGCCCGGTGGCAAGGGGCCGAGCATAGCACTGAAGTCGGCGGGCTCCCGAAAGCGGGAGTCAGCCAACCGCCAGCGAAGGCGGAAAAGGAGAACAGCAGAACCGTCACTGTTTAGACGGTAAGGCAAAGGGAGTCATCATGGGCTTACGAGTCAATACCAACATTGCGTCAGTCAACGCCCAACGGAATGTTGCGGGAGTTACAGAAAGGCTGGGCGAAAACTTCAGGCGCTTGTCCACGGGCTTGCGCATCTCGGTCGCTGCGGACGATGCAGCCGGCCTCGCAATCTCTGAGCGCTTGCGTGCTCAGGTTCGGTCGCTGCAACAGGCCTCGAGGAATGCCAACGACGGCATCTCACTCGTGCAGGTCGGTGAAGGTGCGCTCAACGAAGTGAGCAACATTCTCATCCGGCTTCGCGAACTCTCGATCCAGTCGGCTAACGGTTCCACCTCGGCGGCAGACCAGGACACGATCCAGGAAGAGTTCGTCAGCCTCGTCAGTGAGATTGACCGCATCGGTGCTTCCACCGACTTCAACGGCGTGCGTCTCCTCGACGGCACCGCCAGCACAGTGACCTTCCAAGTCGGCATCAACTCGGTTTCCGGCGTTGATACCATCGATATCACCTTGGTCGGCGCCCAGTCGACGACTCTCGGTCTCAACACCCTCGACGTTGGTTCGACCGGTGATACGTCTGCAGCCATCACCGCTATCGATGGTGCGATCAATCAGGTTTCAGCCATCCGAGGCCGCTTCGGCTCATTGCAGAACAGGTTCCAGTCCACCATCGCCAACATTGCGGTGCAGACCGAGTCCCTCTCCGCAGCCGAGAGTCGAATCCGCGATGTGGATGTGGCCGTCGAGACTGCAAACCTCACAAGGAATTCAATCATGCAGCAGGCAGCGATCTCGATCCTGGGTCAAGCCAATGCGCAGCCGCAGGTGGCGCTGAGCTTGCTGCAGTAAGAGAACACACAGACATAGTCTGGTTTTTCCTTTGCTGTAGGACGGGGGTGATGGGTAGCCATCGTCCCTTTCCTCTTTTAAGGGCCAGCAGCCTGACTCGAGGGACTAGAGCTCGTCGAGTTCGAGGCCGAGCTCTTCTTCTTCCGAGATGCCTTCACCGAAGCTGGATCCGAGGTAGACATTGCGCACGGTTTCGTTGCGGATGATTTCCTGCGGGTTGCCCTCGGCGATGACCACGCCGTGATCCAGAATGTAGGCTCGATCGGAGATACGCAGGGTCTCAGCGACAGCGTGATCGGTGATCAGGATGGCGATCTCGCGATTGGCGAGTTGTCGCAGGATCTTCTGAATCTCCTCAACTGTGATCGGGTCGATGCCGGCAAATGGTTCGTCGAGAAGCATGAGGCTGGGCTGAGTCGCCAGAGCGCGGCTGATCTCGAGGCGGCGACGTTCTCCACCGGAGAGGGTTTCTGCCAGCGCGGTCCTGAGGCTGGTCAATTGCAGCTCTTCGAGCAAGCTCTCCGCGAGGGGAAGACGCTCGCGCTTGGCGACCTTGCGTGCTTCGAGGACGGCGATGATGTTGTCGATGACAGTCATCCGCCGAAAGATCGATGGTTCCTGTGAGAGATAGCCCAGGCCCCGGCGTGCGCGGCGATACATGGGCATCTTGGTCACGTCCTGGCCGTTGAAGACCACATTGCCCTTGTCCGGGGCGATCATGCCGACCACCATCCGGAACGAGGTCGTCTTGCCGGCACCGTTTGGCCCGAGGAGACCGACGATCTCACCTTTGCGCACCGTCAGGCTGACGCCGTCGACGACTCGCCGGCGGCGGTAGCTCTTGGTCAGGTCCGTTGTGCTGAGGATTTCGCTCAACGATAGAATCCCAGACGCATGGGGAAGATGGGCCAGAAGGCCACCAGCGCGCGCCCAAGGATATGTTCGCGCGGCACGAAGTGCACGCCTCCGATCTCCGCTTCCCAGGCCTGACCTTCTTCTCCCCCGTCGAACCAAGGCCCGGTAATCCCGTAGTCCTTGGTCGCGTCGCCGTTCATGTTGATCCTGCCGCGCAGGACGTGCACTTCGCCGAGATGATCCGTGAAGACTATCTTGCCCTCTCCCATGACCGGCACCGGGTTTTCGTCCGGATCCGGGGCAGTGCTCAGTTCCACCGGGCGAAGGTTTCCACGCAGGCGCTGGGCTTCAGGATGGGTTCTTGGATCGACCATCAGGTCCCCATCGATGACGGCGACCTCGAGCTGTTGCCAGTCCCGGGAGTCAACCGACTGGAGCGTGTTGTCGCCCATCATGAAGAATTGCCCCGCGGGCACTTTCACGATGCGTGGCTCAGTTCGCGGCCGTGAGGAGGTGCTGTAGTGCTGATCCCGGTAGATCCGCAGATCGCGCAATTCAGCAGCATCGGCGCCGGCCAGCCGGATCCTCGCGGTTACTCCACTCCTGCCATCGCCTGAGGCCGGATTCAACTCATCGAGAGTCTTGAACTCCGAGGTGTCCAGGCTCGCGATCAGATCACCCTCGATCCAGACATGGCAGCGATCATCCAGGTGCGCGAAGGCGACTGCGACTTCTTGCCCAGAGGCGAAGGCAAGGTCGAATTCTTCGCTGACGATTTTCTCCGTGCCTGCCTCATCCACTCGGATGCGGGCCTTGCCGCCCTCTGCGGCCAGGGAGAAGCGGAGGCTCTTGCCTTCGCTTTGCTGTACTCCGATCTGCATGTCGAGTTCGAGCCCGGATCCTTCTGGGGTCAGCGAGCATTGCAGGCGGAGATCCTGGACATGCTCCAGCTCCATTGGCGAGGCTTCGCTCTGGATCTTCTGGCCGACTGCCGCGGAGTAACCGTCGTATAGGCGGTTGCTGAGTCCGCCATCCTTGCTCCGCGAATAGCTCAGGGTTGCCCCGTTGCGCGCCTTGGACAGGTCAACACTCAGGACGCCATCGCTCTCCTCCCACTTGCCCCCGCGTCCGTTGAAGTAATCGAGGATCTTGTCCTCACCGGCGATCGCCATTCGCGCCGGAAAAACTTCACGCCATAGGGCCTCTTGAACCGCCTCCGGCTTCTGGATCGCGCTCAAGTGCTGGGGCTCGAGGCCGTCGCCTGACTCAATCTGATAGACATTGCCACCGGCGATCCGCAGGTGATCTCCAGGCACGCCGACGATTCGCTTGACGTAGTTTTGCTTCACCCGCAGCGGGTAGCGGAAGACAGCGATATCCCAGCGCTCCGGCTCGAAAATCTCGTAGCGGATCTTGTCGACCAAGATGCGGTCGTAGACTCCGGCAGCAGTCGATCCCATCATCGTCGGCTGCATCGAGGAAGTGGGAATTTGGTAAGCCTCGATGGCGAAGAACTTGAACAGCACGGCCATGAGAATGGCGATGCTGAACGCCTCCAGATTGTCCCGGATCGGCTTGCTGGACTTGGACTTCTTATTCTCAGTCGGCATCGGCTGTGAGTACGACCAGGAAGGCCTTTTGCGGAATCTCTACGTTTCCGACCTGCTTCATGCGCTTCTTGCCTTTCTTCTGCTTCTCGAGCAGCTTGCGCTTGCGCGTGATGTCGCCGCCATAGCACTTGGACGTGACGTTCTTGCGCATGGCACTGATCGTTTCGCGAGCGATGATCTTCCCGCCGATCGCAGCCTGCAACGCGACGACGAACAGGTGCCGCCTGATCTTCTTGCGCAGGCGCTGGAGGATCTCCCGCCCCTTCACCTCGGCCTTGTCGCGGTGGGCGATGAACGAGAGTGCGTCCACGTCCTCGCCGGCAACCATGATCCGCACGCGAACCAGATTGCCCTTCTCGAAGCCCCTGACCTCGTAGTCCATCGAGCCGAAGCCGCGCGTCGCCGACTTCAGGAGGTCGTAGAAGTCGTAGAGGATCTCGCCCATCGGGATCTCGTAGACGAGCAGCACGCGCTCGGGCGACAGGTACTCGGTGCGGATGTAGCGCCCGCGACGGTCGAGCGTCATCTGCATGATGACGCCAATCGCCGTGGATGGCGCCAGGATGGACAACTGCACGATCGGCTCGCGGAACTCGGCGATCTCGGACGGGTCGGGCAGGTCGCTGGGACGCTCTACCTCGACGACCTCGCCGTCGTTCGTCAGGACCTCATAGGACACGTTCGGCGCGGTCTGGATGATGTCCAGGCCGGACTCGCGCTCGATGCGCTCCTGCACGATCTCCATGTGCAGGAGCCCGAGGAAACCACAGCGGAACCCGAACCCGAGCGCCTCGGAGGATTCCGGGTGAAACGTGAACGACGCGTCGTTCAGCGACAGCTTCTCGAGCGCCTTGCGCAGCAGGTCGAAGTCGGCGTTCTGCACCGGGTAAAGGCCGCAGTGGACCATCGTCTTCGGCTCGCGGTAGCCGGGCAGCGCCGGGACCACGTCGGCCATCTTCTCGTGCACGACCGTGTCGCCGATCTTCACCTCGTGCAGGTCCTTGATGTTGCTCCAGAGATAGCCGGTCTGTCCCGCGTGCAGCACGTCGCAGGGGGTGCGAACCGGCCGCATCGTGCCGAGTTCGAGGACCTCGTGCGTCGTCGCGGTGCCGAGGAAGCGCACCTTGTCGCCCTTGCGGATCGCGCCCTCTTTCACGCGCAGGAAAATGATGACGCCGCGGTACACGTCGTAGATCGAGTCGAAGATCAGCGCCTGCAAGTCCGAGTCGGACGACC
>JAJFFD010000160.1 GCA_021776805.1 Planctomycetota bacterium
TCTTGCTCCGCCGACTGTTCAGTACTTGCTGCTGCCGCAGGCGGCGTCTGCTGAGCATCGAGACCTGCACTGGAGAATAGAATCCCAGAGCTAAATGCGATGGAGAGTGAGAGGACACGGAGTGGGCGATACATGCTTTTGATCAATGGAATGGAATCGGCGAGACAATTGGACGGACCACTCTAGGTACTGACCCGGAGCCATGAAAGGCGGAGGAAACTGGCAGGGTCCATCCTCGGGGCGCAGGCCATCACTGCACCTGCACAAGGGGCCAGGCGGAGCATCGACGAGCAAGCTCCCATTGCTCTGCGCTAAGGAGCACTCGGGCAAATTCATCGCCAGGGGGCTTGCAATTTCTCAGTCAAACGCTTGATTCAATCGACCGTTTGAGACGATTGAGAGCCCATGAGCAGTTCGGATACGAAGCAACAGATTCTGGATGCAGCCGAGCAACTCTTTGGAGAGGAAGGCTTTACGTCTACTTCCCTGCGCGCGATCACCGGCGCTGCCGGGGTCAATCTGGCGGCGGTCAACTATCACTTCGGTAGCAAGTCCGAACTCGCCAAGGCCGTGATCAGCCGCCACCTGGTGCCCTTGAACCAGGAGCGTCTACGCCGCCTGGACGCCTGCGAAAAAAACGCCAAAGGCACAGCAAGCCTCGAAGAAGTGGTCGCCAGCTTCCTCGGCCCGGCCCTGGACCTGGCGCGAGAGGACAAGCAGACCGCCGGGGTCACCCGGCTCCTCGGTCGCATCTACTCGGAACAACCACCCTTCATCGGCGAGCTCTTCGCGGACGAATTCCAAGACCTTGTCGAGCGCTTCCTGCATGCCATCGAAGCCTGTCTCCCTGAGCTCGACCGCAGCGTCGTCTTTTGGCGGATGCATTTCATGGTCGGCAGCATGGCTCACACCCTCTGCACCAACAACCTCCTCACACTCTTCAGTTCCGGGCATTGCAGCATGCAGGACATCGACGAGGTAACCCAACAGATGGTGACCTTCGTAGCCGCTGGCATGCGCGCCCCAGTGATCTCCAAGGTGGAGGGCTCACGATGAAACGACTGACCTTCTGCATACTTCTACTCAGCGCCTGCACTGTTAGCCCCCCACCGCAAGAAGTCGACTTCGGCTTCGATATCCCCAAAGAATGGTCCGCCAAACGAACTGCGCCGGGGGAAGTGGCTGACGAATGGTGGAATCTGCTCGGTGATGACGAGCTGCGAGAAGCAATCGACGAAGCTCTCGCCAACAATCACGATCTGCTGGCTGCATCGGCTCGGGTGGGCGCGGCATCCGCGCAGGCCAGGGTCGTTGGCGCCGAACTCTACCCATGGCTCAATGGTGGCTTCGACGCCTCGCGACAGCGTCAGAACTTCATCGGGATTCCTGCGGTCAGCAATGCGGTCCCAAGCAGCACATTCAACAACTTCGGCGTCTCCCTGAATCTGAGCTGGGAACTGGATCTCTGGGGTCGGATCAGCTCCGGTCACGCTGCCGCCATCGCCGACGTGGAAAGCGCTCGAGCTGATTACGAAGCCGCCAGACTTTCCCTCATCGCGCAGACATCCAAAGCATGGTTCGCCATCGCTGAAGCCAAGCGGCAGCTCGAGCTCGCCCAGGAAACCGTTGTCAGCTTTCGCAGTACCAGCGAGCAGGTTCGCGAACGATTCGAGCGGGGAGTCAGGCCATCACTGGATCTGCGTCTCGCCCTGACCAACCTGGCGGGAGCCGAGGCAGCGGTCGAAGCACGCAGCGAGCAGCTGGAGCGCGCCCTGCGTCAACTCGAGATCCTCTTGGGTAGATACCCTGACGGCAGCGTCGAGCAGGCACAGATCCTGCCCGACGAATTTCCCGCAGTGCCCGCCGGCCTGCCTTCGACTCTCCTGCAGCGACGGCCGGACTTGATTGCTGCCGAGCGCCAGCTGGCTGCGGCTGCTGCGCGCAAGAATCAAGCGAGCGCGGCGCGCTTTCCACGCATCGCCCTGACCGGCGGCGGTGGTAGAGCAAGCATCGAGTTTCACGACCTCAACGAGAATGACTTCCGAGTCTGGAACATTGCCGGCAACCTCCTGGCGCCGATCTTTGAAGGTGGGCGTTTGCAGGCGGACCTGGATCGCAGTCAAGCGCTGATGCTAGAAGCTGCCGAGCTCTACAGCAGTTCTGCGCAGCGCGCATTCTCCGAGGTCGAGATCGGCCTCGCTATCGAAGATCAACTCGCCAGGCAAGAGGCCTTCCTCCGCGAGGCTGCCGATCATTCCATGGCCGCTCGTGATATCTCCGAGAATCGATACATCCAGGGCCTGGTCGATTTCCTCACGGTTTCCGATACCCAGCGCAGTGCTCTCAATGCCGAGAGCCAATGGCTCGAACTCAGACGGCGCCGACTAGACGCACGCATCGACCTCCACCTCGCACTCGGTGGTGGCTTCACCTCAGTGGAGGTGGACTCATGAAACTCACACTGCAAATACTCCTTCCCATCCTGGTCCTCCTTGGTGGCGGCAGCGCTCTCTATTTCCTGGTCGTCATGCAACCTGAGGCAAGCACCGTGGAGAAAGAGATCACCCTCCCCCTGGTGCGAGCCCAGAGAGTTGAACATGAGACGCTGCAGATGCAGGTCAAGAGCCAGGGCAATGTGGAGCCGAAGCGAGAGATCGATCTAGTCCCTGAAGTCTCTGGCAAGGTGATCTTCGTCTCCCCTTCACTCATCGATGGGGGCTTCTTCGAAGAAGGCGAGACTCTTCTCAAGATCGATCCCCGCGACTTCGAACTGGCGGAGACTCAGCAGAGAGCACAGGTTGCCGAAAAGCAGTACCGACTCAAGCTCGAGGAAGCCGAGGCTGCAGCTGCCCAACGCGAATGGAAGGCCCTCGGCAAGGGAGCCGAACCCGATTCCCTTGTCCTCCGCGAACCTCAATTGGCTGAGGCCCGCGCATCCCTCGCCGCAGCTCAGGCGATGTTGCAAAAAGCATCTTTGGATCTGGAGAGGGCGATCATCAAGGCCCCCTTTGCCGGCCGTGTACGTTCGGAGTCGGTAGACATCGGCCAATTCATCAGCATCGGCAGCCCCCTCGCTCAGATCTACTCGGTTGATGTCGCCGAGATTCGCCTCTCGATACCCGATGTTGAAGTGGCCTATCTGGACGTACCCCTGCGATACCGGGATCTGAGTAGTCCGACCGCGGCTCCTGAAGTGCGGCTCACTGCGAACTTCGCCGGCAAGACCTTCGAGTGGATGGGCAAGATCGTGCGCACGGATGGGCAGATCGACAGCCTCACCCGACAGGTGACACTGATCGCTGCAGTCCAGGATCCTTATGCCCACAGCGAAAACCAGAACCGGCCACCTCTGGCCGTCGGCATGTTTGTGGAAGCAGAGATCCTTGGGAAGTCCTTCGAGAATCTGGTCAAGCTCCCGCGATCTGCGATGCAGAGCGCCAATCGAGTGCTGGTGGTCGATGCGGAGAATCGACTCCGCTTTCGCGAAGTCGAGATCCTACGCCGAGCACAGGACTCAATCTTGATCAGCAGCGGCCTCGAAGACGGCGAGCTGGTCTGCCTCTCAAAGCTGCAGGGTGTAACCGACGGCATGCGCGTGCAGGTAGAAGTCACCGAGAGCCAGGAGAAGTAGGGTGGAACACAAGGGTCTCATCGCCTGGTTCACAAAGAACACGGTGGCAGCAAACCTGCTTGCCGCCGCCATCGTCGTCGGTGGCCTCATCACCCTGCCTGGCATTCGCAAGGAGGTCTTCCCCGAGATCAATCCTGCGATGATCACTGTAAGTGTGATCTATCTGGGCGCTACGCCCGAAGAGGTCGAGGAGGCAATTTGCTCACGCATTGAGGAAGCGGTCGACGGGCTGGACGGAGTCAAAGAAGTCACTTCATCCGCCAACGAGGGTGCAGGAGCAGTCTCCATCGAGCTGCTCACGGAAGCTGACCAGCAGAAAGCGCTGGATGATGTACGCACTCGCGTCGATGCGATTACGACCTTTCCGGAGAACACGGAGAAGCCGATCGTCCAGCGCCTCGAGCAGCGGCGACAAGTAATCAACGTCGCCGTCTCCGGCAACATCGATGAGCGTAGCCTCAAGGAGATCGGTGAGCGCGTTCGCGAAGACCTTCTCGATCTGCCCGGCCTCACTCAAGTCGAACTCACCAATGTGCGTCCCTACGAGATCTCCATCGACGTCTCCGAGCACCAGCTAAGACGCCATGGGTTGACCTTCAACAGGGTCGCAGACGCGGTGCGACGATCTTCTCTGGACCTGCCGGCTGGATCGATCAAGACGAGTGGTGGCGAGATCCTTCTGCGCACCAAGGGGCAGGCCTACTGGGGCGAAGAGTTCGAGAACCTGGTCCTGATGACAAGGCCGGACGGTAGTCGGGTCATGCTAGGCGATGTTGCCGATGTGGTAGATGGCTTTGCGGACACGGACCTCGAGGCACGCTTCGATGGTATTCCCTCGGCTCTGATCAAAGTCTTTCGGGTCGGTAATCAAAGCGCTCTGGATATCGCTAGCTCCGTCCGCAGTTACATCGATGCGGAACAGTCATCGCTCCCCGCGGGAGTGAGCATGACCGCCTGGCAAGATGACACGGTCGTCCTGCGTGGTCGACTCGACTTGCTCTTGCGCAACGGCTTCAGCGGACTCCTGCTGGTCATCTTGGTACTCGCGCTCTTCATGCAGCTGCGCGTCGCGTTCTGGGTGACGCTCGGCATCCCGATTTCCTTCCTCGGGGCCGTGGCCCTGATGCCCTTCTTTGACATTTCCATCAATGTCATCTCCCTCTTTGCCTTCATCGTCGTGCTCGGAATCGTCGTCGATGATGCAATCGTGGTGGGAGAGAACATCTACAAGCATCAACAGAAAAAAGAGGACTCGCTGCTCGCCTCCATTGTGGGATCCAAGGAGGTGTCAGTTCCGGTGGTCTTTGCGGTCCTGACCACAGTCGCGTCCTTCATGCCCATGTTCAACGTGCCGGGAGCGGATGCCCAGATCTGGAAAGTAATCCCGCTGATTGTGATCCCGACACTGCTGTTCTCCCTCCTCGAGTCCAAGCTCATTCTGCCTGCTCACCTGACCTTCGTCAGCCTGACCAAGAGAGAACCCGGTCGCTGGTCTTTCATTTCGCGAGCATGGACCAGCTTTCAAGGGCTGTTCTCCGGCAGTCTCGAGTGGTTTGTGGAACGGATCTACAAACCTTGGCTGGAGACCTTCATGCGCTGGCGCTACTTGACCATCGCTACAGGCTTTGCCTTCTTGTTAGTGACAGTCGGCCTCGCCGCTGGCGGCTGGGTGAAGTTCATCTACTTTCCTGGAGTCGAAGGTGACAACGTGGTCGCGCGCGTCACCCTTCCCCCTGGCACTCCCATCACGGTCACTCGCGATGTGGTCGCTCGCATGGAACAGGCAGCCAAGGATGTAAGCGCCGAACTCAGCGCTGAATTCGGCATGCTCGATCAACCGATCGCCGAACACATGTTCTCCACCGTCGGCGGCCAACCGTTCTTGCTGGAACAGCAACGCATGGCCGGGGATCGAGAGGCTCTCTTGGTCTCCGGTGGCCACACCGGCGAAGTCAACGTGCAGCTACTCCCCGCAGAAACTCGGTCGGTCGGTTCGGAGGAGTTTCAGCGTCGCTGGCGTGATCGCGTCGGCCTGATCCCCGACGTCGTCGAGCTTGGATTTTCTTCGCAGATGTTCACCCTCGGCAAGGACGTCGACGTCCAGCTCAAGCACCGTGATTCGGCATCGCTCGAACGGGCCGCCAGTGAACTCAAGATCGTCCTCGCAGGATACGACGGCGTCATGGATGTCACGGACAGCTTTCGCGGTGGCAAGGAGGAGATCAAACTGAGCATCAAACCCAGCGCCGAAATGCTCGGTCTGTCCACTCAGGATCTTGCACGGCAGGTGCGCCAGGCATTCTATGGCGAAGAAGCGCAGCGTGTGCAGCGCGGTCGAGATGACGTCAAGGTCATGGTCCGCTATCCGGAGAGCAAACGCCGCTCACTCGCTGACTTGGAAAACCTGCGCATTCGCACCCGCGATGGCGGTGAAGTGCCCTTCTACGAAGTTGCCGAAGCGGAGTTTGGGCGCGGCTTTTCCACTATCCGACGCGCCGACCGCAGCCGGATCGTCCGCGTCAGCGCTGAAATCGACGAGAACAACCCGCAGGCAAGCGCTGGCCGAGTCAACGGGGATTTGCGCGACAGGATTCTCCCCGCCATGACTGCCCGCTACCCGGGACTGTCATTCAGTTTTGAGGGCGACCAGAAGCAGCAGGCCGAAACCATGGAGGGACTCATCGTCGGCTTTGCCTTCGCCCTCTTCCTGATCTACGCCCTCATGGCGATCCCCTTCAAGTCCTACCTGCAGCCACTCATCATCATGTCGGCAATCCCCTTCGGGTTGGTCGGTGCTGTTTGGGGCCACCTCTTCATGGGCATCGAGCTGAGCATCATGTCGATGTTTGGCATCATTGCCCTGGCCGGCGTGGTGGTCAACGACAGCCTCGTGCTTGTAGACTTCATCAATCGTCGCCGCGAAGAGCACGCCGACATACTCACGGCAATCCGCGAGGCCGCTTCACATAGATTCCGACCGATCCTGCTCACCTCACTGACAACCTTTGCGAGCCTCACGCCGCTCATGCTCGAGAAGAGCGTGCAAGCCAGCTTTCTCATTCCCATGGCGGTTTCCCTCGCCTTTGGTGTGCTCTTCGCCACGGGGATCATCCTGGTCATCGTGCCCTGCATCTACCTGGTCCTCGAGGATGTGCGCGGTTCCTTCGCATGGCTCTACGGTCGCCAGCAGAGGAAGCTCGTCGAATCACAGGCCTGAATCTCGGCTGTCGCTTTTCTGCACAGGAACTGCCTGGAGTACGGGTTCACTGGATGCAGACTGCCTTCCGATAGTGAGCCCTGGAAGAAGGTTCCTCGAGAAGGGAAAGCATGTCAGTCAATAAGTTCAAACTAGTCCTGCTCGCCGCCCTGCCCATCTTGGCAGGATGCGCCAGCCAGCAGGGCATTCAGGTGCGCGTCATGCGCCCGGCGCCGGTCAATCTCGGCCAGTACGAGGTTGTGGCCATCGATCAATTCAGTGGCAACGGCTGTTCGGAGCTCTCCGACCAGTTCACTCTGGCCCTGCGCAATGCGCGCAATCCACTTACCGGCAAGGCGGACTTCAAGGTGGTCGACCGCCAGGAAGTCGACCAGATGCTGGACAGCCTCCGCGGGCGGCGTGGCAAGCAGTGGGACGACGAAGCCCTGGCTGTGCTCGATGAATGGCGCTCGGCAGATGTCTTCATCAAGGGCGAAGTGCTCTCTCAGGAGGTAGACGAAAGCATCACTGAGGACGAATGGACTGATCGGGAGGGCAACCGCCATGTCACTCTGACCCGTCAATGCCTGGCAAATATCTCCGTTCTCATCGAAGCTACCGATACAGAAGGCGATCAGGTCTTCGACCGGGTCACCTTCCAAGGCGCCGCCAGCAAGAGCACCGAAGCGGTGAACGAAGAACCGGAGGGGATCGACCCAGGGCGCCTGCTCGTCACGGCCCGTGACCAGGTCGTGCAGCGCTACTTGAAGCGCATCATGCCCTACGAAGAGTACGTGGTCGTGCATCTCTACAAGGACGGCACCTTCCCTGGCCTACAGATTGGGAATGGCTACGCTCAAACAGGAGCCTGGGACCAGGCTCTCGAAGCCTACCGCAGCAGCTTGGAAGGCATGCAGGGCGACCAGGCGGCCTATCGCTACAAGGCGCTCTTCAACATGGGCATCGCCCTCGAGTACAGCAACCAGTTCGAGGCAGCCCGGAAGCTCTTGCGGGACGCCTATGCCCTCCAGCAGGAAGGCCAAATCCTCCGCGAGCTGCAGAACGTAGATCGCCGGGAGCAGGAGTATCAGGCTCTGCTCGAGCAAGGGCAGCGAGTCGCCGCACCAGCCCGCTGAGAACCCAAAGCCCGATCCCAGGGAGCGCTTGGGATCGGGCTCCAGAACCTGGCCAGAATCGCGACACTGCGAGCCTGAACTGACCGAGTCGCCCTCAAGAAGGGTCCTGTGCGAGACGAAATAAGTTCAGGGCCCGCCTATGAAGAGAGTCGATTCAGAAGTCCGAGTACAGCATCAGGAAGAAGGTGTGGCACTCGTCATGGCTCTCTTCCTGGTCATCTTCGCTCTCGGTGTCACCATCACCGGCAGCATCTTCCTGAACGCGAATCGAACCAAGACTCGGGTTGAGTTCGTTCTCAACTCGCAGGCAGCCCAGTTCGCCCGCTCCGGCCTCACAGAGGCGCTCAACTGGATGCGCAGGCAGAGTTCCCAACCGGTCACCGCGCTGGCACCGGTATTGGACATGGCCGCCACGCCGCAGATCCTCGACACAGACGAGGCTGATATCGGTCTGGTCAGAAGCTTCAAGATCTCCGGAACAACCTGGGGTCGCTATGAGGTTTGGAAGGAGTGGGCGTCGGATCCAGTCTCGAGCCGAGTCCCCTTTCGCCAACTCATGGAGGGGCGGGACATCTCGAGTGAGCGCGGACACGCGAGCGCCGGCATGGCCTGGCTTCTGAAGGGTGTCGGCTATGTGTACGAAGTTCGCGATACCAGCAAGGCCTTCGACGAGTACCCGAACCGTGTGCTCGCCCAGGAGACCCTCGAGATGGAGCTCAGTCGGCTCTCCTTCAGCATCCCGGGGCAGGCGGCGATCAATACTACCAAGGGTGGCAATACCAACGTCGGTGCCGGCACCGAGGTTCTCGGCGGTGGCACGGCTGCAGGCATCTACTACCAGACCGGCAATGGGGCCCCTTCAGTCTCGGGAACGGTCACCGGCACACCCCCTACTTCGCCCACCGCAAGTATGGATCTGAGCCCCCTGACGGTTTTCGGAGTCAGCGAGGACGGCCTAAGGGCGATGGCGGACCAGGTAGTGACTTTGGCTTCCGACTTCCCCAACCCGGTTCCAGCAGGTTCTTTGATCTTTGTCGATCTGCCCTCCATCCAATTTGATAACTCTGCCCCGCTCACTGGCAACGGCATCATCTACTTCGGTGGGAACGGCAGCGTAAATATTCAAGCTGGCAGCGCATCCTTGTTCAGCGGCTTGATCTACTTGACCGGCCCCTTGGTCGTAGACGGGCCCGCAGAGATCCGAGGCACGATTCTGACCGGCCAGGATGGCAACACCGTGAACCTCACCTCCGGTGGCGGCCTGGTCAGCGTGGTCTACGATCAAGCGGTTCTCGACGCCCTACAAAACGACTTCGGTGTCTACCGCCAGTCGGGGGCAACGCACAGGCTCTTCAATCGCTGAACTCTGGATGGGTTTGGTGGTGCTAGTCAGTCCGCGAACCCCCTCCTCTCGACTGGCACCTGAAAACCGGCGCGACCCTTCTGTCGGTCCTGCGCACGCACTTCACGGATGCTCATTCGTCCTTGTAGAGGGTGCGGGCT
>JAJFFD010000017.1 GCA_021776805.1 Planctomycetota bacterium
TCACCGGCATTAGCAGTATCCGCAGCAAGCAGGAACTGAGTATCGAGCTGCGCGACGGACGCGTGGCCGCCACTGCCGGTAAGATCCAAGCCAAGAAGAAGAACTAATGGCCGCACGCAAGAAGAACGACGCCAGCTATGCGGAAGCAGCCGGCGAACTGGATGAAATCCTGGACGAGATCGAAAGGGGCAGCGCCGATGTGGATGTCCTATCCGAAAAGGTCGAGCGCGCCGCCGAGCTGATCAAGCTATGCCGCGACAAGCTCGCCACCACTGAGCTCAAAGTCGAGAAGGTCGTCAAGGACCTGGCGGAAAGCGGCGAAGAAGCGAGCGAGGAATAGGTTTGGATCCAGTTCTCTTTCTTTCCTGGTATGTCACTCTGCTGGTCAGCCTGGTAGTGCACGAGGCGGCGCATGCGCTCTTTGCTCTTCTGGGCGGCGATCGCACCGCCTACATCTCGGGGCAGGTGAGTTTGAATCCCATCCCGCACATGCGTCGGGAGCCCTTCGGCACGGTGTTCTTGCCTCTGGCGGTCCTGTTCTTCTCAGGCGGCCAGATGTGCATGGGATATGCCAGCACGCCCATCGATCCGGAATGGGCCTATCGCAATCCGAAGAAGGCGGCACTCATGTCGGCGGCCGGTCCTCTGTCCAACATCTTGCTCGCCGCAATCGCCTTCGCGGTACTGAAGGGCTTGGTCATGGCCGATCTCGCGGATGGCCTGCACAAGTGGCCACTACTCGTAACCCCGCACGAGATGGAAGGGCCTGTCTACGCGATCGCCTTGCTAGGCTCGTTGTTTCTTCTGCTTAACATCGTTCTGGCCATCCTCAATCTGATTCCTTTCCCACCATTGGATGGGGCCGGGATTCTCGAAGGCCTCTTCCCCAAGCAAGTGGGTCCGCTCCTCGCCTATATTCGCACCCAACCAATTTTCACAATCATTCTCTTCGTACTGATCTTCAACTTCCTCCAGTACCTATGGCAACCGGTGCTTCTCTTTGTCTTCCAGTTGCTATAGAGCAACCAAGCACTAGCGCCCAACCAAGGCCGACAGCACCTTCTCCCCTGCATCCACCCCCGGCGACATGCTGCGCTCGTATTCGAACTCCGGATCCCGCGCATCCCGCTCGCTCATCAGGTAGCCCACCTCGTCGTCAACCAAACTGAAGATCAGCAAGTTTGGTCGATGGCTATCCGATCGCAGACGCTGCGCCAGGCCAGGCTCGGTTTCACCGGGCAGGGTCGCCACCTCGAGCTCACCAAGGCGAAGGTAGCCCACCGTCGAGCGCAGATGCCCATCGTAGACATTGCGCGGAATGAGCATGAGCAGGCGAGCGCCGGAAAGGCCGAAGCTCCGCATGGGCAGATACACATCCCGGCGATGCACTTCCATATCTGGAACTGAGATTGGCTTGGCCGAGGCCAAGGCCTCCTCTCCCAACTGCAGCAGGGCCGCTCCCATCTTCACGATCCCTTCTGCCCGATGCAGCTTTGGCGTCACCATCGCACCCAGGGCACCGTTGATGAACACCGCCTGACCGTGGCCAGCCGCCCGCCATTGATCGCAGAGTTCGCCAACGAAGTCCGCTGAGATCTCGGAGTTGCTACGCCGAAAGACTTCTGGATGGCAGCCCATATGCAGCAGACTGGCGATGGGCTTCTCAGTATCTCGCTCCACTGCTTGCAGAACCGTGAACTTGCGATCGAAGACGCCATCTTTGTTGGTGTTGCGCACCAGGCCTTCGCGCGGCAGGTCTGCGGACCCCAGACGCATGCGCGCCGGACGCAGATCGGCCTCCGCGGCTTTGACCGCCGCCATGATGCCGCGACGAACCAGGGCGAGATACTCACGGTCTCGACCTGAGCTGAGCCCGTAGTAACCCCAGAGCCCGACCAGATCGGGAGCGGCATGAGTGTGGCTCGAGGCGATGAACACGTTGCCGTTGGCAAAGCCGTACAGACCGCTCTTGATCCAATCGACGTCTTCGCGTTGCAGGCCCAGATTGTCGAGGCCGATCAGAGCGATCTTGCCGCTACCGACCTTGATGACCATGACCCGAGCTTTGAGCCGCGAATGGATGCCGGTGGACACCCGGTTCAGATCGAAACCGCCGAGATACTGTTCGTTCTCCGGGGTGATGTCCGCTTCGGCTGCACCGACCGAAAGTTCGCCGAGGCTGCTCCACTCGTAGCGCGCCGGTTCCTTGGGCAAGCTCTTCTGGAAGATCCCGGTACAGGACACCAGGAGGAGACTGCCCAGGGCAGCTGCCAACCATCCGCCTCCCGATACGGGATCAGACGCTGAGGTAACGGCGGGAGCGTCGCAGTGCGGCGCGGAATTCACCCTCGTAGCTTCGACTGAATGCACGCTGGAGATCATCCAGTAGACCGCAGAGCAAGTCGAGATCATCTACGTCGACTAGCTGAGCTGATCGCGCCGCCCCACCACCTGGGCCACGCATATAGCGCAGACAATCGGCTTTGGTCACGGATCGACCCCCATGGAAGGGATCCAGGAGCACGGGTCTGCGCCCATGAATCCGCACCAGGAAGTACTCAGGCAGGCGCACAGCATGGGCTTCGAGCCCCGCGCGCCTGGCAACCAGCAGGTAGAGGGCAACCAGGGCGGAAGGCAGGCCCCGCCGCTGACGGATCACCTCATCGAGAAGGAGATTCTCGCTGCGGTAGTAGCCCTCCCGACAACCGGTAAAGCGTTCGATGGCGGAGAGCTGGTTGGCCAGATGCCTGGCGGCTGTGAGACTCGATCGGCCACGAACCCTCGGCAAAAGATCATCCGCCCAGTCATCGAGGGTGCAACGGATCGCGTATTCATCCACGCCGCCCGGTCGCCCAAACTCAGCGATCAAGAGCAGACCGCGGAGCAGGAAGTCCGAATCCAGAGTCCGATTGTGGGCCGACTCCGCCAGACTACGCATCTCCTCGCACCAGACATGCAGATCCAGAGAGAGCAGCAGAGAGCGCGCTCGACTACGTAGGCGAGCGTCGTTCTCACGAGCAGCTCCCTCGAGCGCAGGGCGTGAAGCTTCACCCCAGCGGAGCAGTTGGCTCCGACAGGTTTGTGCGACCGCAGTGTCCTCGTCCGAGATGAGACGCACCGCTGCTTGGACAGCGGTTGACGAGGGCAGGGCTTCCTCCTTGAGACCCATAGAATGCTTGCAGGGGTTGCGAAGAGCCGCGAGCATAGCGAGGAAGAACGCAGAAGCGACCCTCCACACAGCGCTTGCAAGCACCCTCGGAATTGCATTGCTGCGTATTCCTGTCAACAGTTCGCACTCTCCACAGCTCTACTGGCCATGGCATCGGCAAAGTGCAGACTGTTCGAAATGACAACGGAGAAAACATGATCATCAGCAGCATTTGTGCCCTGGCATTTTTCGTCGCAGTTTCACCCCAGGACATCGATCGGGGTGACACCCGCGCCGAATACCGCATCATGGCGAAGGACGCCGCGGGAGATGGAGAACGCATCCCCCTGCAGGTGGAGATGACGATTCACCACCCACCGCGCCCCTTCGCGGTCCTGCAAATCCCGGTTTGGACGCCGGGGAGCTATCGCCTCCGCGACTTCCCCGAGCATGTGCATGTTCTTGGCGCCAAGGATGAAGATGGTCGCGAATTGGAAGTCACCCAGCTTCGCGTGGATAGCTGGCAAGTGGCGACGGGCGACAGCCGGGCCCTGACACTCAGCTACCGGGTGGATCTTCTGCCTCGTGATCGCTTCATGATGCTCAGCCCGGAGAGACGTTGCCTGACCTATGAGGGCCCGAAGGTCTACATGTACCTCCGCGACCGGACGGACATCCCCTGCCATGTCCAGTTCGATCTGCCCGAGGGTTGGTCCGCGGCATCGGGCCTGGTGGACCAAGGCAAGGGTCGATACTTCGCGCAGGACTATGACTTCCTCGCCGACTGCCCAGTGAAGATCGGCAAGTTTCAGAGCTTCGACTTCGAATCCCATGGCAAGCGCATCGACGTAGTCTTGGACGGACTCGAAGACCTCGAATTTGACAGCAAGGCCTGGCTCGCAAACATCAAGAAGATCGTCGACTGCCAGGGTGACATCTTCGGAGGCTTCGCCTTTGATCGATACACCTTCCTCTACACAGCGGCTCCCCGTGGCGGCGGTGGTGGACTCGAGCACCTTACTTCCACAGCCATTGGGCTGCGCGCTCCGCAACTGCTCGACAGTCCCATGACCGGCATGGGCGTGACCGCTCACGAGTTCTTCCACAACTGGAACGTGAAACGTCTTCGCCCGGTAGCTCTCGGGCCCTTCGACTACAGTCGCCCAAATCGCAGCACGGGACTCTGGGTCGCAGAGGGAATCACTTCGTACTACACAGATGTCACCCTGGCACGAATTGGCATGCGCAGCGAAGAGCAATTCTGGGCAGCGATGCAGGGGCAGATCAACGGCCTCGAAAACAACCCGGCGCGGGAACACATCAGCTCTGCCATGGCCTCCTATGGAGTCTGGGAAGCGAAGCCCCGCGACCGCAACCTCAGTTACTACAACTCCGGGGAAGTCATCGGTCTCTTACTCGACATCGAGATCCGCGCCGGCAGCAAGAATCGCAACAGTCTCGATGACTACATGCGGCTTCTCTTCGACCTCTGCCAGACCAGGAACCGTGGCTTCGAAGATCATGAACTGGTGAGCCTTGCCAGCAGCCTCATTGGCCGCGACATGCAGCCCTGGTTTGACCGCCATGTCTTCGGCACGGTGGTCCCCCCCTATGCAGAGATCATGGGCAAGGCAGGCATCCAGTACCGGGAAACCAGAAATCGGCGCAAGGTGATTCGCGGCATCAGCCGCCGCGGTGCTCAGGGCCAGCTCTACTACCAGAACCCGGAACCCGGCGGCTCCCGCTTCATCATCAGCGACGGCGTCCTGACCAAGCTCGGCGGACGCCCGGTCGAGGACATGCCCGCCCTCGTGGACATGATCGCCGGCTACGAAGAAGGCCAGACAGTGGAGCTGAGCCTGGAGCATGCGGCCCAGGGAGAGTTTACGGTCAGCGTCCAGGTCAGCAGCGTGCCCCAGGTCAAAGCCGAGCTGAAGCCTGACCCCCGCGCCGGCAAGCTGGCGCGCGCCATCCGGGAAGGGATCATCGCCCGCGACCAGGCGCGCTAGGCAGCCCCGAAATGAAACAGGGACGGCCCTTGCGAGGCCGTCCCTGTGAATGGTGCCGAGAACAGGACTTGAACCTGCACGACCAATAAAGGTCACCAGCCCCTCAAGCTGGCGCGTCTGCCAATTCCGCCATCTCGGCTGATGGGGGCGGGGAAGATACCCGGGTCCCCCGGCTGCTTGCAAGCCTCAGCGATAGTCCATCATGAAGCGAGAAGTGAAGCTCATCCCCTGGGGGTTCAAGTTGAGCTGGATGTAGGCGGAGGAAAACAGGCTACTTAGGCCCTTGGCCTTCAGCAGAGATTCTCGATCTGCAGCCATGAACCCCTGCCGGGCGCTGCCCCAGGCGGCTCTTTGCGCCTGGTATACGTCCTCGCCGAACTGCTCCTTCAGGGCCTGGGGAATCCTCTGGATGCTCTGGTGCTCCCGGTACTTGCTACGAAAGACCTGCCCCTCGTACTGGGCCATGGTGCTCTGCAACCAGCTGGGATCCGGCTCATCCAGGCCCCGCTCCAGGAAGCTCAGATAGTCATCGATCACCCTCCCCATGCGAGCGCCATCGACGAACAAGAAGCCATTGACCCGACTCTCCAGCTCCTTCTCGAAAGTGACGTAGTCTGGATCCGTCAGCAAGGAAGTGCCATTGGCCCGTGCCTTGATCATGTAACGGATCAAGTAGTCCGAGTTGCTCACCACGAAGAAGTCGCCATAGATGAGGATGGAGACTGCGCCCGTACCGGTGATGTTTGGATTGGCGTAGGCCCGCGCCATGTCACCGCCCTGAAGTTCACCGACCGGCAGGTTGTGCGCAGAGGTAAAGCCAAGGTTGGTGTAGTTCTCCTGCAGGAAGTCGTAGAACTCACGGATCGGTTCACGCGCCCCTTCGCGAATCCAGAACACCCAGGCGATCAGTGGAGCTGGCGATGGTTCGTTGACCTGAAGATCTGTCTCTTCTCGCGTCGGATAGAAGACGAAGCCCGTGCGATCGAGAAGCGAGGGCCGTAGCTTGTCGATGAGGTCACGAGTGTTCTCGTACTTGCCGCTCTTACGCAGACTCTCGTCGAGAATCGTCTTCAGGTCCGGCTCCATGGCATCGTGCATCTCCGCCAGGAACTCGCCTGCCGGCATGCGCAGGGCAGCCGCCGCACAAGCTTCGTCGCCGGGCACCATGCCGAGAAAATCATCCAACCACTTGCTGCGCTCCTGAGCGTCTGCCTTGAAGAACTCGCTCTGAAAGGCCGTGTGCTCGTTGCGATTCAAATCGACGTTGCCGAGCACCGTGAGCGACTCTGGTTCGAAGATCAGCGAACCGGTGAGGAAACGCCACCCGCTGAAGTTCAAAAAGGATGCCAGAACCCGCTGGTTCCAATCGCTGGGATGCCTGGGATCTGGCCAGTTCTCCAGACTGGGAAGCATCGGCAGAAGTTGATCCGGGCGGGCATAGAGCTCGATGGCATTCGCCATCTCCACGGCGGTGTTCTTCTCCCATTCGCGGATCCGAGCTTGGACCCCGTCACGATAGTCCGCTGAGCCACCGAAGCCCTCCGAACCACCCAGGGAACTGTCCGCCAGAGCCAGGGACTCGTCGAGGATCTCCTGGCTGTTACTGACCAGCAGGCAATCCAGATAGCGGGCGATGAAGAGGGATTGGCCACCGAGGTCCAACTCGAGACTGCCATCTTCACGGGCGGTCAAATTGAGCCCCTGACTCCGCATCTGCTCCTGCACCGAAGACCACTGAACGAGACCCCAAACGAAGCGCGCGCTCAGACTGATCCGGGTGTAGAGGCAGAACTTCGAGGTCTGCAAGCTCGGCGGCACCAAGCGTCCAGCGATGATGACCTCCGTACCGAGGAAGTCATCGAGCAGCCCCACCAGCCCGGTATCCCCTACCTGCCTGGCCGCATCTTCCAACTGCTGCAGCGCAGCGCCCACCCCACCGGGCGAGTCGACAATCTCGGCATAGCTGCGCCGCTGTCGGAGGGTGCGCCAGCCCCGGCTGCCACTCAAGTCCTCCCAGAATTCGGGCCTTGGAAACTCGCTGAAGTCCTCCCGCATGTCGGTCTTGCGGGCGAAGTAGTCGATGTTTCGCGGCACCATCTCCCGCATGTCCCCAAGGCTGCCTTCGAATGGGTTAAAAACGAAGGCGACCAC
>JAJFFD010000161.1 GCA_021776805.1 Planctomycetota bacterium
TGTCGCGCTTGCTGGCCTTCTCGTCGCCGCGCTGCGCTGCGACGGCACGGAGAATGATATCCAGCTCATGAGCATCCAGGGTCCTGACTGACATGGGCAGGTCGCGCAGCAGGTCGTGCGCACGCAGGAGGTCCTCATTCAGCATGGGCGGCGGCGGCACGCGACCAGGCTTGCCACCGGCGCCTTCGCCAATGCCGATCAGGCCTGGGGGAAACTTTGCCGGCCTGGGATCCATGGCCAAGACCTGGGCGAGTCGATCCTCGAGGACAGCGAGCTGGGATTGGAGGTCGGCGACGCGGGAGGCGAGTCGATCGTTCTCGACCCGCAGTTTGCGTACGGAACTCTTGCCCGGCTCCTGAGCGGAGAGGGGCTCGACGCCCCAGAGGCTTGCCGCCGTGGCCACGAAGAGGCCGGCGAGGGAAAGCTGCAGGCGACGCCGGAGAGGCGTGCAGCTGGTGGCTAGATCATCGTCTCGTTGCAGGAGCATAGTCATTCTCCGATAGAATTGGTTCTTGGACGCGATGACCGGCATGGCGGGGAGAAGGCCCGCTGGGCCGGAGTGATTGGTTGCGGAGAGGGCGATGAGCTCGCGCGCATACTGCGCGCGGTCACTCTGTCGGGCTGCCCAGTCGTCGGCGATGAGTTCGGCGGAGAGCCGGGCTTCGCGACGGAGGAACCAGAAGAGCGGGTGAAAGAAGAGCAGGGGAAGGGCCGCGGCAAAGAGCAGCTGGCCACGGTAGTCACCCTGTCGCAGGTGACCGATCTCATGGCGCAGCACCTCGGCAAGCTGCGCGGCCTTGCCGGGCTCCGCGAGTGCAGCGGGGAGCACGATGCTGGCGCGGCGCAGGCCGAGGCAGTAGGGGCGACAGGAGCGATTGCTGAGGAGGATTCGCAGGGGCATGTTCACTCCCCCCTCGCGCATGAGTCGGCGTCCCAGAATGCGAATGCGGGAATCAGCCTGCTGACAGCGGCAGATGTGCAGGCAAAGGAGGCCCGCCCCCATCGCCAGATAGAAAAGCACGAGGGCTCCGCCGCCGAGGTAGCCTGAGATGAGCCAGGAGCCGAGATCGATCTCGAATCTCTCCGCTCGTGGTGGGAGATAGACCAGGGTTCCCTCGGTCTCGGCCGGAACGGTCTTGGCCAGGGGATACTCCGGCCTTGGCTCGGGTGGCAGACGATCCCGATAAGCCTGCAGCGCATCCATCTCGGCGAGCATGGCAAGCTGAGCAGGATTGAGTTCGGGCATCAGCGGCTCGGCGGCCGGCGGGTAGGCCTCCCGAGAGTCTGTGATCAAGGGCGACGAATCCTGCCAGTTCCAGAGCCGAGGCATGGGCAGGAGCACGGCGACCAACCAGACACTCAGGGCCGCGAGGCTCAACTCCGCCAGGCGCTGGCGATGGATCGGAGCCTTGCAAAGCAGGACCAGCAGGCTAGCGAGAGCCAAGATGATGCTGGCGCCGGCGAGAAGCTGGACACCGCGCTCATGGAGCAGCAGGTAGATCGAGTCGATCATCGATCACCTCCCTTGCGTGGCTTGCGAGCGCTGCGGTCTTCAGCGGCCTGGAGAAGTTCACGGAGCTTGTTCAGTTCCTGAGCACTGGGTGCCTTGAGATCGAGAGCGGACTTGACCAGTTGATCCACCGCACCGTCGAAGACCTGATCGAGGAGACTCGAGACCATGGACTTGCTGGTCTGCTCCCGTGGTTTCACTGGGCAGTAGATGAAGCTGCGACCACTGACCCGGTGGCGAACCAAGCCCTTCTCCTCCATGGTGCGGAGGAAGGCCTGCACCGTGTTCTGCACGATGGGCAAGTGCTCGCGCAGGTGCTCATAGACCTGACGCACGCTCGCTTCCTCCAGCTCCCAGAGGACCTTGAGGATGGCCAGCTCGCGATCAGTGGGTTCGGGGATCTTGCTCATGACTGCCTAGTAACGGACCCATCGGCCGCCCTGCCCAATTAAACTTAGAAAACTAAGCGTAAAAATATAAGTGATACGCCGCGCCGATTCGAGCCCCGCATTGCGTGCTTTGTTCCCTCCCATGGATCCGGTAGGAAATGGGCATGCGCAACCCCCTCCTAGCACCCGAGCTGCGTGAACTTCTCCAGGAGGGGAAGCAGGACAGCTTGCAGCATGTGCTGGAGGACCTGCACCCGAAGGATGCGGCCTCCATCCTCTCCGGGCTGGAGGATCGGGAGATCGTGGAGATCCTCTCCCTCTTGCCGGTCGAGGTTGAGCGGGACGTCTTCGAGTACTTCGATCCCGAAGTTCAGGAGAGCATCATGCAGGGCTCGGGACGGGATCGGGTGCGCGAGCTCCTGGGAGTCCTGCCCTCCGATGATCGGGCTGAATTCCTCGAGAACCTCGATGAGCGGGTGCGCTCCCAGTTCACATCCCTTCTCGATCGAGAGGAGCAGGAGGATCTGCGTCGTCGCGAGCGCTATGAGGACGATCAGGTCGGTGCCATCCTCAGCACTGAGTATTGCCGGCTCGGCGGAGACTTGACCTCCACCGAAGCGATCTCGGAGATCCGCAAGCAGGAGCCGAACCGGGAGACCATCTACTACAGCTACGTGGTCGATGGGCAGGGCCGCCTGATTGGCTTTGTGTCCCTGCGCGATTTGATCATGGCGCCGGATGGAGCGACGGTCGAGGAGCTGATGAAGACGGATCTGGTGGCTACCCGCCCGGAGGCCGACCGGGAAGTAGCCGCCAACATGATTCGCGACTACGACATCCTGGCTCTGCCAGTGGTGGACCACGAAGGTCGCCTGGTGGGTATCGTCACCCACGACGATGCGGCGGACATCCTCGAAGAAGAGGACACGGAAGACATCGAGAAAATGGCCGGTATCGCCAGCGAGACCGAGCCCAAGAGCTACTCGGAAACAACGGTCATGGATGAATTCTACCGTCGCGCCGGCTTGGTTGCGGTGCTGGCGGTGGCCTTCACCTTCGTAGCTCTAGTCATCGGCTCCTACGAGGACAACTTCAAGAAGCCGGATGCCCCGCGCTCACTTATGGCGCTGCTGCCGATGATCCTGGCTACGGGGGGCATGGTCGGCAGTCAGGCGAGCGTCTTGATCGTCCGCGCACTGGCACTCAAGGACATCAAGCCCGGCTCGCTTTTCCCCATCATGTGGAAGGAGTTTCGCATCAGCATCCTGCTGGCGGTCCTTCTCGGCATGGTCGGCTTCGGCGAGTCCTTCGCCGTCGAATTCCTCAAGAGTGATGGTGTCGGCATCCCGATCCCCTGGGATGCCTGCCTGGCAGTATCCGTTGCCCTGGCAGTGCATGTAATCACCGCCACCTTGCTCGGCGCCCTCATCCCCCTGGCCATCGCTGGCCTCCGCATGGACCCGGCGGCTGCGGCGACACCGACCCTGACCACGATCGCCGACTTTCTCGGCGCCGTGATCTACTTCACCGTGCTCTATCTGATGCTACCGAACTTCTAAGCTGGCTCGACCGGCTCCGGCCCGCTGCCCTTCTCGACGACTTCTTCTGGCTGCTCTTTGGCAGTCGCGGCATCCGCTTCCGCCTGCTTGCCCATGAGGGCACGCATTTGGATGCGAAACTCGCCACGCTCCTCCGGCTCAGCGCGGCGCCAGCGGCCCTCCTTCTGACGCTTGCCGATGTTGGACCCGGTCATGACCAGGCTGGTGACATGCTTGCCGTCCGGGTTAAAGACGTGCACGCGCCCACGCGGCCCGAGGACAACGACCGTGCCGTTGCTGTCATCACCCAGGATGTTCTCATCCGCCGCCTTGAGTGCATCTTCCGAGGCCTTCGCAGTGGGCCGTTGTCCTTCGAGGGAACGCTGATCCGCATGCACCGTGCGTCTGCCGGCACGCTTGGCTCGCCCCTTGAGCTGCTTGGCCAGCTCCTGCAGGAGGGGTAGCACAAACTCCTCCATCTCAGGTGCCTTGCCGTTGGCCTCGAGGCCGGCGAGACGCAGTGCCTCCGAATCCAGTCGACGCTGGAAGCGAGACAGGATGAGGGGCACCGAGGAATCGGCCAGATCATTCAGGTCAGCTGCCCCCACCGGGTGCAGACGTAGACGCGCCTGCCCCTCGAGAGTGCTGCCACGGAGGATCTGAAAGGAGAAGGCCGCCTTCTCGGCGGAACCGAGGAGGGGATAGAGCCCGGCATCGACTTGACCCAGGATCCGGAAAACCGGCGACTCCTTGCCGAACTCGGCGAGCTGCTGGGTCCTCAGGAGCCGTCCCACGGAAACGTGAGTCACGATCTCCTCGCCGCCGGCGGCGAGTTCTTCCACTCCCGGATCCTTGCGCTCGATGGCCATGGTCAAGAAGTCCGTAAACTGCGGACGGCCGGTGCTGCTGTAGCCATCGAAGACCTTGCGGGAATGGTCTGGACGACAACCCTCCGCATCTGCCGATTCGCTGAAGTAGCAATAGACCGAGCCAGGCAACAGGGCCCGATCGTGTTCGCGAACCTCGCGTACCCGCTGGAAGATCTGCTCCATCACATCCCCAGCAGCCTTCTGACCATCGCGCCTTGAATCCAAGGGTATCTTGATCTGAATCTCCAGGAAGCGAGGTCGACTGAGAAGATCGATGCCCTCGACTTCGAGCAGCCCTTCGGTCATCGCCGAAAGAGAGCGCAAGGCAGTGAGCGCATGGTGCTGGCTGCGTTTGCCAGTCTTGCCTGGGGACTTGGCCGATCGCTTCGCCGGTCGCCTGGCCGTTTTCTTGGCAGCCCCGGCGGCAGGATTCTCCACCGGAGCGGCGTCAGACTTCGGCTTGCGCCGTCGACGCCGGCGCCGGGCCTTCTTTGCGACCTGTGGGTCAGCACCCGGTTCTGCCGGAGATTTGCTCTCCTCTGCCGGAGCTGCGCTGGCGGCGGGCTTTTCTGCAGCAATCTCAGCAGCGGCCTCTTTGCCACCGGAGTCCGGAGTCGGCGGGTTTGGGGGAGGATCCTGGTGGGGGTTCACGGCGACATGTTCCGTGCTGGACTGTCGCAATGGAAGGCCAAGGCCGGTGCAAATTCTCGCCGGCGGTGAATCGTGTCCCCCACCATGCTTCAATGAGCCAGAGCCAGCACCGGGACACAACCATGAGCCAAATCATCGACTCCATTCTTTCTGCGGTTGGGGACACCCCCCTGGTCCGCCTGTCCCGCATCGGCAAGCACCTGCCATGCGAACTCCTCGGCAAGTGCGAGTTCCTCAATCCCGGCGGATCGGTGAAGGACCGTATCGGTGTCCGGATGATCCTCGATGCGGAGGCGAGCGGCCGCATCTCCAAGGGCGATACCCTCATCGAACCGACCTCCGGCAATACGGGGATCGGCATGGCCATGGCTGCCGCCGTGCGCGGCTACCGCATGATCATCACCATGCCGGAGAAGATGAGTCGCGAGAAGCAGGTGGTGCTCGAAGCCCTGGGGGCGGAAATAATCCGCACCCCAACCGAGGCTGCCTGGGACGCACCGGAGAGCCACATCGGCGTGGCCAAGCGCCTCAAGGAGGTCATCCCAAACTCCCACATCCTCGATCAGTACTCGAACCCGAGCAATCCCTCCGCTCATGAGGAAGGCACGGGCGCCGAGATCCTTCGCCAATGCGAAGGCAAGCTGGACGCGGTGGTACTCACGGCAGGCACCGGCGGGACCCTCAGCGGCGTGGCCAGGGCCATCAAGACAGCCAAGCCGGATGTGAAGATCATCGGCGTTGATCCAGAGGGATCCATCCTGGCCGGACCGGCGGAGATCCGGAGCTACAAGGTCGAGGGCATCGGCTACGACTTCATCCCGGATGTGCTCGATCGCGATCTAGTCGATCGCTGGATCAAGAGCAACGACCGGGACTCCTTCCGCGTGGCCCGCGAACTGATCCGCAAGGAAGGCCTGCTTGTTGGTGGCTCGAGCGGCTCGGCGGTTTGGGCGGCCATGCAGGTGGCCCGGGAGATGCCCGCCGGCTCGCGCATCGTCACCCTCCTGCCTGATTCTCTGCGCAACTACTTGACCAAGTTTGTCGACGACCGCTGGATGCGGGAGAGTGGCTTCTCGGAGACGGATTGGGAGATCGGCACCATCGAGGATCTTCTCCGCACCCTGCCCAAGCGCGAGGTGATCAGCATCGACATCGCATCTCCCCTGCAGAAGGCGGTGGACATCTTCCGGGACAAGGGGATCTCCCAACTACCGGTGACCGACAAGGGGCAGCTCAGCGGGATCATCACCGAATCAGACGTCCTGCACGTCATGCTCGAGGGTAACGCCAAGGGCGAAACCGCCATCGCCGAGGTCATGGAACGCAAGGTCTCGACGGTCTCGAAGGATGCACCGGCCCAGATGCTAGCGCAGGTCTTCGAACGCGGCGAAGTCGCCTTGGTGGTCGATGAGGAGCGCCGTCTCGAGGCGATCCTCACCAAGCTGGACATGATCGAATTCATGACTCACCGCCCAGCGGTAAGCTAGGGCGGTGAGCAAGGCCGGCTAACTACGAGACCGAGGCGGAGATGCCCGGCTCCAGGCCCGGCCACTTGGCCAGGAAGGCTGCTCGGTCCGCCTTGATCTGATCAACGATCTGGGCGTACTCATCGAGGCGGCTCTGCGTCTCGTAGAGTTTGCGTGGCTGCAGCAGGTCAGCGTCCTCGTCTGCGATTCCAGGCACCGCCGATGCGACATGGTAGCCAAAGTCCGGATCAACGGTCCAAGTGATGCTGTCTTCGGCGATGCCCTTCACGATGGCCGAACTGTGCGGGATCTTCACCTTCTTGCTGCCCTCGACTGCGTCACCCCCACCTACTCGGCCCGTGTTGAGCACGTAGACCGGCATGGGAGATGCCTGCAACAACTCGAAGAGACGGTTGCCTTGCAGGGCATGCAACATGGGGAAGAATGGGTTGGTCCCTGGGACGCGTAGAAACTTGCCGGCCTCTTCCACGCCACCGGCCGCGGTGCCCTTGGTCTCACCGAGCATGAAGTACGCGGCGGCCTGTTCAGCGCTGAGCTTGGCAACTGCGGGAATGATGTTCTCGTTGCGATTGAGAATGAGCAGGAAGTCCGCCTGCTTGATTTGGCTCGCATCCGCCGCTCCATCCACCGCATCCATGCGAAAGACTGCGCGACCGTTCTGCGTGTAGGACTCGTTGAAGAAGTCCACCTTGCTGTCTTCGCCCAGGTAGACGTTCTCGAGGAAGGCGTCGGACTTGGTCACCGCTTTGTAGATGGCCGGCTCGAAGTTCGGGTCGAGGCCATAGGTCTTGGCAAAGCAGCCGTTCTCCGTAGCGTAGACCTTGCCCTGCGGCATCAGGGCAACGAAGTCATCCTGCACCGGCATGGAGTTGTTTTGCTTGGTGAATGTCGTAGTGGTCTTGCCCGTGCCGGAGAGACCGACGATGAGCATGCACTTCTCGTCGCTACCAACCGGAATGATCTTGGCACCCGCATGCATGGGCAGGCCACCGGCGTCATAGACCATCTTGTTCCACATGCGCAGACCACCCTTCTTGCTCTCGCCGAAGTAGTCTGAGTTCATGACGCGAGTTACGCCCTTCTCCAGGTCGACGGCGATGAGGCGATCATTGGGATAGCCCTCAGCCTTCATGTTCGGCGTGTAGATCACCGTCAGCTCAGGCTTGAAGGACTCAGCGTCTGCTGCGGCCACATCGAAGTACAGGGACTTTTGCATGGCAGCGATGTTCGCATTCGACTTTTCGATGATGAGCCTGGTTGGCTTGCGAAAGCTCGGGTCGTTCCCGATGTAGCCCTCGATAACCAACATCTCCTGATCAGCGATGTAGGCATCCTGCTTCGCTGCCCAGGACTTGCCCTCGGCAATCGAGATCGTCTGGTCCGAGTGCTTGCTCGCATCATCGGTAACGATGTAGGTCGAGGCCTTGCTCCTGGCCAACACCCGCGTCTCGACGTTGTAGTTGTCGTACTCGGAGAGGCGAGAATTGGGCATGTCCGCGATCATCTCACGCAGTTCCGCAAAGCTCGGATTGCGGATGACTGATTTCGGCGAGACGGGAAGATCGTTGATGGTGCTCATGGCGAAAGGTCGGCTGCAGATGCCTGCTGTAGAATGCTGGAATCCTATTTTGAGTATGCACCCCGGGCAATAACAGCACTGGCCCTGGAGTTTCGTGATTGCTGATATTCCCCTGAGAGGGGCGCTTTGCACGGGCCGGCAGGAGAGGCTCCTGGAGATGCTCTAACTAGGTCTACCAGACAAAGAGGGAGTGGGCTGCATATCTGGCAATTTCAATCTTGAGCTGTTCAGCTTCCTCCCGGGGCAGGTTCATCTGAGTAGTCGCCGAACCACCGGCAACATAGACCGTCAGACTCGCAAGTCCGAGGAGACGCTCCAGAGGTCCGGCACGCAAGACCGCGCCCTGCACCTTGCGCAGGGGCACAACCGCCCGGTAACGCCCCAGGATCCCCCAGCGAAAACCGAAGTGATCCGGGGCTCTGGCATAAGCCAGGTTCTGGTAGGAGAGAAAGCCAATCAGCCATGCCAAGGGCAGAACAGTCAGGGCGAGCAGAGACCAGAGCCCGACCATGGGCGCCGTCGCCACGATGCCGATGAGGCACCAGAGGACCCCCTTCAAGAAGATCCTCAGCACCACCCGAGGCGAGACCTGGCGCCACGCGAACTGCCCCAGATCGAAGCCTGGGAGGAGCCAGGGGACAAGGGATTCGCCAATGCGTGCAGAGGTAAGGGGCGCAATGATGTCCCGCCCACCCCTCGCCTCCTGCTTCTCGTCCATCCCCGAACCGGCAGAATCCGCGCGCAGGACCATCATGCGCATGAGCCTGCGCAGCAGAGGCTGACCCAGGATCACGCGCTGCACCTTTTTTCGTGGCAGAGTCTGTGCCCGCGTGGTGATCAGCCCGAAGCGCCGCTGCAGGACGTCTTCACGCAGGGTGAGGGTGAAGCCATGGAACATCACGAAGCTGGCCATGATCGACAGGAACCAACCGGCGAGGAGAACCAGAAAGAGCACCGCGGCAAAGATCGCCACCATCAAGGGCGGGCTAAAGAGGGCCAGTCGCTCGTAGAGCGAAGTAGCGACGCCACCCACCCGGTCGCTCATGCCAAACTGATCCGCCAGCTCCAGAATGCCGAAGAATGCGAAGATAATGGCTCCCAGGCGGTTGTTCGTCAGGCCGAGGAGGGTGAGATCGCTGGCGCTGGCGCGATAGAGCAGAGTCTCTTCCGGCTCCGGCAGATCCTCCTTGCTCGGCCCACTGCGACAACGCTGTAGGGCCTCGCGCAGGAGTTCCGCATCTTGCCGCGAGAGAGAGTCCAGCTTGGCCTCAGAACCCTGGCCGGAGGCGGTCTCTACCGAAACCACCACCAGCCCGACCATGCGCCGCACCAGAGTGGACTCGAAATTGAGATCCTGGATGCGATTCACCGGGATGCGCCGCTCCTGTCGGTGCAGGATCCCTTCCCGAGTCACCAACTCCTCGCTGGTCAGCCGGTATTGGAAGGTCAGGTAGCGGGCCAGGGCATAGACCATGGCCAGAAGGAAGAAGCCCACCGCGACGAAGCCCAACCAGAGCTGCTGGGTGACGATGCCAAGGATGACCGGCAGGAGCGCCTGACGAAAGCCATCCAACATGCGCAGGAAGAGCATGCCGGGATGCAGGTGTCCCGCCGCGAGCACGACCTCCTGCTGCTCTGGATCCAGGAGCTCCGGCTCAGATGACGTCATCGCCTCGAGCCTGAAGAATCTGGTCGCGCAACTCCTCGGCCCGGAATACTGCCAGTCCCGGCAGACGGAAGGAAGCACCCTCGGTGCCGGCGGTGAAGACTACCAGGGTCGCCAGCCCGAAGAGGCGCTCGATGGGACCGCGGGTCAGGTCCACGTGCTGCATGCGGGAGATTGGGATAGCCTTCTCCTCGTGGAAGATGATGCCGTACCGCGCCAGTAGTAGCTCACCGGTGATGGAGAAGCGCCAGCGCGCATAGGCCAGACTGGGGGCAATCAGGGTCCAGGCCAGGAAGAGGCTGGCGAGAGTGATGATCCCGACCAGGATCCAGGTGGAATCCTCCGGCAGGTTCTCACGGAAGATCAGGATGGCCCCGGACCCGAGGAGAGAGAGGATGAGAAAGCTGACGGTTCCGGAGATCAGCCAATAGGTCACGACCCGGCGATCCAACATCTCCAGTTGGAGGGGCTGCAGGGCCTCCTCCGGACCCGCCTCGGGGGCTGGCCCAGTCGGATCCCCTGGATGGTCAGGGAAACTCGCCGATTCCGTTTCGCTCTCGTGCATCTCCTGTCCCCTTGGACTGGGTCGAGCATTTACAGGCTATCAAGAAAAGCGGCCTCCCTAGGGAGGCCGTAGTGGGGTGGCTAACCGGAATTGAACCGGCGACCCCTAGAACCACAATCTAGTGCTCTAACCAACTGAGCTATAGCCACCGTGTTGGGGCGCGGTATCTTGCCGAGCACTGACCTCAGGGTCAATCGCGGCTGAGGATTTCGACTCGGCTCAAGGGCTTGCGGGGACCCAGCTATTGAACCCCCAGCGAGGCCTCGCTACCTTGCCGCGCTGCACTTGCGCCTCCATAGCTCAGTTGGCAGAGCAACGGATTCTTAATCCGTGGGTCCTAGGTTCAAGCCCTAGTGGAGGTACCAACGCCCTCGAGGCTAGAGCCCCTGCGTTCTCCGGATCGTAGGGGCTCTTTTATTGCCCCAGCAGATCTAGCTGACGCTGACCCGCTCGATCTCGGAAACCGCCGAGTGGGGCGGTTGCTCCGGCTCCTTGGGGATCGCCAGGTAGAAGGAACTACCCTCACCCTCTTCGCTCTCCACCCAGACCTCTCCACCATGGCCAAGGATGATCTCCTTGACGATATGCAGGCCGAGTCCCGTGCCACTGATTCCCCCCGTGTTGGCCCCGCGCTCGAAGCGCTGGTAGAGCCGGTTACGGTTGTCGGAGGGAATGCCGATGCCATTGTCACGGACAAGGATGATCCAGCGCCCAGCATCCTCTTCGCAGGAGATCCAGATCCTCTGCGGTCTCTCCGGATGGCCATACTGAATGGCGTTACCGATGATGTTGGTCAGAGCCTTGGTCAGCGCCCATTCGTCGGCCTGGATCATGGGTAGGGGCACGATGCGCACACCCACGTTGTTCTCCTCGATCTCGTAGCGGAAGTTGCTCACGATCTGGGCAACCAGAAGCGTCATGTCGATCTCGTAGAATTGGAGCGCTACGCCGTCATAGTCGAGGCGGGAGCTGTCCATGAGATCGCGGATGAGTCGCTCCATGTGCTGCACCGCGCTCAGTCCCGTATCCACCGCGGTGCCCATGCGATCACCGAGCTCTCCGAGGATTCCCTGGCGCATGGATGAGAGCATCAGTCGAATCGCTGATAGCGGTCGGTTCAGGTCATGGACCACATTCTGGGTGACCTCGACCAACTCCTTGTTCTTCTTTTCGAGGAGGCTCTTGTAGCGATCGAGTTCGCCAAAGCGCTCGACCAGCTCCAGGTTGGACTCCACCGCCGCGTCGAGCAGAGCGGGCTCGGGGCCCTCCTCGGGCTCGTATTGGGGTTCGAAGTCCAGGACCTGGCCCTCGGCACAGAGTTCGATCTCTAGATCTTCATCGGTGAGGATCTCGCCTTCGGGGAGATCCTGGAGGTTCGGATCCTCGTCGAAGTCCAGATCCGGATCGATCTTGCGCCCCTCCTCGTCGAAGGTCAGGGCGAGGTTCGGACGAGCCTCTTGCTGCTCCTTCTCCTGCTCAACGCGCAGTTCATCGTGGATCTTCCAGAGCTTTTGGCGGGCGCCCTCGGCCACCACTGCCGGGTCGATCTCACCCTTGCCCAGTCCATACAGGCGCACCTTCTCTTCCACCAAAAGGCCAGTGGCGTGCACGAAGGTCTCGAAGACTCCGCGACTCTCAGTGGCGACGCTGGGGAAGGCCGCGATCTGGTCGCCGAAGCGGAAGTGCTTGTCGAGCTCTTCCTCGCTCAGGATGTCGTCCAGGTCGCGCTTGTTGTATTGCAGCACCAAGGGGATGCTGTCATGGGAGAGCCCGTTGAGCGCCAGGTTCTCCTTGAGGTTGTCCATGGAGTCGAGGTTCTCCTCCAGGCGACTGCTCTCGCTATCCACGACGAAGACCACCGCGTCAGCGCCGGAGAGCACATACTTCCGCATGCGCCGATACTTCGGCTGCCCCGGGACCGTGAAGCCTTGGATGCGGATCTTGAAGCCCTCCACCTCACCGATGTCGATGGGCAGGAAGTCGAAGAGCAGGGTGGCGTCCTCCTCCGTGTTGATGGACACCAACTGGACCTCATTGCGCGGACACATGGTCTCGTGCACCGCCTTGAGGCTGGTGGTCTTGCCACCCATGCCGCAACCGTAGTACACGAGCTTGGCGGAAATCGTCTTTTCAGCCAGATTGATGAAGCCCATACCTGCTGGTTCATCGGCAGGCATAGCGCCCGGGCTTCAGAGAGTCCGTCGATTCAGCTGCCCTTCTTTGCCCCAGGTTGCCGTTCAGCTGGCTCGAGAATCAGGAGGCGACTCCTCCGCGGGTCCAGAGCCTGCTGCAAGACTCGATTCACGGCCGCGGCCTGTACGTTTTCTAGACGTTCGCAGAGGTCCTCGGGCCAATCGTTCAGTTCGTAGGCAGCGAGCACCAGAGCCTTGGTGTAGAGCATGCGCCAGAGCCTGCGCATAGCGTTGAGAGTCTGTTCGGGGAAGGGCGGGATTCGGCGCATGGCGGCCAGGCTGCTGCGAGCCTCGGCCACCTCACGCTCCGTGAAGCCGTACTGCCGAATCGGCGCGAGGAAGTTCTCGATCTCCTTCTCCACCCGCGCACTGGGGTCACCATCGAAGCCACGGCGGTTGATCAGGGCAAAACCCTGCTCCTCGATGAAGTTGTAGTCCAGAAAGGGAAAGCCCGCCCGAGCTTCATTCCCACGGAACTTGTCGAACTCAAAGGCCGTGCGCTTGTTGAGTAGACTCATGGCCACGGCGAAGGCGAGCTCATCCGCCAATTCGCCCCGCGGCGCTGGCAGAGCGAGACTGACGAAGGGGGCATCGATCCACTGGTGGCTGCCCCGGAGGAGTGGCTCCTCCTGCTGCCTTGCGCCGGCTGCTGCCGCCACACTCGTCCCTCGGGTCAGGCTCGAGAATTCTCGGCGCAGAATGCTCTCGTTCTCCGACCGCTCTCCCCCACCGAGGAGCAGGACGAAAGCACGGTCCGCGCGAATCTCCTGCTGCTGCCAGGCTGTCAACTCCGCCGGACGCAGAGCATGAATCTCCGCAGGGACTCCGCAGACCGGTCGCGAGGCCCCCTCCTCGACAAAGAGCGCCGTACGCGCCCACCAGTGCATCAGGCGTCCCGGATAGCGCTCCGTTTCATCATCCGCAAGCAGCCGAGCCTGAGCACGGGCCAGGGCGAACTCGTCTGCGCTCAGCTCGAGGGGCTCATGCAAGAGCGCGCGAAAGGACTCGAGCACAGCGGGCAACTCCTCCCTGGGCACGGTCCGGAACAACAGCAGACCCGATGCGCGCACCTGCACTTCGGCCTGCCGATTGTCCGCCCGCGGCAAGCGCGCGTTCAGTGCTGCGGCATAGACCTGAGCACAGCCACTGCGACCGATGGGATCCGAATCGCTCCCAGCCCGGATGCCGAGGACAGCACAGACATGGCTGGCATCCCTGACCGAGTCGATGCGATAGCGCATGCCGTTGGCTAGCTCGCTCATCCTCGAGCCGGCCGCGGGCTCGGCGGGAAGCTGTTGGAAGAGCAGGGGAAGGAGAGCCAGTGCTGCAATCATATTCGTCCCTCCTGGAGGGTCAGGACCCGGTCGGCCACCGCTTCGGCCAATTCCAAATCGTGTGTGATCAAAATCATGCTCATGCCTCGCCGCCGCTGGATCGCCAGCAGAGTTCCAATGACCGCCGTCGCCGTATTGCGATCCAAGGAGGCCGTGGGTTCGTCCAGAATCAGGATCTTCGGTTCGACCGCCAAGGCCCGCAACAAGGCGGCGCGCCGGCGCTCACCGCCGGAGAGATGGCCCGGCAATTCCTCCAAGCGCTCCTCAACCAGAAGCAGGGCGTCGGACTCCTGGCGCAGATTGAAGTCCTCGGCAGCCACTTCGAGCACCTGCTCTTCGATGGAGCGATGCGGAGTCAGTGCGGCGAAGGCGTCTTGATAGAGCAGCTGCACCGCCGGCTGCTCCAAATCCCCGCCGATCTCACCCTCGTCCGGAGCAAGGTGTCCCGCCAGCACGCGGGCCAGACTCGTCTTGCCACAACCGGAGGGTCCGACCAAGGCGAGAAGCTCACCCTCATGCAGGCAGAAGTCGATGCCCGACAAGATCTCCCGTCCACCGAGACGCAACTTGAGACCGCGGCAGTCCATGATGGGAGGACCCGGCTTCGCATTCTTCTGCCGCTGCGGCCAAGATGGTCGCGAAGGCCAGCCAGGTCTGGCGATTCCATCGAGCATGGCGTAGGGCGCCGCATCCAGGTCCCGCACCAATTGGTGGTCGTGGGTGGTGATCAGGATCGAGGTACCGAAGTCTTTCTGCATGAGCTGTAGAGCTCGCAGGAAGAACTCCTGGCGTTCCCCATCCAGGCCAGCGGTCGGTTCGTCAGTAAGCAATAGGATGGGGCGCCGCAACACTGCCACGGCCAAGAGGACCCGCTGCGCCTGCCCTCCGGACAACTGATGCGGATAACGCCCCAGGATCTCCCCTGCATCGGCGAGGCCGAGACTGTCGAGGGCCTTGATGATCTCAGCCCGCCCAGGCGGCCCTGAGTCTGGCCGGCAGGCCTGCCGGATCTGCCGATCGATTCGGCAGAGAGGATCCAGAGCCGCCTTCGGGTCCTGATTGAGCACACAGACCTGGCTGCGCAATCGTCGACGCCAGACCTTGTTCGCCTCCTGCGGCCAGGCATCTCCTGCCACGAGCAATCGCCCTTGGCAGCTGGCATCGGGCAAGAGTCCGAAGGCCCCGAGCATGAGCGTGGTCTTCCCACATCCCGAAGGCCCAACCAGGGCAGCGGCAGCACCCTGATGGATTCGCATCTCCGGCAAGGAGGCGCGAAAGCCACCTTGGCGCAAAACTTGCAACCCCTCAGCCTGCACGCTCGGATAGTCCCTGTCTTGGCTCCGCAAGAACGGAATCATACCAGCGCTGTCCTCCCATAAGGACAGTGAAGCCGCTCTCGGTGCGGATCAGGATCAGGCCTATGATTCCTGCTGCACCGGACGTATCAGCCGCGCATGGAGGCACAGCACGCATGAAACCCTCGCCAATTACCCTTCTCCTCACCTTCGCCCTAACCCTCATGACCGGCAGCCTGTCGGCGCAGGCCACCCTGCGCAGCCTGGAGGACGCCTTCGCCAAGGAACGTGAGGCTCTCATCAAGAGCAAGTCTGGGCAGGTGAGCTTTGCGGACATCAAGGCCCTGGCCAAGGATCACAGCGAACGCCTCGAAAACTTCGTCGCCAATTGCAAAGACAGCCGCGATCGAGTGAACGGTCGGCTGATGCTCACCAACATCTACCTGGACGTGGGAGAACGGGAACAGGCCAAGGCAAGCCTCGACAAACTGCTGCCGGAAGAGGCAGGGGCGATGGAATTGCTCACCGGGGCGGAGTTCGCCGCCATGCTCGGAGAGAAGGACAAGCGCGATCGCTGGGTGAAGCTCGCCATCAGCAAAGAGGCCCCCTTCGAAGAGCGCATGGCCGCCGGCATGTTTCTCATGACCCGTCTGGTTGAAGTCCAGAAGGGCGAGGACATCTTCTCCGCTGCCCTTGCCGATGCCGCGGGCGATGAAGACAAGTCCAAGGTCCTCTGGTATCGGGCGGCGGCGATTCGCGAACGCGAAGACCTACCCGAGGGTGCCTACGATGTGGAGTTGGACAAGTTGGCCAAGGCCTATCCGACTTCCTACTTCGGTGGCATCGCCAAGAACCGCCTGGAAGCCATGGATTTCAAGCCGGGCGCCGATGCCATTCCCTTCTCTGGCCAGAATCTACGCGGACGCAAGGTCAGCCTGAGTGACTATCAGGGCGAGGTTCTTCTCCTCGACTTCTGGGCATCCTGGTGCGTGCCCTGTGTCGAAGCCCTGCCCTACATGAAGGAGCTCCGCAAGAAATACCGCGACGAGGGCCTGCGCATCCTGAGCATCTCCCTCGACGAGAGTCGCGAGGAGCTGGAAGCCGCGATCGAAACCCACAACCTACCCTGGGCGCAGATCTTCGATGGCAAGTCCTGGCAGAGCGATCTGGCCCTGCGCTACAGCGTCGAACAAGTCCCCCACATGCTGCTCATCGACCGTGATGGCAAGATCGCAGGTGTCGGCCTCTTCCCCTGGGACGAGCCAGCCAAGAAACACCTCGTGGAGCTGATCGAGAAGACCCTC
>JAJFFD010000162.1 GCA_021776805.1 Planctomycetota bacterium
TCGGTTCCCGGCTTCCACCACCGGGTCAAGCGACTGGAGCATGTGGATGAAGCCTCTCACTCTTCCCCTGATCTTGATGGTCACCTGCGCCCTGGCAAGCGCACAACAGGTGATCAGGGTCAGCCGCGACGGGACCGGGAACTTCACTGAAGTCAGCGCCGCGGTGGCAGCCGCCGCACCCGGTGACACCCTCATCGTCGAAACGGGTTTCTACGACTTTGGGGTCATCGAGAAGGGACTCCGAATCGTCGGCATGCCCGGCGCACAGCTGGATGTCGCCATGGTCACCAGCATCCCGAGCAACCAGGTCTTCACCCTGAGCGGCTTTGCCCAGGTGCGAGGCCTGGGCCTACGCATCTACGACAACGAGGGCATGGTCCACCTTCAGGATGTGCGGCTGCTGCACGGCTCCATCCTCGGTAGCAACAGCGTCAGCATCGCCAGCAGCTCTTTTCAGGGCATGGGAATCGAAGACAGCAAGGTGATCATCACCGATTCGATAATCAGCTCCGGTTCGAGCCTGGGAATTGATTCGCGCGATACGGACCTGACTCTGGTGGACACGGATGTGATCGGTGGCTCCACCGTGCTCTTTGGCACGCCACCGGTTATCGACACCATCAACGGCAGCCTGGTCTTCGCCGGTGATAGCCAGGTCTTGCGCTACTCTGTCTCCCCCGTTCCCCTCCTGGCCACCACCAACACCAGGGTCATAATTGGCAGTAGTTCTCCGGCGAGCTGTGGGTCCGTGAGCGACTGTCTGGTGGCCCCTGTCTTTTGGATGGATGGGAAACTCGACGCAAGCAAGTCACAATTCGTGCTGGGCACCAATGCCTACGCAGGTGACCACTTCGCAACAGCGGTCTCCCTCCCGAGTCGTGGACAATTCCTTCCCGCGGGCGAACTCTTCCTCGATCCAGCGAGTCTCTTGATCTTGGCGATCGGCCAAATCGACGCGACTGGGCGCACGGAAATCAGACTGCCTCTCGATCCCTCCCTGACCGGCTTTGGCTATGCCCTGAGCTTTCAGTCTCTGGTGGTCGGGGCAAGTGACATCGCCCTCACCCTGCCGGTGACTTTGGTTTTCTAAGGGGGCAGTCTTCACTGATCCCCACTGGGCCCTGTCGACGCCGGCACATGTGGTCCTGCAATGAAAACCGACAAGAGCGCCCTCAACCGCGTCCTCTGTGCCCTCCACGGCAGCCTGATCTTCGGGGCCATCCTCGGGGCGAGCTTCCCAAGGATGACGGAGTTCTTGGAGGATCTCTGCAGCGGCTGCTTCACCTTCAGCCTGGGCCGAAGGCGAGATCAGGACTAAGTGTCCGCGGCCTGAAAGGCTCGTGCCCGGTACAAGAAGTCCACGATGTTGCCCTCGTGCGGCTGCAACCAGTCCAACTTGATCGTCGGGATCGCACCGATGTTCAAGCGATCGATGTTGCCGGCATCCAAGAGCTCCTGACTCCAGGCCTTGTCGCCAGTGATCGCCGAAGCGACGAGAGTGCCGCCGATCTTGCCGATCATCTGTTCCTGCGGGCACTCCACCACGGTGACGTAGGGAAACATGAACTCGGTGTTGGCCGACTTCCGCTCGGGAGAGTCACAGTGGATCACCCAGGGCCGCAGGTAAGCGCAGCGTTCCTGCTCCACCAGACGCTCGCCGAAGGGCGCGGTCATGTCTTCCGTACCGTCTTCTTCGATACTGCTACGGATGGTGGCGGCGATTGCCTTGGCCTGGCCTTCGACTGTGAAAGCGGCGAGAGCAGCTTCCGGATCATCCGGCGGCTTGACCTCGATGGGCCCGAGGCGCTCAGCGAGCGCAGCCGCGATCTCCTTCGTGTGGCGGGAGGCCCATACGCCAGAGCAGTTGATGCAACCGCGACCGGAGTTGAGGTAGACGCTGTCCGCGATGAGGTCGATGTACTTCTCCCAGTGGTCGACCACGTCGTCGCCGAGGAGGATCTTGCTGAAGCCCGGACCGTGCACCTGCACGCTCGGATTGCCACGATAGGCGTCGACGGTCGGCAAGCCGCCAAAGAGCATGCTGCGGCCACACTTCTCGACGACTCCGGCGCCCATCTCGGCGCCACCGGGGTAAATGGAGATGGCTTCGCGGGGAACACCGGCCTCGAAGAAGGCGGCGGCCATGCGATAGGGTGTCCAGGGTTCCTGCGGGCCGGGCTTGAGTACGAGGCCGATCTGCAGGGGAATCATGGGCAACCATAGAGTGTGCACGCCGGGCGAGTTGGAAGGCAGAACCATGCCCACCACCGGCGACTGAGCCTGATAGCTCACCACAACTCCGCGACCCTCTTCACCGTGGCCACGGGAAAGAATCTCCATGTCCAGGCCGCGCGTGAGGGCGTCCAGGATTTGATCCATGTTGTTCAACACGAAGTGATTCTTGGCCATGTTGGCCCTGCACATGTGCTCGGGAAGTCCGGTGGTCGCCGACTGTTGACGGGCAAACTCCTCGGGACTTTGCTGACCATCACCCATGGCGAGAGTGCCGTTGAGGTACAGCTCACCGGCCTTCTTCATCATCTCACTCAGTTGGGAGATGGGGATCTCGCGCAGAGCATCGCGAGCCCGGCCTGCTTTGCGCATGTCGCGGGAGAGCATGCCTGGGACCGCTTGGCCAACTTTGGCCAGGGTCTCACCGGTAGCAAAGTGGATGACTTCGTCCTGGTCCAGGCTCTCATAGGGCTGGCCCCAGCGGAGGATGGGAATATTGAGCACGTGCGATCTCGATGCAGGGATTGGGAAGGCGAAGACGATAGCGCCCGCGAGGCCGAAAGGACAACTCCCGAGCGAGGAGCTCCGTCGGGACCCGGCTGATACAAGCCAGGCTCAGCGGCTACTTCTTGTACTTCTTCTTCACCCAGCTGCTCCAGGCTGCATCGAAGCCGGCGTAGTCCATGTTCAGGACCTCCCTGAGCATGGCAGCCTGGTGCTCGAGAAGGAGCTTCTTGGGCATCATGCCCTCCGGCCGGGGGCAGTCCTTCATCCTGTAGATGAAGCGCCCCACCGGGTAGCTCTCCTCCCGCATGAGGAAGTCGACCCGCGACCAGGACATCATGTAGGCGATGAAATCCATGTCGGCCGGGTCGGTGATGCTCATCAGTTCTTCGGCCCGGGGATAGTGCTCGAAGCCGATGCGCTTGCGGACTTTGGACTCCCAGTTTGGATCCTTCCAAATCTCCGGGTCCTGACCCTCGGCCAGGGAGATGTTAGGCCAGTCCTTGGAGACCTTGCGCATGAAGTACTGGGCCATGCCGTTCTCGAACCACTGTGGGAAGTCCCAGAAGTATCCACGGTAGACATCGAGAAGGTTATGCACCTGATTGAAGACGATGTTGCAGTGCAGGGCCGTGTCGTTCTGCAGGGCTTGATCGAAGCTCTCCGCAGAAGTGGCCATGAGAAAACTGCCATCCTCGAAGTACCACCGACTGGGCTGATCCCGACGGACTTCGGTGAAGCGAGCGAAGTAGCGGGCCAGGTCGCTCTGCTTCTCGAAGATGAGCACATGTTGGCGACCGGACATGCTGAGCCCCTTCCGCAGGGCTTCCTCGGATAGAAACTCGTCGCCTTCGATGGCCAGGGCCTCGACAAACTCCGCGTAGATCCTCTCGAGTCGGAAGGCATAAAGATGCGCCAGCAACCACGGATCCATTCGCCGCGGCTTGGTCTTGACCTTGGGAATCCGCTGCTTGAGTTCCTTCAAGTCGGCTTGGATCAACCTGCGATCCTTTGGATCCGATGGCAGCTTCTTCTCCTCCAGCCCCATTCCCAAGCGGAAGTGCTCGGTCTCGAGCCAGATGATGCGCTCATCGCCGATGACCTCATCGATGCTGCCGGTCATGATCTCCCCCGCCCAAGGGAAGGAGCCGAAGGCGGTGTAGCCGGCAGCCTGCATTCCGGCCGCATCACCCTTGAGGTACGGATCCTCCGGCAGTTTGTCCTGCTTGGACTGGGCGATGGCCGGGCTGCCCAGTGCTAGGATGAGAAGGAGAGCCCGAGCAATCACTGTGGACGCGACTCGAGAGCCGCGTCCTGATCGCCGGCCAGCTCCCATCTCCCTACTTGGGATCGACCTCGCGCAGAGCCAGATTGCGGATCCCTTCTTCCTTGGCGATGAGCTCATCGCGTTCCTTATCGAGCTTTGCCAACTGCTTGCGCAGCTTGGGCAACTTGTTTGAGCGCGGTCCACGGCGCTCCTCCTCGGCCTCGATGCGATCTCTAAGCGTCTCCTTCAATCCATCGATACGGTCGTACTGGGCGTAGATCTTCTGCAGTTGGCGAATCACCTTCTTGGGATCATCGTCGTATTCCCGGGCGAGGACTTTGTACATCGACTTCCAGAGAACCCCTTGACTCTGATCCCCGGCAAAGACAACCGGGTCCGAACCGTCCCAGCGCGCCAGGATGACATGCGGAGGATTCTTCTCGTTGAAGACATTGCGGAAGGGATGATCCTCTTCGAGCACATGCAAGGGGAGCTTCACACAGCGAAACCAGTGCGAAAGCAGGATCGTCGTATCGTTGGCAAGACTACGGCTGAGTAGGGCGTCGTCCGAGCCCTTGCAGGTATCGCATTCGCGCATGATCAGGAGCGGACGCCGGTCATCCTCGGAGAGAATTTCGTAGGCCGCTTCCCGCGTCAGCGCTTCGCGGATCATGGCATCAACCGTGGCGTTACCGGACTTGCTCGGCTCCGCCTTCGCCGGCTTGAAGACCGGGTACTTCCATTCCATGGTCAGACGCTTCTTGCTGGTCGGACCACGAGTGATATTGAGCACGACACCCGACCCCGTGGGAGCGACCGCACCAGCAAACGCCCCACCTGTGACTGTGCCACCCGAACTGGGGGCTCCTCCACTGGGGCATCACTGGGGGGCGGCGGGCCGGGCCAGGACAAGGGCCGAAACCAAGGGAAGAGCGATGGAGAGCAGCTTGATCATTCTTCGTTCCTCGATGCTG
>JAJFFD010000163.1 GCA_021776805.1 Planctomycetota bacterium
CGAGAGATCGCCGGGGGCCAAGGCGCAGAGCTCTGCTGCCAGTTCTGCCGCTGGTTCGTGGGTGGTCCCAGCGAAGAGAACGTGATCCAAGCGCGCCGCCTGCTCCGCCATGGCCGCAAGCAATTCGGGCTGGGCATGCCCGTGCAGGCAGGCCCACCAGGAAGAGATGCCGTCGATGATTCGACGCCCATCCAAGAGCTCCAACTCCGCAGCGAATGCGCCCTGCACAGGCAGCGGATCCTCCTCCTCGCCGTGCTGGGTATAGGGATGCCAACAGTGCAGGCGATCCAGGGCGAGCAGACGGTCCACACGATTGCTCATGGCTTTGTCCTGAGGAGGCGGCAGAGATCGACCCGGTCGATCCATCGATCCAGACTCTCGGCAGTCAGTTCATTAAAGCTGGGCATCTCGATCACTTCGATCTCGCCGAGCTGACGCAGGGCCGCCGCGTTTTCGACATGTTCCGGGCCGACAAGAATCAGGGCCAGTGGCTCCAAAGCGCGAGCACGGAGAGATTCGAGGGTAAGCAGACTGTGATTCAGGGTGCCGAGTCCCGAGCGTGCTACCAGGACCAGCGGAGGTCTCTCCACAGCCAGCCAATCGATCTGCAGGCGAAGACCGCCAACCTCGAGAGCGTAGGGGACGTGAATCCCACCGGCGAGCTCGACAACCAGAGGATCTCTGTGCCGGCGAAGCTCTGCCAGACGCCCTTGAATCTCGACAGGGTCGATGGCCACACCCGCGGCCGCAGCCGCCTGATGCGGGGATGCAGGCAGCGGCAGAGACCAGACCGGAGCAGGGAAGCTCGCCCCATCCGCATCGCTGAGTTCGGCGACTCGCAGGCTGTCATTCTCGTCTCCGGTCTGCACCGGCTTCCAGTATCGGGCCTCCTGTGTCCGCCGCCATGCGCGCAGGATGGCCGCACTCACAACGGTCTTGCCCACGCCGGTGTCCGTGCCCACCACAAAGAGAGTCTCCGACGGAGCGGGAGCAGGGCTCTCCACCGCCGCGGAGGCTTTGCCGCGGAGTGCAGCCGCGAGGGCGTCCACTTCCGAGACCCGGTTGTGCGCGTGCAGTACCAGGCGCAGACGGGCGCTACCCTCAGGAACCGTCGGAGGACGCACGGCGCGCACATGGAATCCCTGGCTGAGCAGGTCTTCGGCGCAAGTGACCGCGCGCTGATCTTCGCCGAGAACATAGGGGAGAATGGCCGCAGCAGGGCAGGACAGCTCCAGGCCCTTCGCCAGCCTGGCGGCTAAGTCCAGGACCCGAATGCGCTCCGCATCCATACTCCGGCAGCGCTCGATCGCGGCGAGCAGGCTGCCAGCGAGCGCCGGCACCACCGCCGTGCTAAAAACGAAACTGCGCGCATGGTTGACCAAATGATCTCGCAGGACTCGGTCGCATAGCACGAGTCCACCGCCGACTCCGAGCGCCTTCCCCGCGCCGACCATGCGCGCTAGAAGACGAGGATGATCACTAGCTGCGTGTCCCCTGCCTTCCTTTCCCACGAGGCCGACCGCATGTGCCTCATCCAGAATCAACCATGCATCATGCCGCGCACAAACTTCGAGCAGTTCATCGACAGGCGCCGCATCCCCATCCATGCTGAAGATGCTCTCGCTCAGCACGAGCTTCCGCCCCGCTGCCCGACTCCGCTCTAGTCGCCGGCTCAGATCTTCCGGATCGAGATGCTCGTAAATCTCAACCCGCGCCCGACTGAGCGCGGCCCCATCGATGATGGAAGCATGGTTGAGCCGATCCGAGAAGATCGCATCTCCACGACCAGCGAGAGAAGCGATCAGCCCCAAGTTGGCCTGGTAGCCACTGGCGAAGAGCAAAGCACCCTCTGCCTGCAACCACTCCGCCGCCGCGGCCTCTACCTGGACATGTAAGGGGCATCCACCGGCAAGGAGGCGAGACGCGCGACCACCGGCACCGAACTCAGCAAGGGCCTCCTGTCCAGCGACGATGACCTTGGGATCAGCTGCGAGACCGAGATAGTCGTTCGAACAAAAGTCCGCCCCCAGAGCCTGCTGCTCCGGGTACGGGCGCAGACGGCCAAGCTCGGCAAGGCGAGCCAGGCCCCGAGCTAGCTCCGCCTTCATCGCGATTCTTCGCCGACCGGGAGCAGACCTAACTTGCCCATGAGCGCCGCGTCGCTTTCCGGCGCCGGGTTGGGCGTGGTCAGCAGCTCCTCGCCCATGAAGATGGAGTTTGCTCCGGCCAGGAAGCAGAGGGCCTGGGCCTCCTCGCTGAGTTCGCGGCGCCCGGCGCTGAGTCGAATGACCGAAGTCGGCATGAGAATGCGCGCCGCGGCGACACAGCGCAGGACTTCGGACCAATCCAATTCTCCAGCGCCGGCCAGTGGTGTGCCCTCGACCTTGACCAGTTCGTTGATGGGCACGCTCTCTGGTGGCGGATCCATCTTGGCCAACTCGTAGAGCAGTTCGGCCCGATCACTCCGACCTTCGCCGAGTCCGAGGATCCCGCCGCAGCAGACCTTCATTCCAGCCTCCCGCACGGCAGCCAAGGTCCGCAAACGATCGTCATAGCTGCGCGTGCTGATGACCTCCGAGTAGTAGCTTCGCCCGGTGTCCAGATTGTGATTGTAGTAATCCAAGCCGGCTTCCTTCAGACGCTCTGCCTGATGCCCATCGAGCATGCCGAGAGTCGCGCAGGTCTCGAGTCCCAGGGACTTCACCCCGCGCACCATGGCCAAGACCGCATCGAAGTCAGGGCCGGCTTTGACTTCTCGCCAGGCCGCACCCATGCAGAAGCGATCAGCGCCCTTGGCCTTGGCTTCGCGCGCCGCCTGCATGACCTGCTCAGGATCGAGGAGCGGCTCCCGTTCCACGGGCGTGCTGTAGTGGGCACTCTGCGAGCAGTACTTGCAATCCTCAGGGCAACCGCCGGTCTTGATGCTCAGCAGTTGCGAGCACTGCACTCGCTTCGGATCATGATGCTCGCGGTGCACCTGCGCCGCCGCGAAGACGAGATCGAGGAGTCCACGACCGAGAAGCTCACGGACTGACTCCACACTGACTTGGCTTTCCGGACTGGGCGCGCTGCGGATCATGCCAGGATGTTAGCGGCGCTAGCCGCTGAGTCCTTCCAGGATTTGCAGGTACTCGATCTCACCCATGACTCGAGGATTGGAGGCGTTGGAACCATTGGCCGCCGCCCCCTGCGCCACTCTGGGCAGCTGCGCCGGATCCAAATCAAGGGAGCCGAAGCTGGGAATGCTCAGGTCTTCGACCATCCTCTCGATATGCCCGAGGATGCCCTGCGGGTGCGCCTCGGGCAAGACCCGATCCAGCTCCGCCAGGCGGCCCGCCACCGCTTCCCCATGGGAGCGCATCACCGGACAAAGCAGCATGGCGTTTGCCTCACCATGCGGCAGGTCGTAGAGCCCGCCGAGGGTCTCGGAGAGGCAGTGCACCGCCCCCACATCGCTACTGCCAAAGGCCAGCCCGGCCAAGGTCGCTGCCCGCATGAGCCCCTCGCGCGCCTCCTGATCCCCGGACATGTCCCGGTAAGCTCTTGGCAGGTAGCGCAGAATCAAGGCGATGGCCTGTTCGGCGAGAGCATCGGAGACAGGATTGTGCAGACTGACGGTTGTCGCTTCGAGGGCATGAGTCAGGGCATCCATGCCGGTGGACGCAACCAAGGCTCGCGGCAAACTGGCGACAAGATTGGCATCCACCAGTGCCCAGGCGGGAAACATCGCATCGCCCTTTACGCTCACCTTGCGACCACTGGCCGGGTGACTGAGCACGGATACCCAGGTCACCTCTGATCCGGTACCACATGTGGTCGGAATCGCGATGAAGGGCAGAGGCGCTGCATCGAAGTCACGACGACCGACCCAGGACAGGGCATTCCCCGGATTGCGCGCCAGCATGGCCGCGGCCTTGCCGGCATCCAGAGAGCTTCCTCCACCGACAGCGACCACCGCGTCGTGAGCCCCCTCGACGATCTGCTCCGCGAGTGTATCGGCGGTCTCAACCCGGGGATTTGCCTCCACTGCGGCGAAGACCTCGACGCCGAGGCCGCGCTCACGCAGCGGCGCACAGACCCTGTCGATGATGCCCGAGTCGACAATCCCCTTGTCGGTCACCATGAGAATGCTACTGCAACGCAAGCCGTCGATGATCTCGGCCAAGAAGGCGGAGCTACCGGCTTCGATGCAGACTCTGGTCGGACAGAAGAATCGGTTCATGGCGCGCCGAGCAGCGTCGCCTGGACGCCTTGCCCGGTCAAGCGATCCTTAGCCGGGTCAGCTGCCGAGGGTCAGTTCCAGCGCAAGAGGAGGAGCTCGGAACAAAAGCCCGGCCCCATGGCCAGCATCAGCCCCATATCTCCTCGGGCCGGGCGGCGCTCAGCGATCGTGTCCCCCAGAATCAACAGCACCGAGGCACTGGAGAGATTCCCCATGCTGCTCAGATTACGCCAAGAGAGGAAGATATCGTCCTCCTCGAGCTCCAGCGCCTCCTGCAAGGCGAGCATGACCTTGGGTCCCCCGGGATGACAGACCCAGGAAGAAATGTCCGATCGCTGCATGCCCTGATCGGCGAGAAAGCGATCCACGTCGCCACCGAGAAACTCGCGGGCAACGCTCGGCACCGCACTCGAGAGCTGAATCTGAAAGCCCTTCTCGGAGATCTTCCAACCCATTACTTCTTCTGTATCGGGGTAGAAGACTGAGCGGGTATCCAAGATCTCGGGTCCCTTGCAGTCAACATGCCGAGCCCGCTCGGCCCCGACAACGAGAGCTGCACTCGCACCATCGCCAAAGAGGCCGGCCGAGATGAGGTTTGCCACCGAATCGTCCTCCCGTTGCAAGGTCAGCGAGCAAAGCTCGACCGTCAAGACCAGCACGACTTGCTCCGGATAGGCGCGAACATAATCAGCGGCGCGGGAAACCGCAGCGGCTCCCGCGACGCAGCCCAAGCCAAAGATCGGAGTGCGCTTGATGTCGCTACGAAATCCCATGCGATTGACCAGGCGCGCGTCGATCGATGGACTGGCAATGCCAGTTACCGAATTGAAGATGATGGCATCGACATCCTCGGCGAGGAGGCCCACTTGATCGAATGCATCCTGGATGGCCTTCTCACCCAAGTCGAGGGCCTGTGGGATCCATGCGTCGTTGGCGGACCCGAAGTCACGAATATCTGCATACTGCTCAAGAGGCAGAGCCAGGTGTCGACCCTTCACCTGGACTCGGCGATGGAGCTTGGCGATCCGGCTCTGCGCTGCAGGCTTACCCTCCCAGGCCTTCTCCAAGTAGGAGATCAGGGTCTCCTGGTCGTAGTAGTTCTCGGGCAGTGCACGGCCTACGGCTGCGATCTTCATGACTTTCTAGTTTAAATCCAGACGGCGAAAGGTGACCGAGCCAGTGGGAGACTCGAATCTGAGATGGTCCCCAGAGACCGAGGCCTCGAGGCTGTCACTGCCGTCCATGAGATCCAGGCGCTTGCCCACCATCTGCCAAGTTCCTTGCAAGCTTTGGAAGGCGGGGCTCTCCCCCTTCAGCACTAGAGCGGCAGCACTGTACTGACCGCCCTCCGAGAACAGGTAGAAGATCTTCCAGAGAACCGCGGCAGCTTCTCCGGTTACCTCAACCGACTCGTAGAGTCCGGGCAAATCACCTTTGGCCAAGGGCTGCCAATCGAGGCGATCCAAATCAACTCGCACGCTGCGGTCCTCGACCGCAACCACGTTGGAAGGGATGCAGGATGCCAGGGCAAGACAGAGAATGGCTTGCAACCTCATTTCAGTGGACTCCCCTTGTCCTCAGGCAGAGTCTCAGACTTGCCCCCCAGGCTTCGGAAGCGCAAGGAAATCCAGATCTTGACCTCGTCTTCCATTCCGATGACTCCCAGTTGGGTAGGCACTTCGATTCCGAAGTCACTCATCTTCAGTCCCGCCTCACCCACTACCTGCAAGCGGCGACTGCTATCAACGCGGCCCGTCACTCGCATTTCGAAGGGTTTGGATTGTCCGTGGATGGACATGCGCCCTGAGATCTCTCCCGCCAGCGTCATGTCGCTGGTATCAGCATGCTCGACTTTGCAGGATTGGATGACGAACTCGATATCCGGATAGAGATCCGTGGCCAGATGCGCATACATCTCCGCATCCCGCGACTCCAGGCCAGTGCTCAGAGTCTTGGCCTGCACCTTGATGGAACCGCTGCAGGCGCGATCTGCGCGAGACAGGTTCGTGCGGAGATCGCCGCGGACTCTCTTCGTAGCTCCACTGAAGTCATGCAAGGTGCTCTTGGCGTCGAAGCCCACACGCGACAGGGAAGGGATCAGTCGAAAGCTCTGCAGTCGATCGAAGTGAAAGTCCTCCGACGGCAGATCGAAGGCCAGGAACTTGCCGCTCCTTGGTGGCACCGGGTCGTCCTGAGCCGCAAGCTGTGGAGCGGGCATTGCCGGCGCTCGCTCAGCGAGGCTCTCCCGAAGTGCCAGCATGTTGACCTTCAAGGCGGTGCTCAGACTGCTGAGGTCCGCGCGGAGTTGCTGGAATTCATCTCTGAGAAGTTCGAGCCCATCCGCATCGGACGAGGCCGAGGAATCCTGCAGGGTGATCTCGATCCGATCTGGCAACATCGACAGGGAGCCCAGTCCAACCGCAGTCATCGCCAGCAGAGACAGAAAGCCGAAGCCGCTCAGATACTTGCTGCTTGCACTCATGGCTGATCGCTCGCATGCAAGTCACGGGCCAAGTCCCGGCCCACCAAGGGCAATGCTGAATAGCTGACCGCCCAGCCCGTCTCTGACGGCCATTCAAGTACTCAGCTTCCGCGCGAGCAGAGCCGAGAGACCTCGAGAACCTGTAAGTCTTGCTCGAGACCTTGCAAAAGATGCAAAGGCGAAGTCTGCCCAAGTCCCCAAGACTGCCTCTCGAGCTCGCTTCCGGGCGAGAAGGTCAATGACAGGCACTTGGCACGATTGGTGCATACGAGCCCGATGCTGCGCTGCTCATGCCCGCCAGGCATCCCCGCCGCAAGGCATGAGAGAACCAAGAGCAAGAGTCTTTATATGTCCGAGCCGACACACGACGTGATCATCATCGGCGCAGGCCCAGCCGGCGCATCACTGGCAATCCAATTGGGTCGTGCCGGATTCCATGTCGCATTGATCGACAAGAAGGCATTCCCCCGGCACAAGGCCTGCGGAGAATTCATGAGTCCGGAGTGCTTACCAATGCTCGAGAATCTCGGCATGCGCGCCCAGATCGCGAAGCTTGGGGCTCGTGAAGTCAAGGGCATCCGGCTCTCCGGCTACGGCAAGGTGAGCACTGGCCGCTATGCACAGGTAGGAAAGGTAGTCGCGCCCTTCGCCCACGGTTACGCCCTGCGACGAGAGCTTTTTGACCTCGCCATGGTCGAGACTGCCGCCGCAGAGGCCGCAGTCGAGTTTCTGGCAACACACCGATTCAAAGCTCTCATCTTCGCAGGCGAGGGCAAGGTCATCGGCGCCCGTGTTCTGGATCCAGATGGAACGGAACGACAATTAAGAGCAGCGTTCACTATCGCCGCCGACGGCATGAACTCGAGAGTGGCACGAAGCCTCGGCGTCAGGCGCGAACTCCCCTGGCTGCGAAAGTTCGCGCTGGTGACTCGCTACCAAGGAACAAAGGATCTTGAAACCGCTGAGGTGCACTTCTTCCCCGGAGGATACTTCGCCTGCGCCCCTGTAGACGCCGGGCTCCTCAGCATGAATTTGGTTCTCGATCAGGAGGAACTCGCCCGGCCAAGAGAGAGCTGGGATGCATTCCTGGCGGAGTATCTCGCCCTGGCTCCGGATCTGGCATCCAGGCTCCGTCCGGCGACGCGAGTCGATCCCCTGCGCGGCATCGGACCCCTGGCATGCCGAACCACCCAGCAGACCTTTCATGGCGCTGCGCTCCTTGGTGACTCCTGTGGCTACGTAGACCCGGTCACCGGTGAGGGCATCTATTTCGCTCTTCGCGGGGCCGAACTCTTGTCTGCCGATCTGCAGCGAGCCTTGCACATGAAGAACTATGACCGCGGAATGCTGCGCGGTTATCGGCGTGCTCGTCGCCGCGAGTTTCAGCCCAGAATGGCCTTCGCCAAACTTCTGCAGCGCGGGATGAAACGCCCACTACTCACTCGTGCAGTTCTCGGTCTGCTCGAAGACCGACCAAAACTGGCGGATCTCCTGGTTGCGATCACCGGCGACTATGTCCCTGTCGGCTGCCTGCTCAAGCCCTCCGTCTGGCGCCATGCATTGGCGCGAAGCAGCTGGGCAGCCACATGATCGGCACACCGGCAGGAAGCCATGCAATTAGCTCCTATTCTGGTGGTTGGCAAAAGGGAGCTCTGTACCCGCAGATAGCCGGATGACTGACCATGACTGCTGCCCGCAAACACCTGAGCCTCAGAGCCAAGCTGGCCCTGATCTTCGTTTCCATCTCCCTCCTCCTGCTGACAGTGGTCGCGGTCGCCCTGGTTGAAATCGAGGGTATCCACCTGGATGCGAAGCGAGTCTCGGAGGAGAGCCGGGAGGCCCAGTTGGTCCAAGCCATCGTCCTTGACCTACGTGGCATCAAGCGCATTCAGGACTTGCGCCAAACCATGCAGTCCGACACTGCAAGAAGCATGGGCACAGATCTCGGCATGCGGGACCAGGCGGGCCACCTGGGCGAGGCCATTCGATCGTTGCAAGACTTTCGTGCCGGCCCCCACGGCACGGACCCCTCCGAAGTCACCCATCAGGCCAGTGAAGAGCGCATCCTCGCTCAGCTCGAGAGTTTGTTCTTGGAACTGCAAAGCAACATCGAATCAGATGATGCTCTCGCATCCTTGGAGGTCAATCTCGCGGAGGCCATGCGTGGTGCCGAAGTTCTGGCCAGCGAGACTCACCTGGAGAGCATCGAAGCTCTGCTAAGTCTTGACGAGCGCGCAGCGGACCTGCTGGAAGCCACTTTGATCATGGTTCCCATAGCCCTCGCCGTCCTGGCCTTGGTCTATCTCATGTTCTCGCGCTCGGTAATCAATCCGGTCTTGGAGCTCCAACGCGGTGCTTCGAGGATCGGCGCAGGCAACCTCGACTATCGCATCCAGGTCCATAGTCGCGACGAAGTCGGGTCCCTCTGCAGCGAGATCAACCGAATGGCTGATCAAATCCAACTAGACCACGACGAGCTCGAAAAACGCGTGCATGAACGCACTCGCCAACTGATCCGTGCCGGTAGGTTGGTCAACCTCGGAACCATCGCCGCCGGCATCGCTCACGAGATCAACAATCCGCTGGCTTCGATAGCCTCATGTGCGGAGGGGATGCAGGCACGGCTGCAGGACGGTCAGCTCGAAACCGACGTTCAAGAAGAGTACCTGGCCATCATCAGCAAGGAGGCTGATCGAGCTCGACAGATTGGCGGCCGACTCCTGGATCTCGCCCGACAGGAGCCCTTGGAATCACGGCCCTTGGATCTCGCCAAGGGCATTCACGAGGCTTACATCCTCCTCAAGCACGAGTTTGAAGCTCATCATCTGAACTTCGACGCCAGGATCGAAGCAGAATTGCCAGCCGTGCAGGGCGATGACAGAGAATGGAAACAAGTCCTGCTGAATCTGCTGAGCAACGCTGTCCAAGCCAGCCCTGAGGGAGCATCGATTACTCTGACCTGCAAGCAAGTGGATACCTGCATCCAGGTGATCATCGAAGATGAGGGCGGTGGGATCCCATCCGACAGCATCGATCAAGTCTTCGATCCATTCTTCACTACCAAGTCCCCCGACAAAGGCACCGGCATGGGCCTGGCCATCGTAGACAGCATCGTTGACAGACACGCCGGTCAGATCAGGGTCGAAAACGGCGCCAAAGGCGCACGTTTCATCATCACCTTCCCGATTCCAGTTTGCCCCGATCTCGACCATGGGGCGGTCCTTTAGCCAGGCTACATAGACTGCCATGACTGCACGCATCTTCCTCATCGACGACGACGAGAGCCTGCGCAGGGTATTGAGCAAAGAGCTCACGCGCATGAACTTCGAGGTCGAGTCCTTCGCTTCGAGCCGGGGAGTGGTCCGCGCTGCGGAAAAAAATCCACCTGAAGCAATACTCCTGGACCTGAAGATGCCGGGCAAGGGTGGACTGGAACTGCTCGCCGACTTGAAGGCCTGCAACGCAGACCTGCAGATCCTGGTCCTCACCGGCCATGGATCGGTGCAAGAAGCGGTGGAAGCCATGCGCGCGGGGGCGCGAGATTTCCTGACTAAACCCGTGCAGTTGGAAGTTCTGCGCCAGGCATTAAGGCGAGCACAGGAGACCTACCGACTGCTCTGCGAAAACCGGCAACTCAAGCGGGCAGCTTCGACTCTCGACGACTCTCAGGAGCTTCTCGGCAGTAGCCCGCAGATGGCCGAACTCAGACGCGCGGTGGAACGGACCGCTCCGACCAACAAGAGCATTCTCATCCAGGGCGAGAACGGTACCGGCAAGGAAATGGTAGCTCGCAATCTCCATCTCCTCAGTGACCGCCGGGACAAACCCTTTGTCGTGGTCAACTGTGGTGCCATTCCGGAAAGCTTGATCGAAAGCGAACTCTTCGGCCATGAAAGGGGTGCTTTCACCGGTGCTGAGCGCAAACGCATCGGTCTCTTCGAAGCTGCTCATGAGGGCACGATCTTCCTTGACGAAATCGGTGAGCTCCCAACCCAAGTGCAACCGACGCTTCTGCGCACCTTGCAATTCGGAGAGATCAAATCCGTTGGCAGCGACGTCACCCGCAAGATCGATGTACGAGTGGTCGCTGCAACCAATCGTGATCTCCTGGAGATGGTCGAGGACCAAGACTTTCGCGAAGATCTGTACTACCGGGTTGCAATACTACACCTCGAGCTCCCTCCGCTTCGAGAGCGACCCGAGGACATCCGTCCGATCTCAGAGTTCTTTCTCAAGCGTGAAGCCATGCGGAGCAACCGGAGCTTGCACTTGTGCAGCGAGGGCTATGAGCGCCTTCGGTCGCACGCTTGGCCTGGGAATGTGCGCGAACTCGAGAATGCGATCATCCGCTTGAGCGTGATGGCGGAAAAGAACGAACTCGATGCGGACATGGTTGACCGCTACATACTTCGCCGCCAGCGCAGCTCCGACCGCCTGCCGACCCTCTGCCTTGCCGACTTGGAGCGCAAGGCCATCCTTGCAGCCATGAAACAACATGACGACAGCAAGAAGGCCGCGGCGGAAACTCTCGGCATCGCGCTCAAAACGCTCTACAACAAGCTGGAGCGTTATGACCAGCATTCCGAATCGACGAGCCCCTCGTCCAAGAGCGGGTAAGAACAAATGAAGCGCAGGCACAGTAGCGGGGATCGGGAATTCAATCCGGAGACTCTAGCCCTGGGCTATGCCTATGATCCGACCCTCTCCCAAGGCTCGGTCAAGCCCCCGGTATTCCTGACCTCGACATTCCAGTTCGAGACTGCCGAGGAGGGCAAGCGCTTCTTCGAACTCGCCTATGGCCTGCGTGAGGCGGAAGAGGGCGAGGAGACCGGGCTCATCTACAGCCGCCTGAACAACCCCAACTTGCAGATCTTTGAGGAGCGGATGGCCGCCTGGGATCGCTCCGAAGCGGCAGCGACCTTCGCCTCGGGGATGGCTGCGATCTCCACCAGCATGCTCGCCCTCCTGCAACCCGGCGATCTCGTGCTCTCCACAGCTCCCGTCTATGGCGGCAGCCACTATCTCTTCGCAAACATCCTGCCGAAGTTCGGTATCGAAACCCACTTCGTCAGCGCCGGCGACGGCGCCGTCGATCGCATGCGCGAAGTTGCCAAGAAGCTCGGCCAGGAACGAGTTCGGGTCCTCTTCACTGAGACCCCTGCCAACCCGAACAACCAACACAGCGACATTGCCGCCATCGCGGCCTTCGCCGACGAACTTCGTACAGCCGGTTCGGATGCCCACTTCCTGGTAGACAACACTCTGCTCGGGCCCGTCTTCCAAAGACCAGCTGATCTGGGAGCCGACCTGGTGATCTACTCGGCAACCAAGTTCATCGGCGGACACAGCGACCTGATCGCTGGCCTGGCCACCGGGACTAGCGCCTTGATCAAGCGCATCCTCGAGATGCGAACGATCCTCGGCACCATGACCACGCCATTCAATGGCTGGCTCCTGCTGCGCTCCCTCGAGACCGTGTCCGTGCGCATGCGTCGCCAGGCCAAGAATGCAAGTCGCCTGGCAAAGCTCTTGGCCGAGCACCCCTTGGTTGAGTCTGTCGCTTATCCGGGTCTCCTGAAGGAAGGCTCTGCCCAGCGGCAACTCTTCGAGCGTCAGTGCAGCGGGCCGGGTTCCTTGATTTCCTTCACGGTCAAGGGTGGTCAAGAAGTCGCCTACCGAGTTCTGGAACGCTTCGAGGTTTTTCGATTGGCGGTCTCCCTCGGCGGCACCGAAAGCCTGGTCGAACACCCGATGACCATGACCCACGCGGATGTCCCAAAGGCGGATCTGGAAGCCCGCGGGGTGAGCCCAGGTCTGATCCGCATGTCCGTCGGATTGGAACACCTCTCGGATCTCTTGCGTGATCTGAAACACGCTCTGGCGACCTAGGGGAAGGATGGAAGCTTCCCTGCAGGCAGTCTTCGCCATCGTCTTCCTGGTCCTGGGCCTCTCCCATTTCCTACAGCCCAGGGCCTGGTTCACCTTCTTCGAACTCTTGCATGCCAAGGGTGAAGCAGGCGTCCTGGTCATCGCCCTGATCACCCTGCCTCCGGGCCTGCTCATAGTCGTCTATCACCCGGTGTGGACCGGCATCCCCCTGCTGCTCACCCTCATCGGTTGGGGCTACTTGATCAAGTCGGCGGTCTATCTCACCTACCCAGGTATGGGTCTGCGCGTTCTCTCGGGTCTGAGTGAGCACAATACAGTGAAGTTCCGTTGGGCCGGCATCGCCCTCCTGGTCTGCAGCGCCGCCCTGTTCGCAGAGCTCTATCTACTCGGCGAATGAGACTTGCCTCTGGCCGAGGGCTGGCTATTCCTTGTGCCATGATCGAAGTCGGCAAGAAAGCACCGGCCTTTACCCTCCCCGATCAGGACGGTGAAAAGGTCCGCCTCTCAGAGCAGTCCGGCCAGTGGGTCGTGCTCTACTTCTACCCCAAAGACGATACACCTGGTTGAACGGTGCAAGCCTGCGAGTTCACCGCAGGAATCCGGCAGTTTGCCGGACTCGAAGCCAAGATCCTGGGATGCAGCCCTGACAGCCCGGAGACTCACCAGAAGTTCATCGCCAAGCACAAGCTAAGGATCGACCTGCTCTCCGATCCGGAGCGCAAGGTGATGGAAAAGTACGATGCCTATGGCGAGAAGAACATGTACGGCAAGAAGACCATGGGCGTCATCCGATCCACGGTGATCATCGACCCGGATGGCCGGATTGCTCATCACTGGAAACGGGTCCAGGCCAAGGGCCACGCAGACTCGGTGAAGAAGCGCCTGAAAGAACTTCAGGCTGAAAGCTAGCCTGCTTCTCAGGCCATGCTGATCGCGACCAGATAGGTAATCCCTGCGGCCAGGGGCAGGGTCAGCAGCCATGCGCCGAGAATGGCCAGAATGGCGCGCCTGTGCCCACCGCCGGTGGCCGCACCGATGCCGAAGAGCGCACCACAGGACACGTGGGTCGTCGAAACCGGCATACCCATGGGCGAGGCTAGCAGCACCAAGAGAGCCGTCACCAGGTTGGCACTGAACCCCTGACCGTCGTTCATGCTGGTGATCTCGTGGCTGACGGTCTTCGCCACTCTTCTCGCGGCCAGAAGCCCACCGAGCGCCATCACCAGAGCAACCCAAAGGACCGCGCTGTCCATGCCCAGTACCGCTGCGGCAGTCAGCAATGCAACGATCTTCGGCGTGTCATTGAGTCCGCGAGCAAAGCACACCGCGCCAGTGCTCAGGTAGTGCATGCCATCCAAGGCGGCCTGCGCATCCAAACCGACCAGGCTGCCCCGGTTCCTTGCAGGACATCCACTGCGATGTGCGAGTACCGGGGGCTTGCTCGCAAAACCAGAGGATTGCAGGGCCATCCTCGAATCCCCGGAGCTCAGATCGAGGCAGACACAGCTCTCCTTCTCGATACGGAGCAGGAGCCGTAGCCCGCGCAACAGTCGGTAGATAACGAAGGTCAAGACGGCTGCGGCAAGGGGGCTCAGCAGGAGGGGCAGAAGGGCAACAACCGCCAATTCAGCAAGACTGACCGCAGACCCCACGAGCGCGAGGCCCGCCCCTAGCAGACCACCCAAGAGAGCGTGGGTGGTCGAAATCGGCATACCGATTCTGGTTGCCAGCAGCACGGTCATGCTCGCGCCAGCTGCCACCGGCAACACGAAGGCCATCTGCCCCACCAGTTCTTGCGGCACGATGCCCTTGCCGGAGAAGGTAGCCACAAGGTGACTGCCGAGGAGAATCGCCGCAAAGGAACCGGCAAGGGTGGTAACCGTCGCCCAGATCAGCGCCGGCCTGTAGGCCAGGCGTCCGGAGCCGTGCAGAGTCGCAACGCCCTTGAAGTTGTCGTTGGCGCCGTTGGCAAAGGCCAGGGCGAGCACAGCGATGACTAGAAGAGCGGCTGACACGGGCGGGGTTTACGGCTGCGTGAAGGTCCAGTTCCGAATTGCCTGTGCCTGGACTCAGTCCACCTGCCGGTTCTCGCCACGCCCAAGCATGGCAGGCACCCAAATGAAGACGCTGCCGAAGAGGATGCACCAGACGCTGCCGGCGACGGAGCTGACAAGACCATGGAGTAGACCCTGGCCGATCTTACCGAGACTCTCGGCTTGGATTGGCGAGGCTCGACCACCCTCGTAGGTCGTCACGCCATCTGCTCCGATGGTCGGAGTCCCAGGGTCGAAGCGGCCATGAGTCCACTCCATGAACTGCCCAGTCGTGTAGGCAATGGAGTTCCAGATTCCCCAGACCAGGAATCCAACCAGCAGCATGCTCAGCGCCATCTGCGGCCATGAGATGCGGCCCCACTTGCGCATGAGGCCGATGTATGCAATGAAGAACGGAAGTGTGAAAAAGACGCCGATGTGCATGGTCGGCGGCCAGTCCGGGGCGGTGAAGTCCAGGATCAAGCGTGTGGCTGCGAGGGCCCAACCGAAGAGAACGAGGGGGAG
>JAJFFD010000164.1 GCA_021776805.1 Planctomycetota bacterium
CTCTCAAGGATCTTGCGTGCCACTTCGGCTCGCTCCTCCACCGGGAGCTCCAACGCGGACTTGATGATGTCGTCGTGACCTGGCATTCCCTCAGGATACTCGGCTCCTAGCTCTCCGAGAAGGTGCAGCTTCGCGAGCCAATCAGGCCCCGCAAGACCTCCTTTTCCCACACCCCCCTTGCACCCCCTCCCCCATCCATGCATATTTATGCACTCAGCATGCATAAATATGCCGACCTCCTCTACCAGTACCCGCCAACAACGCCAGCAGCGCATCCTCGATCTGATCGCTGCCGAGCCCCTGCATAGCCAGGCGGAAATCCAAGAGCTCCTCGCCGAGGAAGGCATGGAGGTCAACCAGGCCACCCTATCCCGCGACCTCCGAGACTTGGGTCTGGTCAAGGACAGCGCGGGCTACCGCATGCCCAACGAGAGCGGTAACGGCCATCCAGAATCCGAGCTTCGCTTGGCCCTGCGTCGCTTCCTCCTCGAAGCCATCCCGGTCCAACACCAGGTCCTTCTCAAGACTCACACCGGCGGTGCCCAGCCCCTCGCCCTGGCCCTCGACCTGGCACAGGTCCCCGATGTCCTCGGCACCCTCGCCGGCGACGACACCATCCTCATCATCTGCGCCAACCAGACCAAGGCCAGGAAGGTGGCTAGAGACCTGCAGAAACGGGGGCAGGCATGAAGCGCATCGCCATCCTCGGCGCCTCCGGCTATGCCGGCCAGGAGCTCGCCCGCCTCATCGCCGGTCACCCGGAGATGCAGGTGGACCTGCTCATGAGTGCGCGGGAGGGTCAGGATCCTCCCCCACCCAAGAACAGTTACGAGCAGGCGATCCAGCCCCTGGATCTCGATGCCCTGCAGTACGTGGACGGGGTCTTTCTCTGCACACCGCATGGCGCCACTGCACGTTTCGCTGCCGCTGCACTGGAGACCGGCGCCAAGGTGGTCGATCTGTCGGCGGACTTCCGCCTGCGTGATCCGGAGCTGTACGCTGAGACCTACGAGCTGGAGCACCCGGCTCCCGCGCTCCTGGACGAAGCGGTCTATGGGCTCACGGAGCAGAAGCGGGGCGAGATCTCGAGGGCGCGCTTGGTCGCCAATCCCGGCTGCTATCCCACCGCCATCCTTCTGCCGCTCTTGCCTCTGCAGAAGGCGGGGCTCTTGCAGGCCGCTGCGCCGATCATCGCCGACTGTAAGAGCGGTCTCTCAGGTGCGGGGCGCAGCGCGACGGCGACGACTCACTTCGGGTCAGTGCATGAGAACTTCCGCGCCTACTCCCCGGGCAGTCACCGGCACTCGGCGGAGATCAATCAAGAATTCGGCAACGGGGACATCCTCTTCGCCCCCCATCTCCTGCCGGTCTTCCGCGGCATCTATGCCAGCATCTACGTGACGCCAGCGAAGGGCACGAGCGCTGCGGACATGCTCGCCTGTCTGGAGGAAACCTACGCCGGCGAGGCTTTCATCCGTTTGTATGGCTTGGGGCTGCCCGATCTGCAGGGGGTGCAGCGGAGCAACTTCTGCGATATGGCCGCGCTGCAATGCGGCGGGCAGGTGCTGCTGATTTCGGCCATCGACAACCTGGTGAAGGGCGCGGCTGGCCAGGCCCTACAGAACATGAACCTCATGCTGGGCATCGATGAATCGGAGGGCCTGCTGTGAGGATCCTGGTCAAGATCGGTGGCCGGCCCCTGGAAAGCGTGGCCGGTCGACGGGACTTTGCGGTCAGCGTGGCTGCGGCGAGAGCTGCCGGCCACGAGATCATTTTGGTGCACGGCGGTGGCAAGCAGCTCGATGAGCTGAGTACGCGGCTGGGCATCGTTGAGCGGCGGCACCGTGGCCTGCGCATCTGCGATGCAGAGACCGCGGAGCTGGCCCTGATGGTACTAGGTGGCCAGATGAATCGCCGCCTGGTCCTGAGCCTGCAGCGGGCTGGGATCTCCGCGATCGGCTTGAGCGGTGCGGATGGGAATGCCTTTCATGCGCGGCCCTTCCAAGTCGAAGGCGAAGATCTCGGATTCGTCGGCGAAGTCGCCACGGTGAACGCGGACTTCCTAGCTGGTCTCCTGAGAAGTGGTCTGGTGCCGGTGCTCGCCACCGTGGCTCCTCTGGAAGAAGACGGGGACGGAGCCGAGGTCTTCTACAATATCAACGCGGATCAGGCGGCGGCACCGATCGCGGCTGCCCTGAATTGTGATTGTCTGTTGTTTCTGAGTGACATCCCCGGAGTCAAGAACGCTGGAGGTGATGTGCTCGCGCGCATCGACCCATTCATCGCCAAGGAAATGGAAGGGGCAGGGGTGATCGCTGGCGGCATGCTTCCCAAGTTGGAAGCAGCCTTCGAAGCTGGCCTGGCGCGGCCCGATATGCTGGTGAAGATCGCTGCGGCCAGCGGGGAAAACTCGATTTGCTCCGCCGTCGAGGCAGCTGTAGGAACCCAGGTCCTGATCCAGCAGGAGGCCGGTCATGGATGAGTGCATGATCCGCAACTACATCCGCGCCGAAGAGGTCTTCGTCGCCGGCAAGGGTGCCATGCTCATGGACGAGTCGGGCCGGGAGTACCTGGATGCCTTCGCGGGTATCGCGGTCAACGCCCTGGGCCATGGGCATCCGGCGCTGACCGCCGCCATCAGCGATCAGGCCGGGAAGGTCCTGCATCTGAGCAACCTGTACCGGCATGCATACACGGAGGAGCTGGCGGTCCGGCTGGCGAAGCTGACGGGCATGGCGGCCATGTTCTTCACCAACTCGGGCACGGAAAGCGTGGAGCTGGCCCTCAAGTTGGCTATCAAGCGGCAGCGGGATCTCGGTCACGGGGAGCGGGACTCCTTCGTCGCCTTGGAAAACTCCTTTCATGGTCGCAGCTGCGCGGCGTTGTCCACCACTGCGACGGCGGCCTATCGGCAACCCTTCTCGCCCTTGCTGGCGAAAACCGAGTTCGTAGCCGCTGAGGATGCGGCAGCTCTGCGACTCGCCCTGTCCAAGAAACCTGCGGCCTTGATCCTGGAGCCGATTCAGGGGGAGGGCGGTCTGCAGGTCCTATCCGCCGCGTACCTGCAGCTCGCCCGCGAACTCTGCGATGCCACGGGCACGCTTCTGATCCACGACGAGATCCAAAGCGGTTGCGGGCGGACCGGGACCTTTCTCTGTGCGGACCAGGCCGGGGTGAAGCCGGACATCGTCAGCTTGGCCAAGCCCCTGGCCGGTGGCCTGCCCATGGGCGCCATGCTGGTGCAAAGAGAGCTTGTGGATTGCATC
>JAJFFD010000165.1 GCA_021776805.1 Planctomycetota bacterium
GCGCTGCTATCTGGAGACGAGCCAGAAGATGACCGTGGCGCAGGGGCTGTACGAGGCGGAGGGCTTTGAGAAGCTGGTGGAGCCCTTGAGGCGAAGTGGGTTTCGGGCCTGTGATCGCTGGTATGTGCGGGGGCTGTAGGGCCCTAGCCCTTCAGAGCGGTTCCAATTTCGTTCATCCGTCGCCGGACCATCACCGCATCCACGCTCAAGGCATCCAACAAACCGGACCCACCAGAATAGCTTCCAAGCACGGCACCGAGGCCTCGCCTCTCCGCCGCGGCAGCGAAGTCCTCCGCCGGGAACTCAGCCCCTAGCTTATCTAGCCTAGGGCCTTGGCCAACTCCTCGAGGGCAAGAGGCCAGTTCTCCGCGTGTCCGTCCCGAGACTTCTCGGAATCGAAACCCGAGTGGGTCAGGCGGCCCTCCGTCGCGTCACCCCTGGAAACGAGCTCGATCCGGAGGATGGTCTCAGCGCCTGCGGCCCCCTCAGCGCTCCCGTCATCCAGGTCATCTCGACGAGCTCGTTCTGGCGCAGGTCGAGGAATCGTCCGTAGTGGGGATGTCTCCCCCATCCGTCCCGGTGGTAGAAGAAATACGGCCGTCCCGGCTCCGGGTTCATGGCGAGGGTGCCGGCCTTGATGCAGTACTCGCAGGTCATGGTCAGTGGGCGCTGGGAATGATCGGGGCGGGGAATCAAACTCACGGGGACCTCCTGGGCGGTCGACTTCAGGATCGTACGTATACACCAAGTCCTTCCGGGGCGAGGGCCCATAGAAGGCCTGAAATCGCCGTCCCTTGAATCCATGCAGCCCTGGCAGACGAACCCCGGCTCATAATGAAAATCGCGCTCACCAGCCTCTGCGCCGCCTTCTTGACCGCCGCTCCGGAGGGAAATTCACAGGCCACCAATGCCGATCTGATCAAGACGGCAGCCGAAGCGACCTCACTGAGCAGCTTCGTTCGCGCCGTTCAGGCCAGCGGACTCGAGGAGGTATTGAGCCAGGAAGGGCCTTTCACGGTCTTCGCCCCGAGTGACGCAGCCTTTGCGGAGATTCCGAGGGAGACCCTCGCCCAGCTGCTGGCGGTGGAAAACCGCCCCACCCTCGCATCGATCCTGAAGCAGCACGTGGTTTCGGGAGAGCTCGACGCCGCAGCGGCGCTGCGCGCAGGCCGAGTCACGACCCTCGCAGGGACGGTGCTATCCATCGATATCGAGGCTGGACAGCTCGAAGTCGCTGCGGCCAAGGTCGTCCGAAATGATCTCCGGAGCTCGAACGGCGTCATCCACGTGATCGACCGGGTGCTTCTCCCCCCGGCATCAGCAGCGACCTCGCTGCTGGCGAGTACACCTGCTGCTTTGATCGGTCTCGCCATCGAACGCGGTGTCCCTCTCTACAACCGGGGCGATGCAGCTGCTTGCACTGCGGTCTATGAGATTGCGGCCCTGAGCCTGCTCCAGTCCGAAGCTCTGTCCCCGATCCTAAGGAGCAAGATCGGAAGTGCAGTTCGTCGAGCCCGGAGCCAACCTCCAGCAGATGCAGCATGGACTCTGCGACGCGTTCTCGACCGAGCCTCGATCGAACTCAGCCAGTCACAGTCAGGTGAAGACATGAACGAAGAACGTGGCTTGAGAAAAATCGAGAGCGCAGCCCTGAGCCTCTTCGAGTTCGAGTCCGCGGCAGAGACCAATTCCTGGCGCCCGCTCAACGACACAGTCATGGGTGGTCTTTCCTCCAGCCGCTTGGTGAGCAGCGATGCTGGCACGGCTCTCTTCCGCGGAACAACCTCACTCGAGAATAACGGCGGCTTCGCCTCGGTGCGGACTGCCATCCAGTCCGGATCGCTTGCTGATGCCACGGGCATTAGCATGCGCGTGCGCGGCGACGGCCGCAGCTACCGCCTGCTCGTCGCCGAGTCGCGCTCCCCAGGACGCGGCTCCTATGACCGAGAATTCGAGACCCTCGATGGGGTCTGGATCACTGTGAACATCCCATTTGAAGCGATGCAGCTGAACATCCGCGGCTGGCGTCCCGAGTCGCGACCGCCCTCAGCGGAAGCGATCGAGTCCATCGGCATTCTGGTTGGCGACAAGCTGTCAGGGGACTTCAACTTGGAGATCGACTGGATTCGCGCGAATCGGTGAACTTCACCAGGTCGCTAGTCCCTTCGAAGGCCATTCCGGCTGTAGACCCGGGGTGGATTCGCAGCCTTGCAAACTCGCCCCTGGCCGTGCCGGCCATGGTTCTGCTTAGCTTCCTCGACGCCTGCATCTCGCCGATTCTGCCAGAGGTCCTGCTGGTGCCGCTCTGCCTCGCCCACCCCGAGCGCCGCTGGATCTACGCAACCTGGTGTTCCATGGCCTCGGTTCTCGGCGCCATTGGCGGTTACTACATCGGCTACGGCCTTTGGGAAGCAGGCATGAATCACTTTGCCTATGAATACATACCGGGATTCACTCCGGCGGTATTCGAAGCGACGAGCCTGCGATTCGGTAGCCATGGCTTTGTCTGGATCGTGCTTGCCGCCTTCACCCCCCTCCCCTTCAAGGTCTTTACCGTCGCCGCTGGCGTCTGCCACGACCAGATCTCGATCCAGACGCTCGTCCTCGCATCGGTCGCTGGACGTTATCCTCGCTTCCTGCTCGAGGTTTGGTTGATACACCGCTTCGGCCCCGGCTTTCTGGTCGCCATGCGACGACCTGTCTGGCGCATGGCCGTGTTGATCGCCACGGGAGTCGCGCTGATTCTGATGCTTCTCTAGGCGGCTAACGCCGCCTTCGCCCCTGCGGCTCAGCCCCCACCTCAGGCGCAGGCAAGCCCGCCTGCAACACCACCCGACAGTTCGGCAACAGCACCCGGAGGTTCTTCACCCCGCCCGCCGTCACCTTGCTCCCCCACAAATACAAAGTCTCCAACTTCTCCAGCTTGGCCAATCGACGCAGATCACCATCGCCGATCTTCGTACCCACCAGGTTCAAGACCCGCAGCTCCGGCAAAGTCGCCACATCGCTCAGGGCCCCAGCCCCGATCTCCGTCTGCGCCAAGCTCAGCTTCACCAGCCGCGGCATGCGCGCCAGCTTGCCCACCGCTCGGTCTCCCACCTTGGTTCGCGACAGGTCCAGCTCGACGATCAATTCGCGCAGAGGCATGAGTGCGGACACTGCCTCGTAACCCACCTGTTCTCGGTTGCCAGCAAAGTCCACTCGCAAGAGACCGGTACCCGGCAAGGCGGAGGTGATCTGGGCCAGGGTCCCCGCGGCGCGAGTAATACCTGCTGCGCTCGCCTCGCTCGTCCCCTCCGCCAAAGACTGCAGCAGCAAAGTCTTCTTCGGCGTCACCTTCGCATGCGCCTTCTTCGGGCCGGGCTTCCCCTTCCAATCGCCAAAGTCTGCGCCCTCCGAGATCCAGCGCTTGATCAGTTCGATCTTCGCATCCGCAAGGGGACTGCCCTTGGCCGGCATGCGCGATTCGTCGTCGGCGGGCAGGGCGATCAGCTCATAGAACAAACTGTCATCCGGCTCTCCTGGGGTCAGGACTTCTGAGTAGTCGCTACCGCGGAGAATCCAACCAGCCCCATCGAGGCGGAGGCCGGCCTTTGGTTCGCGTAGACGTTCTTCCGCGTCCGTGTAGGTCTCCTGGTGACACTGGAAGCAGTTCGCCTCGAGGATGGGCAGGATCTGGTTCTCGAACTGCACCGGTTCTTGCGCCGCAAGAGCCATGGGCGAGAGAAGGAGAAGTACCAGCCTGTATAGCATCCGCAGCCTATGCAAAGAGATGCGTCAGCGGGCGACCCTTGTCCGCAACGGTGAAGGGTCGCTTGGATGGCGAGTGCATGACGTGCTCCGTCGGGAGACCGAGGGCGTAGGCGATGGTCGCGTTAAAGTCGGGGACGGTCACCCCATCCTCTTCGATGAACTCGCCGGTGGCGTCGGTCTTACCGTACTTGTAGCCGCCCTTGATGCCGCCGCCGGCAAGCAAGCAGGAGAAGGCCTTGGGGAAGTGGTTGCGGCCATTGCGCCCTTCGACGATGCGCGGGGTACGGCCGAACTCGGTGGCGAGGACGACGAGGGTCTCTTCCAGGAGACCGCGGGCATCCAGGTCGGCGAGGAGAGATGCGAGGGCTCGATCGAGGGTGGGGCAGAGCTCCTCCATGCGATCGAAGTTGTCGATGTGGGTATCCCAGCCGCCCATGACTACCTCGACGTAGCGGGTGCCGTGTTCGACGAGGCGGCGGGCGAGGGCGCAGCCCTGACCAAAGCGGTTGCGACCGTAGGCATCGAGGATGGCATCCGGTTCCTGGGAGAGATCGAAGGCCAGCAAATCCTTGGAGTTCATCAGCTTGATGGCCTGCTGGTAGGCATCGGCGTAGGCACGCACCTGCTTCTGATCGAACTTCTCGGCGAAGGCCTGGTTCATCTGCTCCACTCGTTCGAGGCGACGGTGGAAGGTCTCCGTGCTCACGTGTTCGGGGAGCTTGCTGTTGGTCAGGCCAGAGGCGGGATCACCGATTGGCAGAGGATAGTGACCGGACTCGAGGAAGCCGCCGCTGGCCGTGTTGATCGAGCCGCCAACGAGCACGTGGCCAGGCAGGGTGGGATTGTTCTTGCCGGCCATGCGACTGAGCCAGGCACCGAGGGAAGGATGCCGGATGGTGCCACGCATGGCGTAGCTGGTGTGCATGTAGTACTGACCCTGGGCGTGCGCACCCTGAGTGCTGTGCATGGAATTGACCACCGTCACCTTGTCCATCTGCCGGGCCAGGTGAGGGAAGTACTGGGTCAGTTGCACGTCGTCCGCATTGGTGCGCAGGGCTTCTACCGGCCCCTGAGTCTCAGCACCGGGCTTGGGGTCGAAGGTGTCCAGTTGGGACATGCCCCCCTGCATGAAGAGATAGATCACGTTGCGCGCAGTGGCGGGCTTGAGTGGGACCGGGTCGTCCGATCCGGTCAGCCCCATCTTCAAGCCCAATGCCGAGGCCATGGGCAGCTGACCCATGACCGACAGGCCGAGCATGCCGCGAGCGGCCTGACTGACGAATTCGCGGCGGCTGGCCTCGTCACGGCTCTGCAGGTACTTCTTGATGCGCATGGGCTTGCTCGGTTCTCAGGCCTACTGGATGAATCGGAACTCGTTGCTGTTGAGCAGGGTCCAGACGAGATCCTGGATGGCCTGCTCGCCTTCGTTTTCGAAGTCCCGGTGCCAGGTTTTCATCTCGCTGGCGGTCGGGGGGCGATTGAGAGTGCTGAGGAATGCGACGCGGATCTTCTGCTCCTTGCGGCTGGCCATGTTGAGGGAGCGCATGAGCAGAGAATTGGATCGACGCAGAATGCGATCTTCGGCGAATCCGTTCATGAGCGAGAGCACCTGAGGCACGTTCGCATCCAGGTCGGCGTTCTCGATTTCTTCACGATCCGACTGGCCGAACTGGCGCATGAAGTGTCCAGGCCGGGCGGGGGATTCGATCTCCGAGGCACGACGTAGGTCGCGGGAGATCCGTGGTCGGCTGAGGGGATCCGACATGCCGCGCTGCTCGAGCTCGGCGAGGAGGCGACGCTCGCCCATCTTGTCGCGCTTGCGCCGGGCCTTGGCCAGTTCTCGTTCCAGACCACGGATCTCAGCTTGCTCTTGGCGCTGCTGGGCACGCTGGGCGTCGAGCATCTCGCGGTACTTCTTGCTGTCCGTGTTGCGCAGCATTTCGAGATCCAGGCGTTCCTGGAGTTCGGCGGCGTTCATGTTGGCCAGTTCTTCGAAGCGATCGTAGGCCGTCCCGAGTTCCTGCTCGCGGCCAACGACGAGACTACGATCCGGGTCGCGCATGGCCAGGGTGATCATCGAATCCCAAAGCTGCTCGGCGGACATGCGCCGCAGGAGAGGCCCGGGGTAGTTGAACTTGACTCCAGGCAGAGCCTCCGCGGCGGAAGCTTCGCGTTGGAAGAGTTCCGTATGGAAGAGCACCCGTTGGAACTCGCGGAGGTCGTAGCCAACCTTGCGCATCAAGCCCTCGAGATGCAGCATCAACCTTGGATGGCTGGGCTGAGTCGAGTCGTTGAGATCATCCAATGGCTCGATGAGGCCTAGCCCCATGACTCGCTTCCAGAGGCGGTTGCTGATGACCGTGGTGAAGCGCGGGTTGTCGCTGGCGGTTAGCCAGCCCGCGTAGGCAGAACGCGAATCGATCTCTTTGCCCACCTGGCGCTGGTTCCTTGCTTCGCGGGTACGACCGCGGCGGTCGCGGCGCTCGCGAGGCAACTGCACCGGCAGGTATAGCGAGTCACCAAAGATAGTGTCGGCCACCACCCATGTGCCCGGCCGACCCTGCTCACCCATATAGTCCTTCGGCAGACGGGTGAGGCCCGTGCCCGAGCCGGCGATGCCCGAAGTGGCATTGCGCATGATACGACGTAGAGCCTGCAAGCCCTTGCGATCACCTTCCTCACGCAGACGGGCTTCCTTCTTCTTCAGCTCTTCACCTCGCTCAGTCTCCGCCCAGGTCGCCTGGTAACGGAGGCCACCGGCAAAGGCAGTCATCTCGTAGAACTCGCGCTGGGTCCACTTGTCGAAGGGATGGTCGTGGCACTGGGCACATTCCAATCGAGTGCCGAGGAAGGTGCGGACCGTGTTGGCCATGCTGGCTTCGGGCATGCCACGATCGCGGAGGAGATAGCCGGTGGCGCCGTTGCCCTTCTCATGTGCCGCGCCGCTGGCGGTGAGCATCTCGTAGACCATCTGGTCATAGGGCATGTCCTTGGCGATGGCTTCCTTGACCCATGCCACGTAGGGCTCGCCGGAAGTGCGGTTCGCCAAGCGGGTCTTGATGCGCAGGAGATCCGCCCAGTAGTTGAACATGTGGCTGTCGTAGCCAGGGGATCGGATGAGCTCCTCGATGAGGTCGCGGCGACGGTCAGCGTCCCGTGACTGCAGAAAGCGCCTGGTCTCCGCCAGGCTCGGGATGCGCCCGGAGATGCCCAGATGAGCACGGCGCAGGAAAGTCGGGCTCTTGCTTGGCTTGTTGGGCCGAATACCCGCCGCCTTGAGATCTTCGAGGATCATCTGGTCGATGATCTTGGCGTCTTTCAAGACATCGGGGAGAGGGCGTGCCTCGCGCCGGGCTTCCGCCTGCTGGCCAGCATGCTTCTGAGCAGGAGCAGGCGATGGCAAGGCGAAGAGGGGCAAGCTAGCAGCGGCTAGAAACAGGACTCGAGCTTGGCCTTTTCGCATGCGGTTCCGCGTCAGGGTGGTGAGCGCTGCCCTGAGGCCCCGCTGCTGACGCCCCATTTATCGGCTTTTGCGAGCACCTGTAAACTCCCCTATCCCCGCTTTGTCCGCAGCCGGATCAATTCCATACCAGCCGCGAAAAGTGGTTTCGGCACAAGGACTTGAACCTTGACTAACAGAACCAGAATCTGTCGTGCTACCAATTACACCATGCCGAATCATGATGCTCGATCGAGGCCGACCAGGCGACCTCGCGAGCGGCTTACCTTAGCGAAGCCTGGGGCGAAGTCACGACCCGGCTGAGCTGCCCGCGAGCTTTCTGTGCAGGGCGACCAGAACCTCGAGAACCGAGCGTGAGCGGATGTACTCCCGTCCCAGGTCAGGGAATCTCTTCTGCCAGGTCTCGGTCTGACCATCCAGGTTCAGGCCGAAGCAGACCGTACCCACCGGCCGCTCCCGGGTGCCGCCGCCGGGACCGGCGATGCCGCTGATCCCCAGACCCAGGCGCGCCTCGGCGCGCTCGGCACAGCCTTTTGCCATGGCCCCTGCCACCGCCTCCGATACTGCACCCGCTGTCGCGAGGAGATCGGCGGGCACGGCCAGGTCACGCTCCTTGGCCGCATTGCTGTAACTGACATAGCCAGCTCGATAGACCTCCGAGATTCCCGGCAGCCCGATGAGAGCAGAGCTGAGCATGCCACCGGTGCAGGATTCGGCCAGGGCGAAGCTGACCCCCTGTTGGCGCAGTTCCTTGCCGACCAGGGCCAGGAGATCATCCTCACCCTCGGCGACCAGATCCTGGGCCAGAATCGTCCGCAGGCTGGCTGCGGTCGCCAGACATTGCTCGCGGGCCGCTTCCTGGTTCACTGCCCGTGCGGCGATGCAGATGGTGAGCATGCCCTCTTTGGCGGTAACGCCCACCCGCGGCTCCCGGTCATGCCGCATGAACTCGGCGATACGGTCGTTGAGCTCAGCCTCGCCTGGGCCAACCACCAGCATGTGGTGAAAGGCCATGGGCTGCAGACCTCTGAGTTCCGCATTGACCCAGGGCACCAGGTGATGGGAAAGCATGCGACGCATCTCCCGAGGCACGCCCGGGAACAGGAAGAGCGTGCAGGCTCCCACCACCAGACGAAAGCCTGGGGCGGTTCCCCAGAGATTGTCCAGTGCAACCGCACCCACGGGCAGCAGAGCTTGGCGCCGATTGCTCGCCGTAGCCTGCTTGCCGCGCTTCTCAAACCAGGCGGTGATTTGCTGCCAGCATTCCTCACGAAACTCCAACTCCACACCCGCGGCAGCAGCCGCTGAGTGGCGACTGCGATCATCTTCCGTGGGACCGATGCCACCGCTGGCGATGACCAGATCGGCGCGGGCGCAGACTTCTGCGAAGGTCCGGTCCAAGACCTCCGGATCATCGCTGGCTACGGTGATACGCCGCACCTCCAGACCCAATGGCTCGAGTTCCCGGGCTATGTAAGCCGAATTGCTATCTTGGACGCGGCCATGGGTGAGCTCGTCGCCGATGGCGATGATCTCTGCCCGCAGAGAACTCATGCCACTCCGTCCTTCATCTTCGCCAGCTGCTTCTTGGTGGCGCGGGCGGTGAGAATGAGGCCGAGGATGTAGAGGATCACCATGGGGCCAGCCATGAGCAGCTGGGTAATGGGATCGGGCGGCGTGAGCATGGCCGAACCAGCGAACATGATCAGGATGACCATGCGCCAGTTCTTCCTCATCATGTCATGGCTGACGATGCCCACCTTCTGCAGGGCCAGCATGACCAGGGGCAGCTGGAAGACCAGGCTCAGGGCCGCGGTCAACATGAACAGGAATCGGAAGTACGAGTTCACTGCCCAGAAGGGATCCACCCAACCGAGGAGCATCAGCTTGGCCAGGAAGAACTGACCGTAGGGCACGACCCAGTAGAAACTGAAGAGCATGCCCGCGACGAAGAGACCGAGGGAGAAGGGTACGTACTTGTACACCACCATGCGCTCGTGGGGGTACAGACCGGCGGCAAGGAAGGCCCAGGCCTGCCAGAGCACGATGGGCGAGGCGAGCAAGAGGGCGAAGAGAAAGGACGCCGCCATGAAGATCCAAAAATCGCTGAGCGGGTCGGTGGACTTGAGAGAGTACGGCAGGCGACACATGCCCGTGTTCTCGATGCGCGGCACCTGCTCGATTGGGAAGGTCCGATCGAGGATGGAGTCCTTGTACCTGATGAGGAATTCAGCGGTCTCGCGAGTCAGTTCACTTTCGAAACCGTCGACCCCACCCGCCGCTTCGACCTTCTCATCCCAGTCCTCACAGTGGCCGATGAAGTACATGTCCCACATCTGCCGGTAGGGAGTCATGAAGACTGCAGTGACCGCCTCCTTGAAGGGCAGCATTGCCCCCACCGCGAGCATCACCGCCAGCAGGGATCGGAAGAGCCGCTTGCGCAGTTCCTCGAGATGATCCCCAAAGGACATGCGGGGCAGGCTGTCACCCGGCTCCCCCGGTCCGCCCTTCGGCCCTGCTTCTTCGGTGGTCGACATCAGGCCCGTACCATACTCATCCGGGGCGCATCCTTAAACGAAACAGCCGAGGCATCTGCCCCGGCTGCTTCGCCGTCTGACTCAGGAGGCTGAATCAGTTCGTGGTCAGGAAGTTGCGCATCTTGCTGACGGTCGCGACCTCGATGCTGAACTCCTGGGCCTTCTTGTATTCAGCGGTCTCCTCGATGGGAGTAAGGCCCGAGTTCTCTTCGTTCACCGGCTTGTTCCCGATGATGATCAGGTCGACCTCGGGCCCAACATGATCCACGATCCGGTTGCCGAAGCTGGCCAGGGTGGCTGCCACCTGGCTCTTGGTGTAGGGCACGCCAAAGCGGCCCATCAGGTAGATCGTGCGCTTGTGGTTCGGGGAGTAGAAGTCGTTGCGGATGATGTCACCCTTGACGACCGGGTCGTACTTGTTGGCCAGATTCATGATCTGGATCTCTGCTCGCTGCTGGTCGATCTTGACCACCTTGCCGTGGGCCTTGATGTCCTCCGAGCCCGGATTCGAGATGGAGAAGACCGTGCCCGGCTGGAGCATGTCTACGCGGCCACGATCGATCCAGGCCAGGCTGGTGGCGGAGGACGCATCGAGGACCCGACCATCCGGCTCCTGCGGAGGATTGATCATCGCCAGCTTGTTGCGAATGTAGGTGTTGCGCGCCTTGATTAGGTCGAGCTCCTGCTGCTTGGCCAGGGCGGCGGCGGCAGTCGTTTCCTTGTGATCGCTATACTCGGCGCGAAGGCCGTTGTAGGAGGTGCCCTGGGAGGCGATCAGGTCGTCCTTCTGACTGAGGTCGCTCTCGTACTGAGTGCGGTTGCTCGAAACCTGGGCGTTGAGTCCGGTGACCTCGGCCTGGCGAGCGTTGGTCTCATCCGCCATGGCCTTGTTGAGCGCTGCGACCTGGTCGTTCAGCTTGGTGCGATCGCTCTCCAGGGTGGCAACCTTGCCATTCAAGGCGCCTACCGAGGACTCGACACGGCCCAGGAACTGGGCGATGGGCTTGGTCTCGGGGACACTGATCTTGGCGGCATAACCCTGGATCATGGCCTGGACCGCAGTTGGAACGCTCACCTTCTCGATCGGCGCCGGGTTGTCGTATTCCTCGTAGTTGAAGCCCGGACGCCCCTCGTAGATCCCAACCTCGCCGACGATATCGGAGAGGTCCTGGACCAGGTGGCGATACATGAAGAGCTCGCCTTGAGCCGTCTTGAGATCGGCCTGCGCAGCGGCCTTGGCCGAGATCTGCCGCTCCTTCTCTTCGAAGTTGATGTAGCCGAATCCTGCTGCACCAATGAAGAGGACCAGCATCACAAGGAAGTAGAAGATGTTGATGTGCGCAGCGCCGCGTTGGCTGGAGTGCATAAGATCCGTGCTCCTGGTACCTGAAAATTGGGGACTTGGGGGTCTTCGATAATGCCCATGACCGGACGGTGATCGGGCAGAATCGCGAGTCGATACTCCGCGCTATGAGGGGACGAGCGGAGGGTCGGGCGGGAATCTTAGGTCGATGCACCGGATCGAGCAAGGAGGCAGACCGCCACCAAGCCCTTTAGGGCTAGGGGAGTGTACCCTAGGATTCGCAGCTGAACGGGCCTGACTCAGGCCCTGCCTCTCGTGGCAAAACGATTCAAACCAGATCAGCCTCTAGTTCTCGGCATCATGGGCGGGATCGCCAGTGGCAAGTCCACCGTCGCCCGCATCCTGGCTGAGGAAGGCCTGCGGCACATCGACGCGGATCTGCTGGCGAGAGAGGTGGCTGGCCAGGCTGAGATTCTCGCCCGCCTGCGAGAGCAGTTCCCGGCGGAGGTCTTTCAGTCCGATGGAACCCTGGACAGAGGCGCTATGGCCAAGCTGGTCTTCGCGGATGCGGCGGCCAGAAAGCGGCTTGAGGACATCCTGCACCCGGCCATCCGCCTGCGGATCATGGCTGAGCTCGACGAGGCCCGAAGTTCCGGGCTTTCTGTAGTGCTCGACGCCCCCCTCCTGCTCGAGGGCGGACTCATCGAGCTCTGTGATGTCTGCATCTTCGTGGCTGCCAGCGAGGAAGCTCGTCAGGCGCGGGCGAAGGCACGCGGCTGGAGTACGGATGACTTACGGCAGAGGGAAGAAATGCAGACTCCTCTACCGGTGAAAATTGCCCGTTCTGCCTATACCATCGAGAATTCCGGTCCACTCCCGAGGACCCGAGAGAGGTTGATCAAGCTGCTCGCACAGCTAGCGTCCGACCAAGACGGGAATCTCGGGGATTGAGCCGGATCCATGCCGAGCCACCTGGCTCAACCTCGTCCTACTCCTCCTTTGGGAGGCTGATATCCCATGGCCAAGACCCAGCGTCCGGCCCGAAGCCATGACTCGGGCTCCCGGAACGTACCGCCCCTGGTGATTTCCAAAGAGGATGCGGGCCAGCCCCCGAAGGTGAGCGAATTGGATGCGGAAGAACGCAACAGAATCTATGAAGCTGCAAAGCAGGCGGACTACCGGATCCCGGAGCTTCAGGCCACGCCCATGGCCGAGCTCGTGGAGCTCGCCATCGCTGCGGGCATCCCCGGCTCGGCGGGACTGAACAAGCAGGAGCTGATCTTCGAGATCCTCAAGTCCAAGGCCACGAGCAAAGGCCTGGGGTGGGGGGAAGGCACTCTCGACATCCTCCCTGACGGCTTCGGGTTTCTGCGCTCCCAGGCGCACAACTATCGCTCCGGACCCGACGACATCTATGTGAGCCCGAGCCAGATTCGTCGCCTGGGCCTGAAGCAAGGCCATCAGATCTCCGGGCCCGTGCGCCCCCCCAAGGAAGGCGAAAAGTACTTCGCTCTGCTGCACGTGGAGACGGTCAACGGTCTGACCATCGAGGAGCTGAAGCGTCAGATCAACTATGGCGACCTAACCCCCATCCTCCCCTTCGAGCCCCTGCAGCTGGAGCATCCTGACTGCCCCATCGCCATGCGGCTCATCGACCTGCTCACCCCCATGGGCAAGGGCCAACGCAGCCTGATCCTGGCACCACCCCAGTCCGGGCGCACCAACATGCTCATCGAGATCGCGACAGCGATCCTGAGCAACCATGAGGAGCCCTACGTCTTTCTTCTGCTCCTGGACGAGCGCCCGGAAGAGGTCACCGACGCCATTCGTCGTACGGGCCCGGAAAGCCGCCGCGAGGTAATCGCCTCCACCTTCGACGAGCCCGCCAGCCAGCACGTTGCCCTGGCCGAGATCGTCTTGGAGAAGGCTCGACGGCTGGTGGAAGCCGGTCGTGAAGTGGTCATTCTCGTCGATTCCCTCACCAGCCTGACCCGAGCCTACAACACGGAAACCCCTCACTCTGGCAAGGTCATCAGCGCCGGGCTGGATGCAGTCGCCCTGCAGGCACCCAAGCGTCTCTTCGGTTCCGCTCGTCGCCTGGAAGAAGGTGGCTCTCTGAGCATCATCGCCACCATCCTGACCGACACAGGCGCGCGCATGAACGACGTGATCTGCGAAGAGTTCATGGGCAAGGCCAACAGCGAGATCGTCCTCGATCATCACCTGGTCAACCTGCACATCTACCCGGCGATCGATATCAAGCGCAGCGGCACTCGCCGCGAGGACAACCTCCTGAGCAAGGAGAACCTGGAGCGCCTGCGCAAGTTGCGCAGCTCCCTCGATGGATTGAGCGAAGAGAAGGCCTTGGAAAAACTCGTCGAGGACCTGTCCGCGACGAAGACCAACGCTGATTTCCTGGCCGGACTCTGAGAGAGTCTCGCCCGCAGGAGCATTTCCCCCGTCGCTAGCAGGCCCCCTGGGCACATAGAGGTTGAGGTGCCTCCCAGCCCCCGGGCTGGCCACCACCCCTACCTGCCCCAGCCACGGAGGAAGCGATGCGTTGCACGAGCTGCGTATTGGCGAGTCTTCTCTGCGCCAGCGTTCTGTCTATCGGAACCCGCGCGCAGGGGGAGTTCGTCAATTTTGAAATCCAACCAATCAAGCCCATGGCCCTCGCCCAAGTCGACGGCCGTGAATTTCTGCTGGTCTGCAATACGCCAGACAACTCGGTGGAGATCTATGACAGCATCGATCACCGCTTCGTTCAGCGCGTCCCGGTCGGACTACGCCCGGTAAGCGTGTACTGGCGACCGATCCTACGTCAGTTCTACACAGTCAACTTCCTTGGCGACTCGGTCACTGCGGTCGACATGCTGCCGAACTTGAACAGCGGAACTGGCCGAGTTGCCCGAGTCAGCCGCAGCATGCCCGTGGGTGACGAACCCACCGATCTGCTCTTCTTACCCGGCGATTGGTCCTTCTTCGTCACTCTCAACAGCCAGAGTGCCATGGGTTGGTTCACCAGCCGCGCCATCTACGACATCCTCGGTGGCCTGCTCTTCCCATTGACCTTCCCCCTGCTCAATCCGGATGCGGATATCGCCCTCAAGGAACCGCGGCGCATTCTGATGAACGGTCTCACCTGCACCATCATGGGTGGCAAGGGCGGTAACAATCCGCAGCTCTTCGATCACGACATCTACACCCTCAACCTTGCCAACGCTCGGCAGATGGCCATCGATGGGCTGGGCTCCACCAACTTCAATCTCGAGGCGGCCAAGGACGGTCGCCTTTTCGTGGTGGGAGCGATGGCGCGCAACGACCTGATCGGTGAACCCATGGTCAGCCAGGCACCCACTGGCTTCGTGGAGAGTCATCTCTACGTGGTAGAGAATCCGGGTGCCTTCGTCATCGATGACCGCATCAGCGATCGCGACCTCAATCGCGACGCCGCCGGGGGAATCGTGCCCAAGGACCTGGGGATCTCCGGCCCCACGGATCTGGCCCTCATGCAGCGCAATGGGGTGGAGAAGGTCTTCGTCACCGGCTTTCACTCGGATCGAATCATCGTCCTGCACAACAACGGCGAGAGCATCGAACATTGGCCTGCCAAGTACATCGACCTGCCAAACGGTCGACAGAGCGAAGGCTACGGTCGAACGGGTCCGCGCGCCCTGCTCTATGCCGAAGGCGGCGCAATCGCCGGCAGCTCCCCGCAGGTCCTGCGCCATCCCCGGCTGTACAGCTTCAACAGCCTCAACCACACGGTGAGCATCATCGATCCCATCGGCGAGAGCGAGATCGGTCGCTTCAAGTTGGCCAACGATCCGAGCACTCGCCTGATTCGCAAGGGCCGCGAGTTCATGTACAGCGCGGACATCTCTGGCTCGGGCTTCGTCTCCTGCGCCTCATGCCACGTCGATGGCAAGACCGACAATATGTCCTGGAACCTGGGCATCCCGGGCGGCGGCATCAGCGGTCCCATTCCTGAGCTGCTGCCAGATGGAGTGCAGGGTCTGCCTCCCGACCCGAACTTCGACGAAGACAAGGGCACTCTCTTCACTCAGAGTCTGCAAGGGCTGGTGGAACACCCGGTCTTCAGTCAGGCCCAGTGGCTGATGAGCACGGCCCCCTACCACTGGCGCGGGGACAAGCCCGGGCTCAGTGATTTCAACTCAGCCTTCGTCAATCTGATGAATGCGGACAACGTCGGCACGCCGGAAGAACCGCAGGGACTGAGCGACGAGGAGATGGGCGATTATGCGGCCATGCTCGAGTCGATCATGTATCCCCCTAATCCGGCCCAACCCAAGGATCGGCGTTTCTCCGGGGACTTTGGCCATCCGGATCTGGAGGACGGCAGCGGCGCCATGCGTGGTCTGAAGCTCTACCATACTCGACCCTATCCGGCACCGATCACCCTCGGGCGTTCTTGCGTGCAATGCCACGCCCTGCCCGATGGCAGCAATAGCCGCATCACCGAACTGGTCATCGAACCGATCGAGACTCCCGGTATGCGTGGCTTTCTCCAGAAGGAGGCCAAGCTCGAAACCGGCCCCTTCAGCAACTCCCAGGTCCGCATTGGCGAGTTCGGGCTGGCCCATACGGGCCTCACTGCTCTGAGCATGAACGGCTTCTTACGCCAGTTCTTCACCGGCTTCTTCATCGGTGAGATGGACAAGCTCTTCGACATCATCGCCTTCTCTCGTGAGATGGACTGGGGTGTGGCACCCCTCATCGGAGCAGTGGTCACCATCAACCGCGCAGTCAGCAGCACGGACAGCTCCACCCTCAGCTTCAAACTGGCTGAGTCGCAGGTGCATGAGGCCAACGTCGGTCTCGCCATCCATGCCCGTCTCGCCGGCCGTGAGCGTGGCTTCTACTATGACATCACGGTGAACCCTCCCGCCTATCGAGAGGAGGGCACCGACATCTTGATGAGTCGTGCCCAACTCCTGGGCGCCATGAGTTCTGCCGCCGACCAACTCATCTTGCAAGTCACCGAAGCCGGTAGCGAACGGCGTGTCGCCAGCCGCAGCGGGGTGCCCACAGCCCTGCAATACCCGGTGCCGAGTAGCATCACTCTCGAGCCCATGCGTCCGGGCAGCCACTGGCGAGCGGTGAGCAAACTGAGCAAGAACTGGAACAAGGGGACGGGCCCCATGGACTTCAACTGGGGCGGCGGCGCCAACACCGCTGAACCGAACAGCTTGAAGGCCATGCGCATCTTCCAGCTGGCATTGATCAACAAGGCCCCCCAATTCGGGCTCAATAGCCAACGGCACGATCCTCCGCGAAGATTCCGCGTCGCGGGCCGGGGCATCCGCCTGGGAGCTACCCTGGGTCTGCTCATCCCCGGCAATGTAGACTCGCCCCCGCCCTACCCGGATTGGGCCGACACTCAGACCCTTGCGGTCAAACTCTTCCCCACGGATGAGTTCACCCCGGATGGTCGCCAAATCTGGGAGACTGCCGCCGAGGTGGATCAGCTCATGACCTACGGCCTTCTGCTCGGGGGCCCTTGGGCACCGGACGTGGTCGAGGCCGCGCTCGGCAACGTGCCCGAGCCTCCGCCGGTTACCGCCTTCGATCCACTCGGGTGGAATCTGTACCACGTGACCGTGATGAACGAGGACGGGAGCTTTGCCCATGCGGGTTGGCAACGCTTGCGGATCGAATGATGGGCCGGCACTTCCTGGAATCCTGCCCTTCGCGGCAGGATTCCGGGGAGCTCTCTCAGGCTCCGCGATAGCGCTTCTCTGCGGCGGCAAAGAGCTTGTCCGCAGAACTGCGATCGGGCATAGCGGTCTTTGCTAGAGCTGGCCCGGTGAGCAGCGCCGCGTAGCTGCTCAGCAACTGCGCCGCCGCTTCCGCCCCAGTCAGGACCTGCGCCTTCTGCGGGCGCGCCAAGGATGCCAGCTTGGCCTCGTCGAGGAGAAGCATGGCCAGGGCACCAGGATCTGCGGCGGCGAAGAAGACGGTGGACTCCGCCTGAGCGTGCTCACGATAGGCCGGCAGGTCGGCCGCGATCACCGGCAGCCCCAGGCATTGAGCTTCGTCCAGGACCAGTCCGTAGGACTCATGCACCATGGAGGGCAGGATGGCGTAGTCCGCCCGCATCTGGCTCAACTTCTCAGCGCTGAAGGCACCAAGAAAGTTCACCTTCGCGATCCCGGCCTGCAACTGCAGCTCGCGGGCATGGGTCGGATCATGCGCTTCTCCGAGGACATCCAGGGACCACTCGCCACCGATGGAGTTGAGAGCATCCAGCACCATGCCCAAACCCTTCTGCGGATAGATGCTCCCCCAGAAAAGCAGGCGCTTGCCAGGGCTTGCATCCCGCGCCAACTGCGCCTTGGGCGCCGCGAGCATGGGCGGAGGCAGGACCTGAAACTCACCAATTTCAGCCCCCGCAAGCTCCGCCAAACCTCGAGCATGCGCCGCCGAGGGCGCGAAGCGAAGATCAGCCGCCGCCAACTCCTGCAAGAAGTCCGCACGCAGGAAGGCGAAAGCCTCCGCACGCTCCGCCTCGCTCATGCCCATGGTCGCTGGCGCTGCCTCTGCCAGGTCCTCACCGATCTCGCGCAGAGGGCGGCCCAGCACCGAGAAGTAGTCGTGGCAAGTCACCACAGTCCGACATCCCTTGGCTCTGGCAATACGCAGGAGGTCCGAACTCAAGCGCAACCAATGATGGACATGAACCAGGTCCGGCTGCAACTCGTCGAGAAGCTTTGCAAAACGCGCACTCAGCGCCGGCGAGTAAGCCTTGTCCCAGTTCTCGAAGTAGAGATCCTCGCGCCGAATGCGCAGCAGACGCAGACCCTCGAGAGACTCCTCGCTGAGCTGCGAAGCACTACCACGCTGCATGGATCCGGCCAGCACTGTCAAGTCATGACCTTCAGCCTGCATGGCCCGCGCCAGGGCTTCGACCGCCGACTCAGTGCCACCACGCAATTCCGGAGGAAAACCGTGCAGGACCTGAAGGATCTTCATGACTTGGCTCCGGGCACAAAGCGCTCGACAACTCGGGCGTCGAGTTTTCTGCCGAGCAGGCCGGCACAGATGCCACGGGCCTTCGCCCATGAGGCGGCGACTTCTCCGCTCAACAGTGTAAAGGGCCAGAGCAGAAGATCGTAGATCAGAAAGGCCGCCCAGGTTTTTGCGCCCCCGTGCCGGCGCAGAAGGCGAAGGGAGTTCACAGCACTCATGTACTTGCGCAGGGGAGTGCGCCCCCCGCCCGAGGACAGGCTCGCCGCATGCACCACTCGCACCCAGGGCAGCCAGAGCACCTGCTTGCCCTTCTCCTTGATGCGCAAGCCCAAGTCCACGTCCTCTACATACATGAAGTAGTTTTCGTCCAGCCCACCGAGTTCACGCAGGTCTGCCATGCGATAGAGAGCGCAGGCACCGGGCATGAAGTCCACCGCCTCCGGACCAGCATCCTCCGGGCTCGCTTCGCCACCCTGGCCGCAGAGCCAGAGAGCATTGGGATGAAAGCCGACGCGCCCACCCTGGCTCCAGACCTTGCCCTGACCATCCAAGATCGTCGGACCTACGCAGCTCAGACTGGCATCGTTGTCCAGGACCTGAACCAGGGGCTGGAGAAAGCCCGCCGGCAGCCGCATGTCGTTGTTGAGGAAGAGCAGGTAATCCGCCCCCTGGGTCTCCGCCCAGGCGATGCCGCGATTCATGGCCGCGCAGTAGCCCAGGTTCTCCGCGAAGACCTGCAACTCTTCTGCGGCGATCGCCGCGCGGAGAACTTCTGCCGAGTCGTCTCCCGAGCCATTGTCCATGACCAGGACTGCCAGCTCCGGATAGCCCACCGACCGCAGGTCCTCCAGGACCTGCACCGTCGCCGCCGACTGCCGCCAATTGAGCAGGGCCACCGCCACCTTGCTGTTTGCACTAGGCAAGAACTGTCCTCATGAGCCGCCAGTATGCGGCGAAGAAGCCATCCATGCAGCGACGGAAAAGGGCCGCGGCGCCACGATCTGCCAGACCGGGGTTGAGAGTCAGAGCATCGGCCACGAGCAGCTCTCGATCGGGAACCCGACGCAGTTCGCGCAAGCTCCGCTGGCGAGCCCGGGCTGAGGGCAGACCGCGCAGAGCCGCAAACATGCCCTTGAAGGGCGCGAGCGCGTGCCCGCGCAGGATGGCAAAGAGCAGATAGACCAGGGCGTAGAGGCCCTGGGCAGGCAGACTCAGGATCAGCGTTCGCGTACTCAGGCAGGCCAGGAGCATCAAGCAACGATTGCGGCTGTGCAGGTAGACCCGCCGCGCCGAGTAATCCCCAGCCGCGTCTCGCCGCGAAAGCCCGGCGGTTCCCCCACCGTGGAGACAGTGGGCAGAGGCCGCAAGTCGAATGCGATAGCCCGCCGCCCGGAGACGGAAAGAGAACTCGTTGTCCTCGTAGAGGATGAACAGGGGCTCATAGAAGCCACCGACCTGCCGATAGACCGAGCGCCGAGTCAAGAAGCAGAGAGCGATGCCCGCACCCAGGTCCCGATCCTCGGGACTGACTTCCGCCAAGGGCCGAAACCAGTGATGCAGGACGAGCATCCCCAGGTAGTGAACGTCCCCGCCATCGTAGTGAACGATCTCCGGGCGATCCGCCAGCAGGCTCCGCGCCTGCACCATGGCGATCTTCTCGTCCTCGGCCATGACCTGAGACATACTGGCCAGGGCCCCCGGACTCATGACCACGTCATTGTCCAGCAGCAGGCAGTTCTCATGGCTCGCCGCTGCCAGCCCCAGGTTTCTCGCTCGCGCTGGCCCCGCGTTCTCTCCGGTGTCGAGGACCTGCACCGCAGGAAAGCGCGCGGCGACGAATTCGCGGGAACCGTCCTCGCTGTGGTTGTCGACCAGGATGATCTCGGCCGGTGCGGGCTCCTGGGCGGCCAGCGCCGCGATGCAATCCTCGAGGTACTCGCGTCCGTTCCAGTTGATGACGATGGCGCTGATCAACAAGGCGAAGCCATGATGACGAGATGCGCCGGGATTTTCCTGGTCCGGAATCCCTGAGCCCGCATTATCCATCCAAACCCAGGACGCTTCGCTGCCATGAGCATCGCCGAGATACGCAAGCCCTACCTGCTCTTCCTCGGAGACACAGAGGACGAACTCAGCGCCAAGACCGCCCGCGGCATCGCCATTTGGCGGCCCGAATCAGCCCTAGGCGAGCTTCGCCTCTCTGATCGAACGGTCTCACTGGGCTTGCAGAACATGAGCTTGGAGGAGGGGCTGGCAGCCGGGGCGAAGACCATGGTGCTCGGGGTGGCCAACCGTGGCGGCATCATGGACGAAGCCTGGCTGCAGACCTTCCGCAAAGCCCTCGATCTGGGACTGGACCTGGCCTCGGGCATGCATCAGCGTCTGGCAGATCTGCCGGGCCTCGCCGATCAGGCAGCTTCCCTGAGGAGACAGCTGCACGATGTGCGTCATGTCCGGGGCAGTCTCCGCGTTGGCAATGGCGAGCCGCGCAGCGGCCGGCGCATTCTAACCGTGGGCAGCGACTGCTCCTCCGGGAAGATGTTCACCGCCTTGGCAGTCGAGAAGGAGATGCGTAGGCGTGGGATCAAGGCTCGGTTCCGTGCCACCGGACAGTCCGGAATCCTCATCGCCGGTGAGGGCATCGCCGTGGATGCGGTCGTCGCCGACTTCATCTCCGGTGCCATCGAAGAACTCTGCCCAGCAAATGAACCTGATCACTGGGACGTGATCGAGGGCCAGGGCTCTCTCTTCCACCCATCCTACGCCGGCGTGAGTCTGGGACTTCTGCACGGTGCCCAGGCACAGGTTCTGATCCTCTGCCACGAACCGACCCGCGAACACATGCGCGGCTTGCCCGGGCAAGCAATCCCCGACCTCCTCGACTGCATCGAAGCCAATGAACGCGCCGCCAAGGTGACCTCTCCGAAGGCCAAGGTTTACGGCCTGGCAATCAATACCAGCGGACTGAGTGCAGAAGCTGCCAGCGAGTACCTGGCAAGCACAGAGGAGCGTTGCTCCTTGCCCTGTGCCGACCCCATGCGCCAGGGCTGCGGGCGCATCATCGACCATATTCTTGCCCATGGCTGACCCCGCCATTCGCCTGCATGTTCAGGAGGAAGTCTGGCCTCTCGCCAAGACCTTCACCATCTCGCGGGGCAGTCGAGAGGAGAGTCGCGTAGTCCTGCTGGAAATCGAGGCAGGAGAACTGCGCGGTCGCGCTGAGTGCGTGCCCTACCCCCACTATGGCGAGAGCGTCGAGGGCGTCATCGCTCAGATCCGTGATCTCGAAGGCAAGATTGCCGGCGGGCTCAGCCGCCTCGAGCTCGCTGAGATCCTCCCACCTGGAGCGGCGCGCAACGCCATCGACTGTGCGCTCTGGGATCTGGAGGCCAAGCGCCTCGGACGTCGGGTCTGGGATCTCGCCGGCCTGTCCGAACCATGCGCTTGCGTTTGCGCCGAGACCATCGGCATCGACAGTCCTGATTCCATGGCCGCCGCTGCCGAAGAGCTCGCCTCCCGACCACTTCTCAAGGTGAAACTCGATGCAGAGCAGGTCAGTGAACGCCTGCGCGCGGTGCGCGCCGCCGCCCCCAACTCCCGCATCGTGGTCGACGCCAACGAGGCTTGGGACGCAAAGCTCCTCCTCGAGTTGGCTCGCGAATTGGTCGACTTGAAGATCGAGATGGTCGAGCAACCCCTGGCAGCCGGAAAGGACGCGAAGCTCGCGGACATCGAATACCCCATTCCCCTCTGCGCCGACGAATCTCTGCACAGCCGCGAGCAACTCGCCGAACTGCAGGGTCGCTATCAGATGATCAACATCAAGCTCGACAAGGCCGGCGGTCTCAGTGAGGCACTTGCACTGGCGGAAGCCGCACGCGAACGGGGCATGTCCCTGATGGTCGGCTGCATGGTGGGAACTTCCTTGGCGATGGCGCCAGCAACTCTGATTGCACCCATGGCCAAGGTGGTGGATCTGGACGGGCCGCTTCTCCTGGCGAGCGACCGTGAGGGCGGGCTGGATTTCAGCGCAGGCATGATCCGCCCGCCGCGGGTCGAGTTTTGGGGTTAGGGGGCTACTGCCATCCCCCGAGGAAGATCTCGTAGGTATCCGTCGAGGTCAGACCCAGAGCATTCGCCCCTGGATCGACCACCGCAGCTTGGGCAAAAAGAACATCGCCGACCAGCTCGGGCACATCCGGAATCACCCAGGGAATCACTGCCTCACCGGCAGCATTGGTTGCTCCAGCCAAGATCCGCAGGGGCTTCAGGCGGAGACTGCAACCAGGCATGCCAATCGGATCCAGAGCGATGAAGTCGGGCTGAAGGCCGACGAAGACCACCGCCGGCTGCATGGACTGAGCATTGTCGATGTTGAAGGACATGGCCTGCCCCGGATCCCAGGTGCCGGCGATGTCGAATCCGGCCTTGCCCAACGGGCCACGGCAACCACCGCCGAGATTGGCGGCAAAGCCCTTCGAGTAGGTCTTGAAGGGTGGCAGGTCAACGCTGGGAAAGAGATCGTGATTTGGCCAGATCGAGATTGTGTTGGCGATGTCGCTGAGCTGCTCCCCGTGCACATTGCCGAAGAGATTGTTCTGATCCCCGTTGGTGAAGAAGACGAAGGACAGGCCATCCATGCGCTTGGCAACGAAGGAAGTCGTACCGATGAGCCGACCGTTGTGGTGGGCCATATTCACAGTTCCTCCCTTGCCATCATCAACGGACTTGCGGAACCAGCCGCGCATGGTGCCATTGAAGTTGGGATCGTCGGTCCACATGTTGTTGGTCTCGGTCTGCCCCAGGATCGGATTGGCAGCGCCCAGATCGAAGGCGGCGAGGATCTTGGCGAAGTCCGCAGCCGCCATCACCCAGCCACCGTGTGAATCCATGTTCTGCTCGTTCAGCCAGCCATACTGGTTGCTGAGCCAGGGCCTACTGTCGTCGAAGGGGCTGCGGTTGATACCTGGTGTGTAGACATGGTAGAGCACCTCGTTGGGCAGGAGTTCCGGCCAGAGGGAGCCACCCAACTGCGCGCGGGTAATGCCCAGGGGAGTGAAGATGTTGCGCTGGACGATGGTGCCGTAGGGGATGCCGTTGTAGCGATTCTCCAGAATCTGACCGAGAACGCTGAAGCCAAAGTTGCTGTACTGAGAATCCGAATAGGGCACGAAATCCAGTGCCTGGGTGTCGATCATGAAGTCGAAGATGTCCGTCTTGTCGATCGGCAGAGAGATTCCCAGGGCATCAGCGATGTTCTTGTCCTGGCCAACCATCGGATCTGGACTCACATTGCGATTCCATCCGCCCTGGTGCGTGAGCAGGGCGTGGACATCGATCAGGCCAACGTTGCCATCTGCTGGCGTGTTGCCGAAGAAGTTCATCATCGGATCCGTCGGATTGAGCAAAACGCCCGGATTCTCGAAGGCCTGGTGGACGGCGATGCTGGTGATCGGCTTGGTGCAGGAAGCAACAGCGAAGCGATCGGTGGGCTGCGTAATCGGATAGCCCTTGGGGGCCAGGGTGTAGCCGCGGGCATAGACAAGCCGACAATCCTTGACGATCGCCAGGCTCGCCGCCGGAATGTCGTTGGCAGACATCCAGTTTTGCGCCCAAGCATCGAATGGTGACATCATCGGCAGACCCATGCCAGTCGCGGTCCACTGCTTGGCTAGAGGAACATCGCTGGCTGCCCAGGCAGCGGCGAAGCGCGTGCCACTACCGCTGCCCGATGCTTGCACCGTGATCGGATACCAGTTGGACAGGGCATACAGGTCCGTAAAGTCCTGGTACTCCTGCCCAGTCATGTCGTGGTGCGCTACCCAGCTGCCGATGTTGCTGCTGCGCCAGACGGAGACATAGCGGTCATCGTCGTTGAAGCCGATGAGGAAGGGCCAGTTGTGACCTTCGGACCAGGCATCGAAGTGTTCCTGGAAGTTCGAGTCGCTGGTAGCAACGGAAACCCCTTGCCCATCATCCACCGGTCCGAAGCCGACGATGTAACGTGGGCTCGCCCCCGTGTTGTAGATGTCCACCGCGGTGACCTTCTGACCCAAGGCGCGAGCAGCCGTACGTGCTGCCCAAAACTGGGGCTCGGTGAGGCCATGCGCGGCAGATCCGGGAGCATTGGTCAACTCATAGACTCCAGCAAAGCGCGGATCACCGCTGCTACCGGTGGCAGTCAAGATTCGCGGCCGGTAGCCCTGCGGCCACCAGGTATCCACAAAGGCCTGGTACTCCGGGCCGGTGAGACCATGGAATCCGGCAAAGTCGGGTCCAGCTCGATTGATCCACACCGCTGCATAGCGGGGATCGCCGGTACTACCGTAGATCGACAGGGCGATCATGCGATAGCCCTGCGCACTCCAGTTGTCGAAATGGGCTTGATGCTCGACGCCGGTGGCACCGTGGTAGGCCTCCACCTGGGCAGCAAGGGGCAGCGAGGAGAAGACAAGACTCAGACAGAGAGAGCGGAGAATGCACATAAGAGCCTCTTGAGGTTCACTTGGTAGTCTAGTCGTTCTGGAGACGGGTGCTGGGTTGAGTTCGAACTCCCCATGCCAACCACTAGTTCCATCCGCCGAGGACGATCTTCAGTGCATCCGTCGAGGTCAGTCCCAGTACGTTGGCAGTTGGATCAACCGCTGCTCCCTGGGCGTAGACAGGCAGTCCGATCAACTCCGGAAGGTCAGGCACAATCCAAGGCAGGGTCAGTTTCCCGCCCGCATCGGTGATCCCGACCAGGTTGCGTAGGGGTTGCACAAGGAGACTGCAGCTCGGCATGCCGATGGGGTCGAGGGCGATGGCCGCTGGCTGCAGCCCGACGAAGACCACGGCGGCTTGCAGTGGTTGGGCGTTGTCGAGGTCGAAGGACATGGCCTGCCCCGGATCCCAGGTCCCGGCCACATCGATGCCGACCTCGCCGAGGGGCCCACGGCAGCCGCCGCCGAGTCTGGTGAGGTTGCCGGCGCGATAGTCCATCAGGGAAGGCAAGCCCATGTCCGGAAAGAGATCGTGGTTTGGCCAGATCGGGATGGTGTTGGCGATGTCGCTGAGCTCTTCGCCCTGCACGTTGCCAAAGAGCAGGCTCCGATTGCCATTGGTCAAGAAGACGAAGGAGTAGCCATCCAGGCGGTGGGCCACGAAGGAAGTCGTGCCACCGAGGCCGCCATTGTGGTGCGCCATGTTGACCGTCCCCCCACTACCGTCGGCAACCGACTTGCGGAACCAACCGCGCATGACGCCCGGCCAGCTCGGATCATCGGTCCACATGGCCGTGGTCTGCTTCAGCCCGAGAATGGGGTTTCTTGCCCCAAGATCGAAGGCCGCCAGGACCTTGGCAAAGTCCGGGGCCGCCATGACCCAACCCCCATGCGCGTCCAAGTTCCGTTCATTCCAGGCGCCGTATTGGCTGGCTACCCATGGGCGCGCATCCTCCATGGCACTGCGCGCGATGCTGGGTCGGTACTGGTGGTACAAGACCTCCCCGGGCAAGAGCTCGGAGAACAAGGACCCTCCGATCTCTGCCCGAGTGATCCCCAGCGGATCAAACAGCTTTTGCTGCACTACGCTGGCATATGGGATGCCGGTGTTGCTCTGCTCCAGCACCCGACCAAGAACGCTGAAACCGAAGTTGCTATACACGAAGTTGGAATAGGGCAGATAATCCAAGGGCTGCGACTCGAGCATGAAGTCGAAGATGTCGTACTTGTCGATGGGAAGCGGGATCCCCAAGGCGCTGGCGATCGTCGCGTCCGCGGCCAGCATCGGTTCTATACCCAAGCTGCTATCCCAGCCCGCTTGATGAGTCAGCAGAGCGTGGATATCGATCAAGCTGGTATTGCCGTCGAAGACAGTGGTCCCGGGAAACAAACCCATCATGCTGTCGCTGGGATCCAAGAGATTGTTCGAACCATCGAAGGCTTGATGAATGGCGATGCTGGTGATCGGCTTCGAGCAGGATGCGATTGCGAATAGACTGGTCGGCTGGGTGACGGGGTAGCCCTTGCGAGCCCATGTGTAGCCGCGGGCGTGGACCAGGCGGCCATCTTTGACGACGGCCAGGCTGGCCCCCCGAAGGTCATTGCTGGTCATCCAGTTCTGCACCCAATCATCGAAGGGCTGCATGCTCGGCTGGCCAGGACCCGTCATTGTCCACTGATTGGCCAAGGGCAGATCGCTTGCCGCCCATGCTGCCGCATAGCGTGTATCGCTGCCCGAGCCAGAACCCTGCACCGTGATCGGGTACCAATTCGCTTGGGAGTACAGATCCGTGTAGTCCTGATACTCCTTCGAAGTCATGTCATGGTGACCGATCCAATCGCCGATGTCGTCACTCTGCCAAACGGAGACGTACCGATCATGATCGTTGAAGGCGATGATCTTCGGCCGCGCGTGCCCCTCCGCAAAGGCGTCGAAGTGCTCCTGGTAATCGTTCTTGTCGATGCTGACGTATGAACCCTGCCCTGCAGCCACCGGTCCAAAGGCAACGATGTAGCGCGGATCTGCAACCGTGTTGTAGATATCGATGGCAGTGATGTCTTGATCCAGGGCCCGGGCGGCCGTGCGTGCGCTCACGAACTCTGCCTCGGTGAGCCCGTGCTGCGCATCCCCTGGCGCATTGGTCAGCTCGAAGAAACCGGCGAAGCGCGCATTGCCTCCCGAACCGGTGGCAGTCAGGCAGATCGGCCGGTAGCCCTGCGGCCACCTGGTATTCACGAAGTCCTGGTAATCATCGGAGTCGAAGCCATGGAAACCGACCAATAGCGGCCCGGCCCGTTGGATCCAGATCGCCGCATAGCGCAGGCTGCCCGTACTGCCGTAAATCGATAGAGAGATGGGGCGATAACCTTTGGCGGAGAGGTCGTCGCTCAGAGTCTGGTGTTCGTTGCCAGTCTTGCCGTGGTAGGCATCTACCTGAGCCGAAACTGATGAGAGGAGGAAGGTCGCCGTGAGACCGAGAGAAAGGAGTATGCGCATGGTCGCCTCGCTGGGTAGCTCGAGTAGCTCGCTCAAGGAGGGGATCGTACTGACAGATCGAAGGCGAAAACCCAGGAAACCCGGGGGTCTGCGCTCGGGCGCGTCAGCCTTTGCGCCCTAGACGAAATCCGCCAACAGCTCCGCCCAACGCCCCAGCTCCACCTGCGGATCGACCATCTCACCCAGGGCCGCGCAGCGCTCGGAAAGCAGGCGGTAGAAGCTTTGATCCGCCTCCACCCGCTCCATGAGCCAGGCGAGTACCTGCCCGTCGCCAACCGGGAAGTATCCCGGGTACTTCTCGCCGAGCAGTCCCAGCGTACCGGGAATGCGCGAACTCAGGATGGGTATCCCGCAGGCGATGGCCTCCGAGACCACGTTGGCGCCACCTTCCATCTCCGAGCTGATCACCATTGCTCTGCTGCGCAGCAAGATCTGCTGCGCCTCCTCGGCGCTTTTCTCTCCAAGCCAGCGATAGCGCGAGTTGGATCGTTCTTCGGCGCGGGCAGCTGCCGCCATCTCGGCCTCCAGCGCAGCACCCACCTGCAGCACGCGGATGCGCGAAGTCATCGGCAGACTGCGTGCGGCATAGGCGGCACGAAGCGGATCCTTGACCTTGCGCAGATGACCGAGCACGGCGATCTCGAAGACGTTCTCCTCGCGCAAGGGTCTATGCTCGCTGGCACGGGCAGACTGGTGAATCACTACCGCCTTGTCGCGAACCTGCTCCGGCAGGGCCGTGCAGGCCAAGGCTTGCAAGACCACCAGGCGATCGGCCAGACGCAAGGACTCCTGGGCCTTCTCGTCACTGGGCAGGTCCTGATACAGATCCGTGCCAGTCAGGGCGACGATGACTGATCCCTGCGGATGGTCTTCGCGGTAGCTCAACACCGATGCATGGCTGCGCCGCGCATGGAGTGCGAGGAGCAGATCGCATGGCTGACCCTCGTAACTGGCGGAGATCTCCACCTCATGACCAAGCTCCTGCAGGATCCCCGCCCAACGGCGGGCGGTGACGCTGTTGCCGAGGGTCGAGGCCAAGCTCGCAGGAGTCACGATGAGGATCTTCATGACCGCAGCCCACAAGTCCGAAAACCGGCGAAGACATCGCGCCGATAGGGCTGGTAGAAGTTTCTATAGCTGGGACGAAGCATGCGCGAAGCGGTGGCCCAGGCGCCACCGCGAAGAACCTTACGCTCATGAAACCAGGGGAAGGAATAGTCCCGGTAACAGTCCCGGACAAAACCGTCGAAGGGCGCGAAGACGCTGCTGGTCCACTCCCAGACATTGCCGAAGAGTTGCGCCGGGTGCTCCCCCGACTCGACCCCCGCCGGCTGGCAGGAGGGAAGGGCATAGTCGAGGTTGGCAACCGTCTCTTCCGGCGCTTGTTGCCAGAATGGCTGCTCACCCAGCCCCATCCGCTCGCAGTAGTTCTTGGCTGCGCATTCCCACTCGACCTCGCTGGGCAGGCGGCGTTGACTCCATCGGCAGTACGCATCCGCTTCGAACCAACTCACATGGATCATGGGCATGGACTCGCGCAGGCCCTGCCAACTGTCAAAGAAGCGCTCCTCCCATTCGGGCCCTGATCGGCGCCAGTAGACCGGATGCTCGGCCTGCTTCTCCTCGCGCCAGCGCCAACCGGCCGATGACCAAAGCTCCTCCCGGGCATAGCCACCTGCTTCGACGAAGGCGCGAAACTCTCCGCGCGTAACCGCCGAAGGGGCGAGATCGAAACTCTCGTAGGCGATGGGATGCTCCCACTTCTCATTATCGAAGACAAAGCCGCAGGCAGGAGCCGCGCCGAGCATCATCTGCCCGGCAGGGAAGTGGATGTCACCGCATGTAGCCTGGCCGGCGCTTTCCACCGCTGCCGCCGATCGCTTGGCGAGTTCTCCCGCCAAGGGATAAGCCAATGTCTGCTGAGTGAAGGCGAAGGCCTCGTTGTGCATGTCCTGGTGGAAAAGAACATAGAGAACATAATGGAGCTGCTCTGGCCCGACTTCACCGGCTTCGAGACGGGCGATGATCTCCGCCTGCACTCGACGCAGATAATCGTTGGTGCTGGCCCGGTCCGGAACCTGCAGTCGCCAGCGCTTCGGGTGCTCCACCCGCGAAGAGTCGTAGAGTTCGGCGGATCCTGCCAGCATGCTCTCGCAGCCGAAGCCCATGCCGAGGGCAAAGTTCTCGCTGAACCAGGCCACATGACCGACCTCCCAGGATGGGGTGTTGACCATGGGCATCTCGGGCCCGACCCACTGCTCCTCGCTGAGCTCGCCGGTGAGTTGGAAGGTTCTGTCTTGGCTCTCTCGCAGCCAGGACAGGAGCTTCTCGGTCTGGATCATGCTGCCATGTTAGGCTAGGGCCACGATGATCCCAGCAGTACTCCTTCTCTCCAGCCTTCTCACACCCCAGGGTGGACCGAATTCGATCTCCACGGGCCCCGCAGAGATCCCCCTGCAGACCGGCATGTGGCGAGCCTGGCTCGACTGCCGGGGCGGTGAACTGCCATTCCAACTGGAGCTGCAGAAGGACCCTCTGCGCGCCTGGATCATCAACGGCGAGGAACGCATCGCCATGCCCAGAGTCGAGGTCACCGAAGGAGAGCTGGTCATCGGCATCGACTACTACGACTCGAAGATCAGCGCCAAGATCGAGGACGATGGCAAGCGCCTGAGCGGTGAGTGGTACAAGCGACGCGGCGCCGAGCGGGAGGTACGGATGACCTTCTCCGCTGTCGCCGGCAAGGCGCCGCGCTTTCCGGTCGAAGCCACCAGCGAGGGCGCGGCCAAGATCTCCGGGCGCTGGGCGGTGCAGTTCGAAGGCGACGAGTATCCGGCGGTTGGCATCTTCCGCGGCGAGAGCGACGGCAGCGCCGCCGGCACCTTCCTCACCGCCCTGGGCGACTACCGCTTCCTCGCCGGCCGGGTCGACGGCAACAAGATGCGCCTCTCCTGCTTCGACGGCGCCCACGCCTTCCGCTTCGATGCGGAGCTCGATGCCGAGGGGAAAATGCAGGGCCAGTTCTGGTCTTCCAAGGGCCGACCCCAGGCTTGGACCGCCGAGCTTGATGCCAAAGCATCCCTGGAGAATCCGTACGAACTCACCAGCTGGCAGGGTGGCGAGATCGGCAGCTTCACCTACCCGGATCTGGATGGGCGACCACGCCGTCTTGATGACCCGGACTTCGCCGGCAAGGCCCGACTGATTGTGGTCTTCGGTTCCTGGTGCCCGAACTGCAAGGACGAGACCGAGTACCTGGTAGAGCTGGACAAGAAGTACCGTGCGCGCGGGCTCTCCATTCTGGGACTGGCCTTCGAATTGACCGGCGACCTGGATCGAGATCGAGCGCAGGTGCGCGGCTATGCCGAACACCATGGCGTCGAGTACCCCATCCTCGTGGCGGGGATCTCGGACAAGGCGGCGGCCACCAAGGCCTTCCCCGCCCTGGATCGCGTGCGCTCCTATCCGACCACGATCTTCATGGACGCAAAGGGTGAGGTGCGCGCTGTCCACACGGGCTTCTCCGGGCCAGCGACCGGGGAGGAGCATGCCAGGCTGCGCGCCAAGTTCGAGGCAGAGATCGAAGCCATTTTGGCCGGGAGCTAACTCACTTACTCCAACGCCAGGGCAAGACCATCGGGCTCACAGCTGAGCCTTCAGCCGGGATCTCAGCGAAGAGCAGGCGGCTGCCATAGACCTGGGACAGGACCTCGGCGCGCAGGATTTCGGCCACGGATCCCTGGGCGACCGCCCGGCCCGCATCCATCAGCAAGACCCGATCGGAGAACTGACTGATCAGGTTGAAGTCATGGCTCACCAGCACGACCCCCATGCCCGCGTCCACCACCGCGCGCAACAACTCCAGCACCATGAGCTGGTGCTCCGGATCCAGTGAGGCGGTCGGCTCATCACAGAGCAGGATCTCCGCTTCCTGGGCAAAAGCCCGCGCCACCAAGACTCGCTGCCTCTGACCACCGGAGAGTTCACTGAGCAGGCGATCCGCCAGATCACCTACATCCGCACGATCGAGGGCCGAGGCCACCGCAGCGCGATCTTGCCCATCGGCGCTGCGCCAAAAGCCCATGTGGGCGTAGCGCCCCCCCATCACGAAGTCGCCGACCCGCTGACCCGGCAGGGCATCGAGTACCTGCGGCACCACCGCTACCTGTCGGGCTCGTTCCCGAGGATGGTGACTGCGGATATCCTTGCCCGCCAGCAAGACCTCACCCGCATCGGGTCTCAGCAGACCACTGAGCATTTTGATCATGGTGCTCTTCCCCGAGCCATTCGGCCCGAGGAGAGCGAGCAGCTCCCCAGCTTGGAGATCCAGATCCATGCGGTCGAGAGCCGGGATCTCCCCGCCGTAGGCATAGTTCAGCGCCCGGGCCTGCAGCAGACTCACCATGCGCTCAAACTCCGGCGACGACGGAAGAGCAGGTAGAGGAAGAATGGCCCGCCGATGAGGGACATCATCACTCCAGGTTGGAGCTGCCAAGAACCGAAGAAGTTGCGCTGGATCAGATCCGTACCCAGAAGGAAGACCGCGCCGCCGAGTAGGGAGAGAATGAGCAAGGAACGGTGCGAGTTGCCCACCATCAGGCGAATGAGGTGGGGCACCACCAGACCGAGGAAGGCGATCTGCCCCGCCACCGCCACTGCGCAGGCACAGCTGAGAGCCGCTGCCCCCAGCACCAACAACTTGGTGAAGCCAACCGGCACACCCAGGGCAGAGGCGTCCTCCTCGCCAGCAGCGAATAGATCGAGTTCCACTGCCACGAAAGGAATGACCAGAGCGGAGAGGAAGAGTCCGCTGCCGACCATGGCCGCGTGGGTCGGTCCGCGATCATCGAGGGTGCCCCAAGTCCAGGACATGAGGGCACGCTGCACTTCGAAGTCGGCGAGCACCGCCGATTGAATCGCTGCCAACAATCCGGAGATGCATGCGTTCACCGCGATGCCGGTCAGCAGGAGCGTGGGCACGGAAACCCGCCCGCCAAAGGAGGCCACCAACATGATGAAGACCCCGGTGCCCACGGAGCCAACGAATGCGAAGCCTGCGATCAGGAAGGGCGATGCCCCCAGTCCCGGGTCATCGAGGAACTGAGCGCCATAGCCGCCGAGAACGAGGATGGCCAGGGAGGCGCCGAGGGTGGCGCCCGCATTCAGGCCGAGGATGCCCGGCTCGGCCAGACCATTGCGAAAGAGCCCCTGCAGCAGAGCACCGGAGAGCGCGAGGGAGGCGCCGACCAGCCCGGCGCAGATGCCGCGCCAGAGACGCAGCTCCATGATTGCTTGCAGGTTGCCCTCGAGCGCTTCCCCCATACCGAGACCGGCCATGGCCCCCTGCAAGGCGGTCGCCAGGTCCGGAATGACATCGGAGCCCGCGATGAGTTCGAGGCCGATGAAGAGGATCCAGGTGAGGGCGAGAAGCAGTCCGATCAGCAAGGGTTTCCGTCCGCCTCCCATGCTCAACGCCCCTTCGCCTTCGGATCCAAGATGCGATCTACCTGAGCGGCGATCTCCTCCGCAGCGAGAAGAATTTCCTGCGAACCCGTGGAGAAGAGCCGGGGATGCAGACTGACGATGGCCTGCTTACGAATCGCCTTCAAGCCAGCGAGGCTGGGCTCTCGACGCAAGACGGACTCACTCTCGAACTCGGACTCACCGGCCCGCGACTGCACGATGATCACGTCCGGGTCATAGGTAATGAGCTGCTCCAAGGTCAGCTGCACGTGATCCCTTCGGCCCGCATCCGCAAGCGGATTGCGCATGCCGAGCAGGCGAATCAACTCATCCGGCAAACTGTTCGAACCGGTGCCCCAGCCGCCACCGCCCAGGTTGCTGTAGAAGAGGGCGCTCAGGCCCTCGCGCCTGGCCGCCTGCTCTTGCAGTCTCCGCCGGCGGGCATCGAAGTCCGCGAGCAAGTCCCGGCCAGCCTCTTCTGCTCCCAGCACTCGGGCCAGCAGGCGAATCACATGACGAATCTCCTCCAGGCTCCTGGGCTGAGGCAGAGTCAGGGTCGGAATGTCGCGACCAGCAAAACGACCGCGCGCCAAGGCCAGGTTCGTATCCGAGCAGAGCAGGAGATCCGGATCCATCTCGAGCACCATCTCCGCATCGATCTCCCGAAAGCTGGCCTTGACCCGGAAGCCCTCGTCCACCAGCGCCAGGCGCGACCAGGTCAGGGCCTGCTCGGGCAGGGCCAACACCCGTTCCGGTGAGGCGAGCCGAGTCACCACATCCGTGAGATAGGTGTTGGCGATGAGCACTCGCCGAGGCGCCTGCTGCAATGCGAAGCTCTCAGCCCCCGGCAAGTCGATGCGCAGGGGAAAACCGGCCTTCGCAGGCACGGGCGGGAAGCGCCGCGCGCGTGCAGCGTCCGGGTTTTCATCCGTGCAACAGAGGAGCAGGAGACATGCTCCGGACATGATTCGTCGCGGCATCATCAACGCAGGAACCTTGCTTCCGAAGGGATTGCGGCAGTTGCCTCCGGGCTTTCCGGCTGACTGAGAGACCTGCGAACAGGTTCTCAGCTCACGGTTGCGGGCCAGCCCCGGATTTGCACCAGGTTCCCCCGCGAGACAACAGGCTCGAGGGATAGGGCAGGCGCCCCTTCCTGTCAATCACTTCAGGGGCGCTTCGAAGTCAGCGGCCTTGCAGACCTGGCGATTTCGCAGGCAGTGCGGCAGGTAGGCCAGGGCGGCAAGGCTCGCCTTCATGCATACCCAATAGCCCCCGCGCACGGCACGGATGTTGTCATGCAGGCCAATGGTACCGACCGCATCGGCCACTTCTGCACCATCCGCCTTGCTCTTGCCACCGAGCCCCTTCTTCAAGAAACGAAAGGGAAAGGCGATCACCTGGGACCAGGGCAGATACTTGAAGGCGTAGAGCCAGAAGTTGCGCACGTGGTAGTAGAGGGAGCGCTTGCCATGACGCATGCCGAAGGGCGCCTTGTGAAAGACTTCGATGCCAGGGACCATCTTCACTCGGTAGCCGAGATTGAGCAGGCGCGCGGTGAGGTCGCGTTCGTTCCCGAAGATAAAGAACTCCTCGTCGTAGTAGCCGGCTTCTGCAAGGGCCTTGCTCTTCGCCATGCTGCCGCAGCCTCTGAAGGTCGACATGTAGCGCGGCGTGTTCACCGCCGCCGATTCGAGATACCAGTCGGGCATTTCCGGTTCGACCACTTTGGGTGAGAGCAGCACCGTGCTCTCCGGCTCGCTCTCGAACTCGGCAAGCATCTTCTCGACGAAGTCTGTGGGCAGAATCACATCGTCATCGAGGATGCCGGTGAACTCACCGGTACAACTGGCGAAGCCGATGTTAAAGGTCGCACAGGCGCCATAGCGCGAATGCGGCATGCTGATCAGCTTCACCTCGGGGAACTCGGCGTTGACCATTTCGGGAGTACCGTCGTGGCTGTTGTTGTCCACAACGATGACCTCCTTGGGCGCGATGCTCTGCTTGCGGATCGCTGCCAGGTTCTCACGCAGATCGTCCTTACGATTCCAGACCGAGATCACCAAGGATACGGAGGCCGGCGTACTCATTCGCCATCCCGTAGGAGGAAGCGAAACAGCGGGTCCGCAAGGTCCTTGGCCTTCTGCAGATCCGCCGGCCGAAGGTCCGCAAAGAGCTCCGCGTACTGCACCTGCTTGTCCTCGACATTGACCGTGGCAGCGTGGTCCCGGTGCAGGATCTTCTCGGTGAAGTCGTTGTACTCGAGCTGACTTGCGAAGGCAGCCAGGGCCTTCTGCTTCTGATCCATGAAGGCACCGAGCTCGAACATGCTGCCACCGAGGACCACCTGGTTCACTCCGTAGAGAAGGCAGCGACAATCCGGCGCCAAGCGATCCGCCTGCCTGCAAAGCGCATGACTGAGCGCGCGGTGATCGCGATGGGCTTCGGTGAAAAAGAAGCTATACACGGTCTTGGGCTGGATCTCTGCGATCAGTTCGCCGACGGCCTGCGCCATCGCATCCATGGACTCAGGCAATTGCCCATCGACCAGACCCAGGGAACGCACATCATCCACGCCGAGGATGCCGAGCGCCGCTCGACCCTCTTTGCGACGCAGGGCAGCGATGTCACCAAACTTCCCCGACGGATCCCCCTCCGCACCATCGGTCATGTGCGCCACGGTCACCGGGTGTCCCTGGGAGGCATGCCAGGCGAGCATTCCTCCGCAGGCGATGACCTCATCGTCCGGATGCGCCGCCAAGACCAGGACCGGTGGCCCGAGGTCCTCCTTGGGAAGCAGAGGTGGAAAGAGGTGCTTCAATTGCTCAGCCCACTGAACTTGCTGTAGATCTCCAGATAGCGCTCCGCCGCGTCATCGATGCTGAAGAATTCTTCGGCTATTCCCCGACGCAGCTCCACGAGCTTGTGTGGATTCTCCACCAGATCCCTGATGGCATCGGCCCAGAAGGCCACATCGCCGATGGAGACGACCCGGCCACCTACCCCGATGCGCTCCCCGAGTGCCCCGCGATTGGACACCAGGACCGGAACCCCATGGGCCAGAGCCTCCTCCACCACCAGGCCGTAGCTCTCCTCGCAGAGGCTGGGAAAGAGCGCCAGGTCGAGAGAGAGTGCCGGATGACGGTCCCCGCTCGACCAGGATCCATGGCAATGCAGGCTCACGCCAAGCTCCTCGGATCGCTTCTCCACGAGTTCGCGAAAGCTAGCCTCGAGGAAGGGGCCGAAGAGGTGCAATTCGACTCCGGGGATTCCTGCCAGGGCCTCGGGTAGCAGGGCGATACCCTTCTCCTCTACCAGGTTGCCGAAGCTGCCGATGCGCAGGGGAGCCTCGACTCGCGGCTGGGACTTCTCATGCGCCACTGCTTCCAAGAGTCCATGGGGCACTACTTGGATTTCATTGGACCAGGGGAGATGACGGCGAATGCGGTCGGCGCTGGCCTGACTCGGCACGGTGATCGCGTCCGCAGCGGCGAGTTCCGCCTGCATGTCGCGATCACGCTCCTGAATGAGCGCAGCCACGCGCTCCTGGCCGAGTGCCAGATTCTGATCCGCACAGGGCAGGCAGGCATCTCGACCGTCTTCGCGAGGGCAGTGAATGCCCGCTGGCGGCCGCCTAAAAAAGCGCGGGCAGGCGGTCCACATGTCATGCAGGGTAGCGACGGCGACGATGCCGCGGGAACGGGCAGAACGCAGTAGCCCGGTGCAGAGAGTCGCCCAATGCTGAACATGCAGGACCTGGATTCCCTCCCGGTCCAAGATCTCATCAATCAGGCGCTGGATCCGCGGCCGCCGCAGGTCCAGTCCATACTCCTCGCTGGAGTTTCGTGGCAGACGGCAAATGGACAAGCCGGCATGTTCCTCCCGAAGGATGTCCTCACCGGCATGGAGCCGGTCCGAGCCCGCGATGATCAGGAGCTCCTGCGCCCGAGCCTGCAGGGACTTGGCCAGGGCAAAGCTGACCCGTTCCGTGCCACCGGTGAACTCTGGCGGGAAGTTCGGACATGTGAGGGCGATCTTCACCTGGCGAGGATCTCCTTGACCATGCCGCGGATATGCGCCCGCTCAGATCGCCGCGCTGCCGGATCCTTGTGCCGGAAGCCGGCGCGGATGGACTCTTCGAGAGCCCGCATGCGGATCACCAATCGCAGGTACCCGTCGGTCCAGGCGCCATGCTGCTTGCGATAGTAGGCCATGCGATTCCGATTCCACATCACCACGAACTTGCCGAAGGAACTCGTCGACGCACCTTCATGATGCATGACTTCGGCACTGGCCAGATAGCGAATGCGCTTACCCATCGCCTGCAAACGGCGACAGAGGTCCACATCGTTGTAGAAGAGCCAGAGCTCCTCGTCCATGCCATCGAGCTCCTCATAGAGCGCGCGTTCGAGCATGAAACAGGCACCTGGCGGTTGGTCCACGTCTCGACTCTCGAGGTGGTCGAAGTCCGCCATGAGGTACCTGCGCTGCACCCAGGAACCGGGAGGGAAGGAACCGAAGAAGGAATCGAAGCAGACTGCTGTGAGTAGGCCGGGGAATCTCTTGCAGGCGGACTGCACACGACCATCCGGATGGACCAGTCGCGGACCGACAGCTCCGTACTCCGGATTGCAGTCAAGAAAGCGCAGCATCTGGTCCAACGCCTTGGGCCGGACCTCAGTATCCGAGTTGAGCAGACAAAGGAAACGCCCCTTGGCCAGGGCGGCACCCAAATTGTTGCCCCGGCTATAGCCCTCGTTCTTGGCGTTGCGGAGGAGCCGAACTTCGGGAAACTGTGCCGCGATCGCATCCGCAGAGTCATCCTCACTGCCGTTGTCGACAACGATGACTTCGCGACTGAATTCGCTCTGGTCCGCGTACAGGGCACGCAAGCAGGCCAAGGTCAGATCCCGTGTATTCCAGGAGAGGATGACCAGGGACAGTTCCGGCTGCTCGCTCATGCCTGCTCCCCGCCGGAAGAAGTCAGCGCCGCCGGCTCTGCTGCCGCCAGGCGCGTGTAGCGGTAGACCCCGATTTGCTCGAGCTTCGCGGACTGCAAGTCGACGACCCGAAAGTAGTAGGTAGTCGGTCCAAACTCCTTCATCAGAGAATCACTGGGTGACCAGCGATCTCCGGAGCCATGCATCCCGGCAGCAAGAAAGAAGCCCGGATCGAGGGCCACCTCGACCAGGAACTGAGCATAGCTCCGTCCGAATTCCAGAGTCGGCTTCCCCGGCATGCTCCCTAGATCCACGAGCCAGGGATGCGGCGGCAACTTGCCCCGGCGCTTCCCCCAGGAGGAGAGCAAGAGAGCTCTGCAGAGGCCATAGAGAGCCGCACCGCTGAGACCGTACCACTTTCGGTAGTAGCGCTTGCGACTGATCCAGTACCTCTCCATCGGCAGGCTATGGTCGGTCTGCCCGGATCGATTGTAGAAGTGGATGAGCTCCGCCGCGGCAATCTGTACGATGCGCTTACCCGCGCGACGAATCCTCACCGAGAGATCCGTGTCCTCGAAGTACAGAGGGAAGCGCTCGTCGAAGAATCCGATCTCGGCGATGAAACTGCGACGCATCAGGAAACAGCAACCGCTGAGCATCTCCAAGTCCACGTCTTCACTGGCGCGCCATACGGGCAGGGCCCGGCGCGTTCGACGTCGCGTGTAGGCGCGAGTGAATCGAGGGCTCAAGGCTGCCAGGGTCAGCCCGATGAGATCGCTCAGAGTCGGTAGGATGTTGGGCGGCAAGCAGGCCTCCCGACCTTCATCCAGAAAACCGATGGGTGCCGCTGCGCCGATACTCTCGTCCGCCTCCATCCCTTGGAAGAGCGCCGTCAAACAACCCGCGGTGAAGAGCAAGTCAGGATTGCAAACCAGGACATAGCGCCCCTTCGAACGGGCATAGGCCAGGTTCATACCCGTGCTGTAGCCGCCATTGCGATCGTGGCGGATGAGCTCTCCTCTGCTCGGCGGGAGCATGGCTTCGAGTTCCGCCTCTGCCACTTCGTCCCTCAGCGGTGAGCAGTTATCGACGACGATGACCTCGTACTCGAGCTCACGCCCCTCACGACTTCTGGGCGGATACTGCTCCAAGGAGCGAATCGCATCCACGCAGAGCCGCCAGGAATTGTAATTGACGATCAGGACCGAGAGGTCGGTCACCGCGGCGCTTCCCCTGCTGGGTCAAACTGTCGATTGACGATGGCCAGTCCTGCGCTCCTCCGTCCCGAGCTCTGCTGCTCGCGGAAAAGACGTAGCTGACTCAACAGGACCTCTTCGCGCTGCACATCCTGACCGGAGGGCTTCCAGTCGGTTTCCTTGGCTTCGAACCCCCGACCGAGATTGCCGATTACCTGCTGCTCGATGTAGAACTCCAGCAGCCATTGGTCCCGTTCGCCCAGGTTGCTGAACTTGGCGTGCAATCGCGAACGGCGTCCAAAACGGAAGGGGGCAGGATATTCTCGCCAGCGGGAGACATAGACTCGATTGCCGCGATCAGTCTCACCGAGATCCGGTGGAAAACCGTGCAGCCCCGCCAGACGGCCCATTTCCAACCAGAGATCCTCGAAGGGAAGGTTTTTCTCGACGGATTGCCAGCTGGCGGTGAGCCCACAGGAAGCGAGCAGCAGCAGAAAAAAGCTACTCGCAGCCGCTTTAATCAGCGGAGACGAAGGTCGATGCTCAACCATGCGCCGACTATACATGCCAGGGCGATAGAAGCTCTCATGTCCAAACCTCCGATTCTATTCGACCTCGACGGCACTCTGGTTGATTCCCTCGGCGACATCGCTGCCAGCGCCAACTACGTACGCGAACAGCATGGCCTGGAATCCCTGGCTGAGCAGGAAGTTCGCAAGATGGTGGGCGACGGTGCGGCCAAGCTCCTCGATCGAGCTCTCGCCGACCTGTCGGCGCCGCCGGACCAGGCAGCAGCCATGGCCATCTACGTCGAGCATCATCTGCAGCAGTGCACCAAGCTGGTGCAAGCCTATCCCGGCGTGATGCAGCATCTGCAGAATTGGCAGGCGGCCGGACGGCCCATGGCCGTGGTCACCAACAAGCCCGAGCGCTTCGCCCGCCTGATCCTCGATCATCTCGGACTGGATAAGTACCTGCCGATTCTCATCGGTGGCGATAGCAGCCCGGCCCGCAAGCCATCGCCCATCCCGATTCTGGCTGCGCTGGAGCGGCTGAATACCGGTCCCGAGGGTGGAATGATGGTCGGCGATGGCCTCCAGGACCTGCGGGCAGGGAAGGCAGCCGGGCTAAAAACCGTGGCCGTTCTCTTCGGCTTCCGCGACGAAATCACCCTTCGTGCCGAGGGAGCCGACGAATACTGGCGCGAGTTCGGTGTGCCTGAGAGACTGCAGCCCAGATGAACCTAGCTCAGGTCGCGCGCATCCTGACCGGCTTCACCCTGTTCTTCTCGATCATCCAGGGCTTGATGGTCATCTATGCCCTGTTCGAGGACGGCGTTGCCGCAGACATCTCACCGGTGCTGGGCTTCGGCGTGGGCGCAGGCGTGGGCCTGGCGGTAGCCGGAATGCTCTGGATCGCCGGACGCGGTGCCGAGCCGGATTTCTTCCGGCGCGAAGGCCTGGCAGTGGTCGGCTTTGCCTGGCTCTTCGCTGGTGTGCTCGGCGCCATTCCCCTGTACTGGTCCGGCGCCTTCGTCAGCGGCGCGGACGCGCTCTTCGAATCGGTGAGTGGGCTGACAACCACGGGCGCCACGGTCTGTGGAAGCGGCGACAATATTCACAGCATCGAGGAGCTGCCGCAGAGCATTCTCCTCTGGCGCTCGCTCCTGCAGTGGATGGGCGGCCTGGGAATCATCTTGGTGTTCTTGATTCTGCTGCCGGCAATGGGAGTGACTGGCAAGAACCTCCTCTCCTCGGAGCAGATCGGCGTCAGCGATGACGTGCTCCGGCCGCGCATGCGTGAACAGGCCCAGGCTCTGTTCAAGATGTACCTCTTCCTCACCATCATCTTGGGTTTGAGTCTGATGCTCCTGGGCTGGACCATGGGTGGCCTGACACCCTTCGACGCGGTGAACCATGCCTTCACCACCATGGCGACCGGTGGCTACTCCACCAAGAACTCCTCCGTCGGCAGCTTCCAGAACCTGCCGATCGAAGTTCTGATCACGGTCTTCATGTTCCTGTCCGGATGCAACTTCATCCTGCTCATGTCCACCTTCCGGGAAGGGCCACGCAGTCTCGGCAACATCCTCAAACAGCCGGAGTTCCGCCTCTACCTGCGCATCACCCTGGGCATGATCGCCCTGGTCAGCATCTCCCTCTGGGTCTGGGGAGGAACGGTGGCCGATGGCATGACCGTCGACCGGGACTACTCGAGCTTCGGCCGCTGCCTGCGCGACGCATCCTTTCAAGTGGTCAGCCTGATCACGTCCACCGGCTACTGCACTGCGGACTATCAGTACTGGCCGCACCACATTCTCCTGGCCCTGCTCTTCTGCATGTTCGTCGGCGGCTGCACAGGCTCCACGGCAGGCGGCTTCAAGGTGCTGCGTCTGTTGGTCTCCCTGAAGCTGATCCTGTACACCCTGCACCACTTCATCCGCCCGAAGAGTGTGGAGCGACTGAAAGTTGGCGATGATGTCCTCCCCAACTCCGTGGTATCCACCATCCTGGCGCTGCTCCTCCTCTGGATCGCCAGCGTTCTCATCGGCGCCCTCTTCATCAGCTTCGATGAGCGCATGGACCTCTTCGCCTCGGTGACCACCAGCGTCAGCATGATGAGCTGCACCGGACCCTCCATGGCGGAAGTGCTCCATCGCGGCGACGAGCTGACTCTGGTCAGCCAGATCGACGTGGGCCCCTATGGCGGCTACGGCGAGCTACCCGGCTGGATGAAGATCATGATGTCCTTCCAGATGATCCTCGGCCGCCTCGAGATCCTCGCACCCCTCGTGCTCCTGGCGCCACGCATGTGGCGGCGCTAGTCAGTCTCTGCCGCCGAGATCGGCTTCCAGCTTGGCATCGAAGCGCGGCAACTCGCCCGCATGGTTGGCGATAGCCCAGAGCCCGGTTGCCATGACCGTTGCCGCTTGCATCAGATTCTCCGGCACCGCCTTGTCGTAGGTATCGGATTGCGTGTGATGAGTCAGGCCATACTCCACCGGGTCCTGGATGAAGGCGAAGGCCGGCACCGAAGCAGCCTGAAAGCTCAGGTGATCTGTCCCGCCCTGCCGACGCATACTCGTGGCATCGAAATTCAGGTCGGCTACCGGGCGGAACCAGTCCTCGCTGAGGGCATAGAAGGGCGTCTGGTTGTGGAGAGAGAGACCCCAGAGGCTGCCGGTGCCGATATCCATCACCAGTCCGGCGCTGTGGCGCTCCATCTCCGCGGCGTGCTGCTTGACGTATTCCTTGCTGCCGTTGAGCCCCTGCTCTTCGCCGCTGAAGAGAATGAATCGAATCGTCCGTCGCGGCTTGATGTCCAGACTCGCCAGAATGCGTGCCGCCTCGAGGACAACCATGCTGCCCGTGCCGTTGTCCGTAGTTCCCGAACCCAGATCCCAGGAGTCCAAATGTGCGCCGGCGAAGACGATCTCCTCCTTCAGATCACTGCCCTCGAGATCTGCCACCGTGTTGTGCACTTCGATCGGTCCAGGCATGAACTGATTGGCAATCTCCACCTCCATGAGCACCTGCTCGTCGGCATCCAAGAGCCTCTGGATCAACTTGAAGTCCTCCGAAACCAGAAAGGCTGCGGGAGTGCTGCCCATCGCGTAAGGAGTGCCGCTGTTGAGGCGGGTCATGTTCAACAAGCCGTGCGGCTTCTGCGAGTCGAGCAGACGCAGGGCACAGTCGGCGAAGGGATCCTCGACCGCTCGACCGACGCGAGGGGTTCGCCCGGTGAGTAGGATGCGCCCCTCGACCATGCTGCCCTCCCGTTGATCTCGCTCGCGCCGCGGACGAGTAAAGTCGACGACCTCTGCGCTTAGCAGACCTTGAGTGGATGGGGTCCATCCACCGGCGGCAAGGGTCAGTGCTCGCTCCACCGGCGCAACCAGCCGCGCTTGGGCTGAGAGCCGCCGCCAGCCGTTCTCAATCTCCCATGGCTCTTGCCAGGCGCGCAGCCCGAAGCTCTTGAACTGGGCCTCGGTCCAAAGATTCGCCGCGGCCAACTGCTCGGAACCGGTCAAGCGTGGTCCGATGCGATCACAAAGGTGCTGCAGCCGGGCCATCAGCTCGCTGCCTTCGTAGGCCTCACTGCGAATGCGGTCGAAGATCTCCTCACTGCTTCGGGCCTTCTCCTGTGCGGGAAGACAGAGAGCAGTCAGGAGAATGGCGGGCAGAGATCGATGCATGCCCGGATGCTAAGGCAGGAACTCAGTCCTTGAACAGCTCCACGAAGGACTTGGTCATCTCCTTGTCGAAGCAGCCGCGATAGGCCTGGGCCAGAATACAGAGCGAATCAAAGATCCCGACCCTGGGTTTATGCCCCGAATAGATGCTATCGAAGGTATTCACCAGGCTGACCACCGCCGCCAGGGGAGGGATGTTCTCGCAGCCGAGTCCTCGCGGGAAGCCGCTGCCGTCCGCACGCTCATGATGATAAAGAGCGACCTCGCAGATCTCCTTGTCCAGACCGAGGGCTCGCAGCCGCTCGTAGCCGCGCACCGCGTGTTCCGGACCCCGATCTGCCTCATGGTCGACCCGCCCGATATCGTGCAGAAAGCCCGCCAGGCCAGCCTTGGCGAGAGTGTTCGGATCCGAACCGATGACGTGACGAGCAAGCCCCATGGACAGCATGGATACAGTCAGACAATGAGCTGAGAGATTGTTGCTGGCCTTGAGTATCTGCCGCACCGCGCGAAAGGCACCGTCCTCCCGCAGCACCATCTGTGCCGCCGAGTTGATGAGACGAGTGGCGCGCTTGATCTCGGCCTTGTCCGGTGGATGCGAAAGGATTTCCTCCGCCATCTCCGTCGCCACTCCATAGAGGACCTGGGCGCGGGCATCCACGCTGGTTACCGGATCGCGCAGCACTTCGTCGAGCTTGCCCTCGACCCGCTTGTAGTAACCCCGGCGATCGGCAACGCGAATGTACAGACATTCCACCCCCTCGCTGCGCAGACGGCCGATGTGATCCTCGCCCATCGCGGACATGACATCCCGATAGAGGACCCAGCGATGATCCCCGGTCTTGAGGTACAGGGGGAAGTCCAGTGGCTCTTCCTTGATGAGCCCCTCCAAGGGGACTGGCATGTACCCGGTGCCTTGTGTCGGCGCAGACAGCATCGATATTTTATCGACATGTGCCCACACTCGGGTTCAGGGCCCCGGCGACGGCCCTCAAAGCCGCCTTGCCAAGGGGCGGAAGAAGCCCCTAGAGGAACTTCTTCTTGCGGATCCGCTGAACGATCTTCCGCGTGGAGTGGTTCTTCTTGTCCCCCACGAAGACCGCCTTGATACCGAGTTCCTTGAGGACCGCCTTCTCAGGCAGCTTGGACAGGTTGTAGTCCGTGCCTTTGACGTAGAAGTCTGGCTGCATCTTTCTCAGCAGCTCATCGGCAGTTTCCTCAGCGAAGTTCGTCACGTAGTCGACGAACCAGAATCCAGAGAGGAGCTCCATGCGCTCCTCCATGGGCATGATGGGATAACCCTTGCCCTTGTTGGTTTCCGCGGACTTGTCACTGTTGACCGCGACGATGAGAAAATCCCCGCGAGCGCGAGCATCCTCGAGACAGCGCATGTGACCAACATGCATGAGATCAAAGCAGCCGTTGCTGAGAACCACGGTCTTACCCTGTGACTGCAGGCCACGGGTAACCACGCTCAGCGAGGAATAGTCGGCGAACACTTTGTCTTTCGATCGGGTCTTGCGGGGAACAACTACCAAGGGCCTGACTCCATCTTGAATTGCGCACGAACTTAGCGAGGGAAGCAAAGCACGCAAAGAGAAGAATCCGCGAGGGCGCGGAGCTCAGGCCTTCTCGCCCCTGATCTTGGCGATGATCGAGCTGGTCGAACAGCCCTCTCGTAGGGGCACGAGGACCACCTGTCCGCCATGGGACTCCACCCATTCTTGACCGACGACACCCTTCTCCCGCCAGTCCTCACCCTTTACGAGCACCTGGGGAGTAATGGCCTGAATGAGCTCAATGGGCGTATCCGCGTCGAAGGGCAGGAGGAAGTCCACCGCCTGCAGGCCAGCGAGGACAGTCAAGCGATCATCGAGAGGGTTGATTGGTCGATCCGGAGCCTTCTCCTGGCGGCGAACGCTCTCATCGGTGTTTACCGCCACCAAGAGCGCATCCCCATAGGACCTGGCTCGCCCCAGATAGTCCGTATGACCGGGATGAATGATATCGAAGCAACCGTTGGTAAAGACCAATCGCCGGCCTTCGGCGCGCATCCGGGCGGCCATGGACACCGCTTCCTCCAGATCTAGGATCTTGCCGCTGTCCTGCTGACCGAGCAGACCGAGGATCTCCTGCTTCGACACCGCCCAGGTACCGAAGCGGCCAACCACGATGCCCGCGGCGATGTTCGCCAAGCGCAGGCTGTTCTCCAAACTGACTCCAGACGCCAGACCGAGAGTCAGGGTGGCGACCACCGTGTCGCCGGCACCGGTAACGTCGAAGACCGCCTTGGCTTCCGTTGGAATGATGTTGCCCTTGCCGTCTGCCCCCTCGAAGAAGATTCCTTCCGCGCCCAGGGTAATCGTCGCCTGCTTGATGCCGGTGATCTCGCGCAGCTTGCCAGCAGCCTCGTGCATGCCCTCGAGACCGGTGACAGAGATTCCCGTCGCTGTCTCCGCCTCTTCCCGATTGGGGGTCAGCAGATCGACCCCGCGGAAACGCTCATAGTCCGCTCCCTTCGGATCGACCACGACCTTGGCGCCGGCGGAGTGGGCCGCCTCGACAGCTGCCGCGATGAGATCCCGAGAGAGCACACCCTTGCCGTAGTCGCTGAGCAGAACCGCCGCATAGGGGAAGGGACGGACGGCGAGAAACTCGAGGAGACGCTTCTTGACCTCCGCTTCCGTGGGGTGGCGTTTCTCCGAATCGACTCTCAGCACCTGAGAGGTCTTGCTCACATAGCGAGTCTTGCAAGTCGTCGGGCGGCTAGGATCGCTCACCAGGCAGGACGTATCGATGCCCTCGTCATCGAGCAGGGCACGAAGCTGCTGCCCGGCCATGTCCTCGCCGACGACGCCGAGAACCGAAGCCTTGGCACCGAGGGAGACCAGGTTGGCCGCTACGTTGCAGGCACCACCGAGAAGGAAGCGTTCCGCCTGCTTCTCGAAGACCAGGACTGGCGCCTCCGGCGATACTCTCGAGGCCTGACCCTCGATGTAGCGATCGAGGATGAGATCACCCATGACCAGGATCGATGGTGAGCCAAGCTGACGAAGAGACTGTAGAAGCTCCTGCATCACCCTAGACCCAGATCCTTGGCGTTCGGTGTCTCCTGCATGAACTGCAGGTCGATCTCGAGCACCAGATGGGGAACCGCCATGCGCTGCAGTTTCACCGAATCCTTCTCCGTGGTCAAAACTTCAGCTCCCATGCTCTTGGCAGAGGACAGAACCGCGGCGATCTCCGCTTCGCTGTGCACATGGTGGTCGCGGCGAATGACCTCGCCCCTCAGCTCCGCGCCCAGGGCAAGGACCGTGTCCCGGAAGCTCTCCGGCCTGGCGATGGATGAGAGCAACAGAACCGCTCTTCCGGCCAGGCTCTCGACCTCGGATAGTTGACCATCGGGTATGGCACGCAGACCGCTGGGACGGTGTTCGCAGGGGAAGATAGGCATATCCTTGCCGGCGAAGCGCTGCAGGTCTCGTCGCCGATCCTCGATTTGATCCTCAGCCAATCCCCCTGAGCGGGTCAGGAGCACCAGGTCGGCCCGTCGCATGCCGCTGCGCCCCTCCCGCAGGTCACCGGCAGGCAGCACCATGCCCTGGGCAAAGGGACGGCGCGCATCCATGCAGAGGATGTCCAGATCACGCTCTAGCCGTCGATGCTGGAAGCCATCATCGAGTACCAGCAGATCTACGGCATGCTCCGCAATCAATTGCTTGCCCGCAGCCACCCGGTCCGGATTCTGGATCTGCGGCAAGTTCGGGAAGCGCTGCGCCAGTAACAAGCCCTCGTCATTGAGCAGGGCACCCTCCGCGCGACCATAGCCGCGAGCGAGGACCCCGGGCTTCTTGCCGAGCCCCTGCAGAAGCCCGATCAACCAGATCACTGTTGGCGTCTTGCCCGTGCCGCCGACGGTGAGATTACCCACGGAGAGCACTGGCACCGGCAGACCATGAGTCGCCAACCAACCACGCTCATAGCCGAGGTTACGCAGCCCCATGATGCCGGCATAGACGGTGGAGAAAGGCCAGAGACTCTGCCGTAGGCTCACCTAGGACTGCTCACTGCTTCAGGCTCCACTCAGGAGACCCTGGATTTCCTCGACGCTGCATGCAGCGAGGGTCTCGATTTCAGTCATGTCCTTGGCGTTGGCGATCTGCTTGACCATCCGCACAAGGGTTGGCTTGGGTCCAAACTCGATAAAGCGGGTCATCCCCTCTCGATCGAGCATCTTCTCCACCGATGGCTGCCAGAGCACCGAGTTGGCGAACTGACGCTTGAGAGCGTCGCGAGCCGCATCCGCAGTGCTTACCGGCTCCGCATCCACATTGCAGTAGATCGGGAAGCGCGGGTCCCGCATCTCGACAGCGTCGAGGGTCTCCGCGTAGGCACATGCAGCTTCGCTCAGCAAGCGGCTATGAAAGGGCACCGAAACTGGCAGGCGCATGCCCTTGCGTGGACCGACCTTCTCCATGACCGCATCCATGGCTGCCGCATCCCCGGAGAGAACGAACTGCCCCGGAGCGTTGATGTTGGCGAGATCGCAGACGCCGGCGCTCACGGATTCGGCGACTGCCTGTGCTTCCTCCAAGCTCACCTTGCGGAGCACGACCATTCCGCCGGCACCAACCGGCAGCGCTTCCTGCATCATCTTCGCACGTTCACGCACGAGGCGGATCGCATCCGCAAAGGCAAAGCTGCCTGCCGCGGTGAGCGCCGAGTATTCCCCCAGAGAATGCCCCGCCCCCATATCCGGTTCCTGACCCAGGCAGCGAAAGGCGGCGATGGAGATCGCCAGGGTCGCCGGCTGCGTATTCACCGTCAGCGCCAACTGCTTATCAGGGCCCTCGAAGCAGAGCTTGGTGAGCTCCTCGCCAAGAGCCTCGTCCGCCTCGGCCATGGTCTCCCTGGCGAGGCTGAATGTCGCACAGAGCTCGCGCCCCATGCCGGTGAACTGGGATCCCTGCCCGGTGAATAGAAAAGCGGTCCGCATGGCAGAAGGATCCGCCCGGACCGCCAAAGATCAAGACCCGAAGGCCTGGGGCTCAGTTCTTCTTTTTGGGCGTGCCGCCGAGAGAGGGCGGGGTCGGCTGCTGCTTCAGCACCTTGGACAGCTCATAGGCCCGCGACCACTCCTCGAAAACCCCGAGGAACTTGGCGCTCTTCTGATCCGGGTAAACACCAACGATGATCTTACGCTTCTGGATCTCGTCGTACTTCTCCTTGCCCCAACCATCCGCAGGCGGGAATTCTTCGAGAAGCTTGGCGAGTTCGGGAGCCATGCCAGGTTTCTCGTTCTCCACCTCTTCTTCCTTCTTGCCGGCGCCACCGGGCTTGGCCGGAGTGGTTTGCGCAGCGGGATCCAGAGCCGGCTCTTCACCGCCCTCCTGCTTGTTCTTGCGCTGTTGGGCCAGCAACTTGCGGCGCTCGTCCGAGCGCTTCTTGGCTTCATCGATGCGCTCTTCGATCTTGACGATCTCCGCGTCGGTCAGCTTCTCACCGATGTTGTGATGCTTGACCGTGGTGAAGGGAATGAAGATGTAGGAGTTGGTGTCGTTGTAGTACCAGAGGCGTAGACCGGCGCCAGGCGAGGCCATGTCCGCCGGCACGAATTCGAGGCCGTCAACCTTTTCGATCACCCGACCACCCTTGACTACGCCCTTGATGCGACTGCCGTTGTCCAAGCGCACGGTGACCCGGACGTTGCTCCGGATCACCCGCCCTTCGCGCATCATCTTCTGCTTCTCGAGGATCTCCTTGCGCAACCTCTCCTTCAGAGGGTTGCTTTCGATCTGTGCCGCGAGTGGGCAAACGAGAGCAAGAGCGGCTACTAGGATGGTCTTCATGGCGTTCCTGTCGAATTCTTCGGACAAAGCCCACCTATCTATCGACCAGTTCAGGCCTCATCTTCAAGGGCAGAGGGTCCGGTCTCGAGACTTCCTAGCCGCTCTTCTCCGCCCCATGCCAAGGGCGCGAAGAAGGGCATCGCCTCAGCGAATGTGCAGAGCGCGTTGGATTTGACGGAAAGACTCGGATGCATTCCTGAATCTCTCCTTGGCTTCGTCCGGATTCGAACCCTCGGCTCGCTGTCGGACAAAGAACCAACGACGTCCGAGCTGTACGAATATCCAGCGTTCGCGAGTCCATGAGTCCCCACCTGGGCGACCGAAAAGCCAATCCTGAACGGTTTCGGCTCGGAGCTCACTGCCCTCTTCTCGGCTGCCGAGGAAGGAGACCTTCGGACCTTGCAGTCTGCGGCCCGGCTGCGCACTCAGCGCCCCCTGGGTCAATCGGTGCAGGATCAGATCCTGATCGCTGCCCGGCTCGGTATAGTCGCCGAAGAGCGAACAGCTCACGTCCTGCAGCTGCCTAGGCCAGCAAGTCACCTGCACTTCCGAGAGACCCTCGTGCCGGCGCTGGATGAAGACATCCGCCGGGGCCTCCAGACTGACTTTCAGGTGTTCTGGACCAACATAGAGGCCCGCTTGCAGCGTTCCCTGGTCAGCCAGCGCCATGGGCTCGAGAGAGAGGACGCGGTAGCCCTGCGGCCCCATGCGCAACTGGGCACGTAGGCGCCAGTCCTGCAGGGCGAGTTGTCGCCCCTCCCGGTTCTCGACCCGCCACTCGCTCTTGAGCCAGAGCGTAACGATGTCTCCGACCGTGGTGGCGTCTACGATCTCGACCTTCTCCAGGGCCTCCTTGGCGACGAGTCGCGAGGAACCCGCCGCGGTCAGCTGATCCCATCGCAATTGGTGGGGCCTCTGCTCGAAACTTGGATCGAGGAGACCGCTCAGCAGATCCGAGTCGCCCCTGTTCAAGGCGCCGAGGAAGCTGGCAACGAATGGCTCCAGCTCGGCGAGAACCGGTTGCTTGCCGCCCATGGGCCCGTCACGGCGAAAGCGCAGACTGGCGCTCAGATCCGCAGCACCAGTCTGGGCAGGCAGATCCCAAAGGAGAATCTGGCGGTCGTTCTCCACATAGCGGAAGGCCGGGGCCGGCTCGACCAGATCGATACGCAGACGATCGGGCAGTTCAAGGCGAGTCAGGCTCGCCCCGCTGTGACCACCACCCAAGGGCAGACGCATGTAGTAGCTGCCGTTGCGATTGAAGAGTCCGCTCCCCGCCTGCATGTCAGCAGTCAAGGTCAGCTTGTCAACCGAGGCATCCTCTGCTGGCCTAAGCACTCGACCCTTGCTGAGGAAACCGGTGGAGGCAGAGGCAAAGGCCTGGCGAGCAGCCGCCTCGCTGCCTTGACCGAGGAGGGTCGCCTCGAGCTGCAGATTGCCCCGGGCATCCAATTGCCAATCGCAGAAGCTCGCCATCTCCTGTCGGGAAGTAATCTCGACGATGCGCGATTCGACCAAACTGCGATCCCGGTCGTCACTCTCCAAGGGAACGAAGCGAGCCAGCCGCAGGCCGGCCAGGTCGTGTTGCTCCCTCGGCTCACCCATGGGGAGACGGGCATCAGCTCGAAGCTCGTCGGCAGGTGACAAGTAGTGTCCACCGGCAAGCTGCCCGCGCTCCTGGGCATCCGGTGCCAAGATCTCCGCCACGTTGCCGACCAGATTGAGGATGCCGGCAGGCGAGGCTCCCACTGGAGCGCTGTCCACGGGGAGCGGAGCGGAAAGCCGATCCGGATCAGCCACCACGACTTGCGAGTTGAACTCGCGTCCCCATGGATAGACGAGACCGGGGAGACCACCAACGCTGGCCAGGGCGAAGTCCGCATCGCTCATCAGGTGACCGCCGAGCAGTTCCGTCGCGATCCTGGCCTGACGAAAGGAGAGACCGCTAACTGGCAACTCTCGGTCACCAGGGGGATAGGGCTTGTCCCAGCCCCGTGGCAGCAACTCCTTCTGCAGGAGAGGGTCATTGATGCCAGCCAGGAAATCGCCGTAGGCCCCAGAGCTGAGTTCTTGCTTCTGCACCATGACTGCCCGGTCATCCGGACCACCGATGATCAGCGCAAAAGTCTCATCCAACATGTTTGGATCGAAGGAACTCGCTGCCAAAACGCTGACCTCGTCGCGAAGGATCTGCACCCGATGCAGGCTCGGGGCACTGGCCTCCAAGTTCATGCGCAGGAGGTACTCACCGATAGGCAGTTCCTTGTCGCCACGCAGCTCTAGCCAATCCTCGAGACGACCGTCACTGCCCAGCCCACGCAAGAAGGCCTGATCGCCGTGCTCCGGATCCCAGTCGATGATGCGCAGGACACCGCGACCAACCAGACGGGCAGAGAAGTCGCGCCAGACCTCATCCCGCTCCTCCTGTGGCCAGGTTTCGAGCTGTAGGCGGAGTTCTTCGTGACGCTCCTCTTGGTAGAGAGGTTCGAAGGTGGCTTGCAGGTGGTCCCGTCTCGCCTTGCGCACGCGTTCTTCACCGAGCAGCGCCCGGGCTCGACCATAGGCCTCCTGGGCCCGATCGCCCTCGAGACCCTGCGCCTCTGCCAGCGCTGCCAAACCTTGATCTTCGCGTCGCTGCCCGGAAACGATGTCCACCAGAACGAAGATCGAGAAGCAGGCAGCGAAAATCGCCGTGCCCACCAGTGCAGCAGTGTGATGCTTGCGTAACCAAATCTTCAAGCGGCGGCCGGGATGTAAGCGACGCGCTCGAATGGGCCGGCCAGCCTGAAAGGCCTGCAGATCCTCGACGAGGGCTTCGGCAGATTCGTAGCGCTTCTCCGGTTCCTTGGCCAGGCAGGTATGCACGATGGCCTCGAGCTTCGCCGGAACACGCGGATTGATCCGACGCAGGGCAACCGGTTCTTCCTCGACAATCTTCCGCATGATCTCGGCGGCGTGGGCGCCGTCGAAGGGAGGGCGCATGCTCAGCAACTCGTAGAGAGTTGCGCCGAGACCGTAGATGTCGACGCGTCCATCCAGATCACTCTGACCACAGGCCTGCTCCGGCGCCATGTAGGCGGGTGTGCCCAGCGCTTCGCCGGTACGGGTCAAGCCGAGCATGCGCTCATCGCTGGCCAGACCGAAGTCCACCAAGACCGGCTGACCCGTGGGACTGATCAAGATATTGCTGGGCTTGATGTCACGATGGATCACTCCACCCTGATGAGCGGCAGCGAGAGCAGCGGCAATTTGCTCAGCGATGCTCGCGCAGGATCGTGCATAGCGATACCCAGGCATGACCGTGCTTCCCTGACGCTGCCGACGCAGCTGCGGATACACCTCATCCAAGGCGGTCTCTTCAGCGAGGGTCCCGAGCAGCCGATCAGCCGGACCATGGCGCAGACCATCGATGAGGGAGAAGAGCGAAGGCCCCTCCACCAACTCCATGGCGAAGTAGTGCACGCCACCGCATTCTCCAACCGACAGAATCGGCACTACGCCTGGGTGGTCGATGCGACCGGCGGCCTCCGCCTCACGTTGGAACCGCTCCAGGGCAGCACCCTCCATACTGGCGAAGGAGGGCAGAGTCTTGAGGGCGACCAAGCGGCCATTCCGAGCCCAACGAGCCCGGTATACCACCCCCATTCCGCCGCGGCCGATCTCCTCGAGGAGCTCAAAATCGTCCAGCCAGCCACTGCGGGTCAGATTCTCGACACCCGTTCCGGTCACCCTGCTCTTATCGAGACTTCAGGCTTCAGGCCTGAGTGCTCAGATCAGAGAGCTCCTAGGCTCGATGCGGTGGGAGGACCGGCTCCCGGGCATCTCTCTGAGGCGAGGCCTAGAGGGTGACGTTCATGCCCTGATCTTCTTCAGGGGCGAGTTCGATCAAGCCGCGATCGAGCTCCTCGGAGGCGATCTTGATGTAGTTGCGCTCGCGAGTCTCGTAGAGGGGCTTCTGGCCCCGCACCAGTTCACGCACACGCTTCTGCAGGAGAGCGGTCAGGCGGAAGGAACCGCCAACCTGCTTGACCAGGACTTTGGGAAGAGAATCCTCCATAGGGGGCGGGGAGGCTAGCGGCAGCCGGCCAGGAGGGCAAGCTGCCACCCGGATTATCACAGATCCCGGGTATCGCCGATGACCTGGAGGTCGTGGAAGGCCTGTCGGCCGTTGTTATTGGTGCTGACCAGGGTCAGATGCAGGAGGATCTGCCGGGCCGAGGCCGGGCCGATGATCTGCACCTCGAAGCCATGGGGGAAGCCGTTTCCCGTGTTATCGATGATCCCATACCTGCCCACCCCCATGACTCCGGGGGCGTAATTGGTGGCCACCGAATGGTGCCGGTAGAAGAGCATGCTGCCCGAGCTTTGGGCCGGATCCGGGTGGATCTGCCAGGTACCCGCGGTTCGCGGCGCCGCCGAACTGTCCGAGAGGCTGCCATCGCTCATGATCTGGCGCATGGTGTCCGTGAGGGCCGGATCCTGACCGACCTTCCAGGCGACCGCAGCGCTGTCATGCACGTCGCCGAAGAGGTCGGGGCTCTGAGTGAGCAGATGCTGCAAGAACTCGGCCTGATCTGTCGGGTCTGTAATGCGATCAATCTGGTTGCCGTCAGCAAGAGGTTCACTTGTGAAGCGAACCAGATTCATGCCGGTGGCGGAGCCGGGCTGGGGACCGGCGTCTTCAATCGACATGTAGTAGCCCTGCAGCCGGTATACGTCGACGCGATAGGTATTCCCCGAGGTGACCTGGAACTCATCGGTCCAGGCATGACGCGTGAATAGCATCGACGTGCCGGTCTTCTCACTTCCAACCACGTCGGGTTCGAAGACGCCCGCAGGATCGAGGGTCGGCAGGAGCGCAGAAACCGGCGTCGGCAACCCACTCAGGTCGAGAAGACCAATGTAGGCGCTGCCGATGGCGTCATTATGAAAGAGGCGCACGGAGGACTGCAGGTCGGTCTGCATCTCATCCAGCAGTTGCTGGGTGATTTCAGTCACGCGTGTCATTCGATCCGCGTACTTCTGAGCGTTCGTGCCCGTGATACTCATGCTCAACACCAGGAAGGCGAGCATGAGAATCAGACTCATGGTGATAACGAGCTCGATCAGGCTGTAGCCTGCGCTCGACTGATTTCTGCTGCGGCTGTTCACGATATCTCTCCTGCTCACCGCTCAATAAAGATCTTGGTCATGTGCTGCGAGTAGTGCAGCGCCTGATTCTGCCGATAGGCCTCCACCCGGATGAGGTACGAGCCCTCGGGGAAGTTGACCGCCGGCGTCGGCCAGACATAGGTCTCGTCACCTGCACCACCATCTGCAACCAGGTAAGCCGGATTGCTCGGGCGCAGGCCTATCTCCGCCGGCGTGTCATCCTGCATGTAGAGCCAGGTCCTACCTGAGTCTCGCGAGTACATCAGCACGTAGTCGATCTCTGCCTCGTTCTCGGCGAAGGTGACGGGCGTGGTGCTCGTGTAGGGCTGGTTATCCCAGCGCAGCCAGGAGGTCTGGAACTGGATGTCGACGGTGATCGGGTCCAGCAGCTCCGTAATCTCCGTGGGTCCGGTGACCTCAACGCGCACGGGCTGCTGAATGCGGAAAGTCATCCCCGTGTCGCCCACCTCGAAGAAGGACTGGAACAGGGTCAGGAGGCAGTACTTGGCGATGAAGGATGTGCCTGTCGTCGTGGTCTGCGCGATGCCGTTGACCACCACGTAGGCCGAATCAGTCAAGGCCGGATTGAGCAGCTCGACCAGGCCGGAACCCGTATTGCCAGTCGTGTGGTCATAGAAGGTCCGCACGATATTCGCTGTGAAGCGATTGTTGGAATACGGCACCTGAGTGTACTCGGGGGACAAGTTGCCCGAAGTGTTCACCGAGAAGGGCCGTGAGATCTCCGCCGTGCTCGGCAGCGGGAAACCGTAGTTGTTCGACAGGTCCAGGCCCGAGGACACCAGATCGCCAGTCTGTCCGGAGGCGAAGTGGTGGTTGAAGTGGTTCGTGGATGTCCCGTTGTTGAACATGCTCACGCAACCCGAGGTGCTGGTCCGTTGAATGGCCGAGAAGATGGCAGTTCCCCAGGCCTTGTTGTCGGTGAAGAAGTGCGCGGCGTAGTCCTGGTAGCGCCAGAAAGTCGTGGCGACGTTGCCAGCGCGCAGGTTGCCCCGAACCATGTCCCCACTGATGCTTCCGAAGTCACTGGCATAGATCCAGTCCGGATAGAGTTCGCCAAGCCAGGGCTTCCCCCACCAGTACTGACCACCACCAATCGCCTGACGGATGTAGGTGCGGTACGAGGTGATGTTGTTCCGGAAGCCTGTCGCGCCCAGACCGTATCCCCAGGGGAAGAGGCTCAGTGGGATGGAACTCGGATAGCCGTTGGCCGAGTCGTAACCGATCTCGTTGCCATGGCCCATGTAGTAGTAGGAGTAACCCGTGAGAGTGGTCCAGATCGCCCGTGAATTGACCAGGCCATTGCGCAGCAATTCGAAGAAGCGCGGCACATCCTGACGCATGGCCCAGTTCCAACGGTCGAATGCCTGAGCGATCCCCGGGAAGTCGGCGAGGGCGTTCTCGCTGTTGTAGGTCAGGGTGTCGTGGAACCAATTGTAGGCATCGGGGAAGTCCGGATCGCCGTTGAGCAGGTCCTGGTAGGGATTGTGCCGCGGGTCGCCTTGGAATTGGGCGCGCTCGGTCATGGGCACATCCTGGGCGCTGTCAGCCCACCAGGTGTAGGTCTCGGAAAGGTTGTCCGGTTGAATGATGCGGGTTTCTGCACCCTCGGGCATGGTGCCGGTTTCGACCCAGAAGGCCGCGTTGCCGAATTGGTCATCCGGGCTCGGATCCCAGATTCGGGTGCGAACTGTGAGCACCCGATCGGGCACCGTAGTGTCGCGCGGGTCGAAGTAGTTCGGCGGCGTGTCCTGGTCGGTGAAGCGAGCCCTGTTGTAGATGTCCTCCGGAACCGTGATCACCCAGCGTGCTGTGTTCTTCGGGCCATCGCCGTTGCTGAAGAGATCCAGGGAGGGATCCACCGCCGTCGGATCGAAGTCGTTGCCCTGGGAAGGTGCCGGGTTGTACTCCAGATTGTAGAGCCGTGAGCGCAGGTTGTTCCACAGGCCCGGGGTATCCGGTCCATTGTCCAGGCGCGGGGCGATGATCGGGGTGTTGAAGAGAGTGAAGAGGGTGTACTTCTGCTCACCGGGTCCCGGATCCACGAACTGGGCCTGGTACCACATGCGGTGCACATCCCCAGTGGTAGTGGCATCACTGAGCGGCTGGTAGTTGAGGCCACCGACGCCACCCATCAGGTTTTGCACACGCACACCTGGGTAGAGACCGGTGGGACCGATCGGCGTATCCGTATCGGTCAGATTGACATCCATGAACTGGAGAGCAATCGGCTTGCCCAGAGGCATGCGACCTTCGTGGCCCGCCACTCCACTGGGATTCGGAATCGTCCCAGTATTCGTGTAGGCCATGTTGTTGGTGTAGGCATACACCCGAAAACGCGCACTCGTATCCGCGCCGAATGGCAGCGGCGGCTCGGTCACCGTCCGCGGCCGTTCCGTACGCAACTCCTCCGGATGCGTCACCACTCGCACATGCGGCAGACCCACCGGATCCTTGGCTGCATCCGAGTAGTTGCGCAGGGAGGGCATTGGCAGCAGCTCACCGTGCAGGTTGACCAGCAGGGCGTGCCGGTATTGATTCGGATTCGTGTTCATGTCCTCGAGGAGGAGACGCCAGGTGGGCTCCTCGGACATGTCCTCGAGCTCCGCTGGTGGCGTCAGGCCGGCGATCTCCGCCGCCAGGATTGCCGCCTTGCGATTGCTCACCTGGAGCATGCGCGCATCGTGGAAGGCCTTCGCCCGCGGATAGCGCATGTTGTGATTGAAGAAGTCAGCCAGTGCGTAGGGATACGGATTGAGATTGGCGTCGTAGCCGTGATTCTCGACCCCATCGATCATGATGCGGCTCTTGAAGAGCTCCGGCACGTAGTAGTACGTGGAAGCGGAGCCCGTAGGCATCTTGCCGGGATAGAAGTACACATCGGGTATATGCTGGACGCTGTCCAGCGCATCGTTGGTGTACGGGCGGTAGGCCATGTTGCGACCGTAACCCGCCTTTGTGATCCAGTGCGTTCGCATGGAGAGCCCCGGGTTGCGGTTCTCCAGGTCGGTAATCGCCGATTCGACGAAGGGGATGATGGCCTCCATGTAGACCCACCAGCCCGGAATGTTCTCGATCGCCAGCAGGTAGACGTCAAAGACCTGCGTCGCCGGGTAGGCCGAGCCAAGGGAGTTCACCACCGAGGACAAACTCGCCATCTCCTGCTCGATCCCCGCACCGTCACGCTTGAAGATGCGCGCTGTCACATAGCGCACCGTGCGGTTGTTGATGCTGGCAAAGGGGCGCACGCTGATGCGCCGCGACCAC
>JAJFFD010000166.1 GCA_021776805.1 Planctomycetota bacterium
CCGCCCCGACAACACCACCTGAGCATCCACCAACTGCTCCTCCACTGCCCCGCAAGATGCACCGGCGAGAATACCTACTTTTGGTTTGCGCCCGCCAGCCCTTTTTGGTTTGGACGACACCAGCTCGTCTGTTTCTGTCCGCCTCACGACAGCTCCTAGGGCACCTCCCGGCCCGGTCCTGCAAGAGGGCTGCTAGCCAGTTCGTTACGGTACTTAGTTTCAGTAGATTGCGTTTACGGGATCTATGGTCTAAGGTCTTTAGATCATGGATCAAAGAGTTCGAGACCTCTCTCACAAGCTTTTTGGCGGCGGTCAGTATCGGCTGGAAGTCGGCGCAGCCATTCAGGCGGGTGAACTCGTCACTATCAAGGATTTGGCCGAGGAGTTAGGTGACCCACCTGGCTCTGCCTCAGTGAACGTTGAACTGAAGATCCTTGAGTCAATCGGTCTGCTGACTCGCCTCCCTAAGGTGTCGGGGGATCGGCGCGTCTTCCTTCTTCCAATTGAGTCCCCATACTGGTCGGCTTGTCGACAGCTCGCTGAATTCGCGAGAGCCGGCGCCATGAGCGGACGGCCTGTATGACCATTAAGAATCACGGGTCCGAGGCTATTCCGACGCTCAGTTTGTTTTCTGGAGCGGGAGGACTTGACCTGGGCTTCCATGCTGCTGGATTCGATGTGGTGGCCGCCATCGAGATCGAGCCAGCGTATTGCGCCACATTGCAGGCAAATTCGCAGGCAGCCGGACTTCTTTCAGGAACCCGCGTTCAGTGCTGTGACGTCAGGGACTTTCTCAAGGATCTCGAGCCCGGCCATTTTCCCGGTATCCGCTGCATCCTGGGCGGACCTCCTTGTCAAACCTTTTCAGCCGCCGGACGTCGTTCCGGAGGCGTACTCGGAACGGATGATAAAAGAGGACAACTGTTCGAGGCTTACTGCTCAATTCTAGAGATCCTCACGCCCGAAGTCTTTGTGTTCGAGAACGTCTACGGCCTTCCCGGGGCTAATGGTGGAGGCCCATGGGCTGAAATTCTGGAGTCCTTTTCTGCGCTCGGGTACACACTCAAAGCAGAAGTGCTTGATGCTGCCGACTATGGCGTACCCCAACACCGGGAACGACTGATTATGGTGGGCTACCGGGATGGCGAGTTCACATTCCCTCTACCAACTCATGGACCTGACGCCGGAGTTCATGGCCGGCCACTAGTGAGTGCGGGCGCAGCAATCGCCGATCTTCAGGATCCAGATGAGCCGTTTCACGATGATCTCGGAGGTCGCTATGGTCACCTCCTACCGCTCGTTCCGCCCGGACTTAATTATTCGTTCTTCACTAAGGAAATGGGATATCCAGAGCCCATCTTCGCCTGGCGCTCCAAGTTTCATGATCTTCTTTACAAAGTTGATCCTTCGAATCCAGTTCGAACCATCAAGGCACGGCCAGGGAAATTCACTGGGCCTTTTCATTGGAAGAATCGTCATTTCACACTGGATGAGTACAAGCGTCTACAGTCCTTTCCCGACCACTACGAGATCATCGGCGGCCAAAACAGGGTACTTGAGCAAATCGGCAATAGCGTTCCGCCACGGTTGGCTGAGACGCTTGCAACATCAGTCCGAGAACAACTGCTTGAACGCAAACTTGGCAGTGAACTCACCTATCCAGTGCGACCCGCTGGCTTTAAGTCGACATTCAGACTTAGACAGAGGGACCGGACGCACCACTTTAAGAAGGTGGCGGCCAACGAAATAGAGAGCCGTTTCGGTGCCGCCGTTGAGATCGTAGGCAATCGCCCCATCCAGCGGGAAAGCCGCTACATGGTGGCAAGTGGATTCTTCACAGTGGAGGAAGAGGCAGCGCCCCGCCCTGTCTCAGAAGGTGAGCGCCGCTACTTATTAGAAACGGTTTGGGAGACCCAGCACATTGAAATGAGCGTGACCAACGTTGCCGTTGACGTCCCGCTCATTCTCACAATAGCGATTGATGGGCTAGCTAAATATCTTGGCTCCATCGACAAACTCTCGTTGACAGCTAGCCTCGACTCCTTGGACGACTTGTTTCATGTCTGGACCTTTATTGAGAGGGCCCTTATTTCAAGGTCTGAGTTCTTCACTTTTATCGATATCTATGGTCACTACGCCAACCGTGGAGACACCGTTCGCATTCGGACCGACCTTCAACTCGAGCCCCTGAACTCCCTTGAGCGAGCGATCCAATTCTTTGGGCAGTCGGAAAATTGCGGCAGTCTCGTGCCAAAGGCCAGCATGCAGCAAGAGTTGGGCGTAGACGAAACGGAGCTCGAGAAGGTCATAAAGCAACTCAGGGGAATGCGATTCGATGTGAGGATACGGGCAACTCATCCGACGATTGCACCGGACCACGGGATTTGCACTTACCCATTTCCCTTGCTCTCCGAAAAGGCGCACCTACAGCGAAGGGTCAGAATCGATTGACTGCTTCGGAGACAGCCGAAACCCCGCCCCCAGTCGAAGAACCAGAGCCCCCAAAGCAGGATCAAATCGGCAGCACAAGAGAACAGATGCTGGCCGTCTTGGAGGGTGCGTTCGCGAAGGCGGAGTCAATGCAGAGCGACGAATCCGCCAGTTTGGAAACGCTAAGACAGGCACTGGGTGAGCCGCTGGCATCAAACGTGATGATTCTCGCAGCAAAAAAACATGCTGCCAGGGGATGTCTTCTTACGTTAGCCGCTTACAAAGCTGTTGTTCCTGAGCAGGACATACGAAGTACGAAAACCAGCCACGAGGGAGGGTTCAGCGCGCGCTCGTACGACGCAAACGTGACTGTGCCCTTTCTTAGGAAACATGCGCTGCAGGCCAGTGTCGAGACGCACTGGTTATCTCAAACCTTTTCCTTCGGAGACGACCCGTGGTCAAGAGAAAAGAAGTTCCAGACCACTCCTAAGGCGGTTGGCCCGGCGTTAATCAATGCTGTGAACGAATTACAGGAGCGACTGGAGAAGGCGGAATCAAAGGATGGCCGCCGTCTCGCAGAGAACGTCGTACTCACGATCATTTATCAAAAACTGTTGGAACGAAATAAGGACAAGGTGGCTCTGACCAGGCCTAAGAATCTCGTCCTCCAGCAAATCGTCGACATTCTCGGCGGACACTTCAAGCGTCCGTACGATAAGAACGCGCCTCGACTTCCCCAGTTGGCTGTTTACGCGATTTATCAATGCCTGATGGACAGCGTGGGCCGTTACTTTGAGTTGCGGCTAGAGCCCCTTGGCCGCATGAAGGCGGCCGACCGGAAGGCCGGAACGGTTGGGGACGTCGTACTAACAAAGAAGGATCGGCCGGTCGAAGCAGTGGAGGTGAAACTCGGTGTTGCGATAGGAATCGCCGCCGTTACCGAAGCGATCGAGAAGATTCGGACGGCGTCTGTCGAACGCTATTTCATTCTCACTACGGGAGAAATCATTCCTTCGGAACTGGCCACCCTGAATGTCCTTTGTTCAAAGTTCCGCTCAAGCAACGGTTGCGAGATCATCGTGAATGGCGTGCTTCCTACCATCGTTTACTACTTGCGGCTCATTCCGTCCGCTAACGAATTCATCGATCGTTATGCCACGCTGGTCGAGAGCGATGTAGAGCTTGATTATCAGCACCGCATCGCCTGGAATGAGATCTGCGAGGGTTACGCCGGGCCCTGAAGCCGCTCGCTCACGCGATCCGCGATGTGACGGGCGGCCTCGCGAAGGTCTTGATGTTCCCAGATGCGAATGACTAGCCATCCGGCATTCTCAAGGGCTTCAGTTGTCGCACTGTCCCTTAACGAGTTCTTTTGGATCTTGTTCGCCCAATAGGTGGCGTTGGCTTGGGGCTCTCGGTAGTGCTGTGGACAGCCGTGGAAGAAGCATCCGTCGACGAAAACCGCTACCTTCGCGCGCCTGAATAAGACGTCCGCCGTGCGGGTCAGTTCCGGAAGCGGCCGTGCCGATACTCGGTACCTAAGACCAAGGCCGTGGAGCGCCGAGCGCAGCAATAACTCCGGCTCAGTGTCCCTGCTCCGGGTAGCCTGCATTTTCCGCCTAACCGCCGGCGTGGTCGCCCAGGAAACTGTTCGAGGAGAATCGGGTCCGAACATGCCTTAAGAGTAGCCTCATACCAACACTCAAAGTTCCTGGGAGAGGATTAACAGCCGATAGCTGACGGCATATCGACCCGGACGCGCTAAACCTCGATCCGGTCCGTATTTGGTCCGTCAAACAACGACAACCGGTGCACTCCATCGCGCAACTATGCGCAAACTAGAAGCTTAACGGACTCTCCGCTGCACAACACGGCTCTGCTCGGAGGGATGTTATTGACCCCACGCCTTTGCAAGGCAGAAGTCTGGGGTTCGAATCCCCACGGCTCCACAAACACCCTCTCCCCACCCCTTACCGCTTCTGCTTGGCCCGGCCCAGCAGCCGCGACGCCTCCCGTTCCAGGGCCCTCTCCACCCGGGGCCGGACGAATGCAGGGAACTCACCGTGGCCCTCCAGGTGGACGTGCGACGGGTCGACCCGCATGACACCCCACACCCGGCGCTCGCCGTGGAAGTGGATGGTGACGGAAAAGATGCAACCGCGGGTGAACCACCGCTCCTCGTGGATCTCGATCCGGTCGCAGTACTCCCGCTTGGCGCCGGTGGCCAGGGTACGAAGGCGCCCGCACGCCTGCTCGGGGCCCATGCGGTGGGGGACTTGGATGCTGAAC
>JAJFFD010000167.1 GCA_021776805.1 Planctomycetota bacterium
TGTCCCCGTCGAAGAGGTCGGCGCGGATGTCATTGACGAAGGCGCGGGCTGGCATGCCGGGGAGCGCGCCAATTTCGACGGCGCGCCAGGCCCCACCACCCTCGCTCACTTGGATCAGACCGTCGTCGGTCCCCGCGTAGAGCAGGCCTTCTTGTACCGGCGATTCGGCCAGGGAGGTGATCGTGTTGAAGTTGGACATGGCGGAAACGTCCCAGGCAGCATCCCAGCTCTGGGTACTGCCCATGATCTCCAACGCGAGGCGCTCTTGATTGCGGGTCAGGTCAGATGAAATCGCTGTCCAGTCATCGCCGCGGTTGTCGCTGCGCCATACCCGCTGGCTGGCAAAGTACAGCCTGGTCGGACTGTGCGGACTGACCAGGATCGGTGAATCCCAGTTGAATCGTTCGTAGTCTTCGCCAGCCTCCGGCTGTGGCTGGATGCTGACCACCTCCCCCGTACGCATGTCCACGCGGGCGAGGAAACCCTCCTGCCGCTCCGCATAGACGATGTCCGGGTTGCCCGGCTCGGTGGCCGGCTGGTGCCCGTCCCAATCGAGGATCACCTTCCAGTCCGAGTTCTGGATGCCGCTGAGATTGTCCGTGCGGATCGGGCCGCCTTCGGTGGAGTTGTCCTGGGTGCCGCCGTAGACGTTGTAGAAGGGCTCCGCGTCGTCGATGGCGATCTTGTAGAACTGAGTGAGGGGCAGGTTGGCCATGAAGCGCCAGTTCTCCGCCAGATCGAAGCTCTCATAGACTCCGCCGTCGGAACCGCAGAGCAGGTACTTCGGATCGCTCGGTTTGAAGGCGAGGGCATGATTGTCACCGTGCTTGTAGGCCTCCTTCATGGGACGGAAGGTCTTGCCACCGTCGTCCGAGATCTGGATGGTCACATCGGCCAGATAGATCCGGTCAAAGGCGTGCGGCGACGCATACAGCTCCTGATAGTAGTGCGGACCTGTGCCCCCCGAGACCGTGTCCGATTGCTTCTGCCAGGTGGCGCCGCGATCCGAACTCTTCCAGAGACCGCCACTTCGGCGCTTCAGTTCCATGGCCGCATAGAGCACATCCGGCTGCTGAGGGGAGATTGCCAGGCCGATCTTACCCATATCTTCTTCGGGCAGGCCTTCGCTCAGCTTGGTCCAGGTCTCGCCACCGTCCTCACTGCGGTGCAGACCCGAGCCCGGGCCCCCTCCCATGTAGGCGGCGACTGTGCGATGGCGCTGCCAGGTGGCAGCATAGATGCGATTCGGATCGCGGGGATCGATGGCGAGGTCGGTGGCGCCGATCCATTCATCGTCACCGAGGGTGCGGCGCCAGGTCTTGCCGCCGTCGCTGCTCTTGTAGACGCCACGTTCGCCGCCGGGACTCCAGAGCGGACCCTGGGACGCGACCCAGACCGTGTTCGGATCCTCCGGGTGCACGAGGATCTCGGAGATGTGCTCCGAGTTCTTCAGACCCAGGTTGGTCCAGTTGGCGCCAGCATCATCGCTACGGAAAACACCGTCACCGTAAGCGATGTGGCGACCACCTACGTTCTCCCCGGTTCCCACCCAGATTCTGTGCGGGTTGTGCGGATCGATGGTCACGCAGCCAATCGAATAGGTGCTCTCCTCGTCGAAGACCGGCGTGAAGGTGACGCCGGCGTTGGTCGTCTTCCATACGCCCCCAGATGCTACGCCTACATACCAGGTGTTTTCCTCCCGCGGGTCGATGGCCAGGTCGGCAATGCGACCGGACATGAGGGCTGGGCCGATGGAGCGAAAGGCGAGGCCGTCGAAGCGAGACTCCTGCCAGAGCTCTTCGGCTTCCTGGGCGGGGAGGGCGAGGGTGCTGAGAAGGGAGAGAGCGAGGAGGCGGAGGGGGAGCATGGGGGAGAGGATAGGGAGAGGGCTGGAAGCGAGAAAGGTCAGGGGTGGGAGAAACCGATCTCGAGCCTGCCGTTCCCCTACTGCGGAAAGGTCGGCGGCCTGACTCCGGACACTCTCTCGATCAGCCGCACAACCTGGCGACTGTAGCCATACTCGTTGTCGTACCACACGTACACAACCGCGTGCCGCCCGGACACGATCGTCGCCGGAGCATCGATGATGGCTGCGTGGTCGAAGCCTACGAAGTCGCTGGACACCGCATCTGGCGACATGGAGTACTCGATCTGCAATTGCTGCTCGCCGTCGAGACTCTCGACTCGCAGATGCTCGTTGAGCTCCTCGACCGTCGTTTCCTTGGCGAGATGCAGCTGCATCACTGCCAAGGAGACGTTGGGCGTCGGCACGCGGATGGCGTTGCCGGTCAACTTGCCCGCAAGCTCCGGCAAGGCCTTCGCAACCGCCTTGGCTGCACCGGTCTCGGTGATCACCATGTTCTGCGGCGCACCGCGGCCGCGACGAGGCTTGTCGTGGTAGTTGTCGATCAGATTCTGGTCATTGGTATAGGCGTGGCAAGTCTCGATATGGCCGTGCTCGATGCCGAATCGATCGTTGATCAACTTCAAAACGGGCACGATGGCGTTGGTCGTGCAACTGGCCGCGGACAGGATGTTCTGTCCTTCAGTGACCGAATCATGGTTGATGCCATAAACGATATTGGGGATGTCGCCCTTGCCCGGGGCAGTCAGGACTACTTTCTTGGCACCCTTCGCCTGTAGGTGCCGGCCGAGTCCGGCCTCGTCACGCCAGACTCCCGTGTTGTCGACGATGACCGCGTTGTCGATCCCATACTCCGTGTAGTCGATATCCTCCGGGTTCTTGCCATAGATCACCTGGATAGCGACGCCGTTGGCAAGGATCTGATTGCGCTCACGGTCGATGGAGATCGAGCCATTGAACTGCCCATGTACCGAGTCCCGGCGCAGCAGACTGGCGCGCTTGGCCAGGTCGTCGCTCTTGCCCGGCCGCACAACGATGGCGGCGAGTCGAAGCCCAAGTCCCAGGGACAACTTGTCGATGAGCATGCGGGCAACCAATCGACCGATTCGACCGAAACCGTAGAGCACCACATCCTGTGGGCGCTCGAGCACCGGTAGGCGCTGCGGCTCGACGCTGGCGAGGGCTTCGCGTAGGAAGGCAACGACGTCGCCACCCCCGGAAGCTCGAAACTGCACCGCCAACTTGCCCACATCCAGGCGCAAGACTCCCGGGGGACCAACCTGAGCGAGGCCTTCGATGATGACCGCCGTGTCGTTGACGGACAGGGTTTCACCGGTGACGCGCCGGGCGTACCTGTGAATCTTAATGATCTCTACCGGGCTCTTGTTGACCAGAAGGCGACCGAAGACCTTGGTCACAATGCCGTTCTGACGATAGAGCTGGCCGATGAGAGGCAGGATCGACTCAGCGCGTGCCAGCCTGGAATTCCAATCGTGGTGCAGTGGGTCAGTCATGTGATCTTGAGGGGCCCAAGGTGTAACGAATGCGCCGGGCTTTGCACCCCCCCTTCGGCATAGCTTGACAAGGTGTGACACTTGTCGCATAGTGCGACAAGTGTCACACTTCTGGAAGACACAGCCAAGCATGAGCCCACGACAACCTCAAACCGACCTGGATAGCCTGGCCCCGCGCGAGCGGCAGGTGCTGGATCTCCTCTTCGCCCTGGGTAACGCCACCGCGGTCGAGATTCAGGCAGGCCTGAAAGACGCCCCGACCAACTCGACCGTGCGCAAGATGCTCTCCCGCCTCGAGGCCAAGGGCCTGGTGACTTATCGACGAGATGGGGCAAGATTTATCTACCGCCCGACCGTGCAACGATCGCGTGCACGGCAGAAGGCGCTCAGTCGTCTGATCCGCGTTTTCTTCGATGGTTCGGCAAGCAAGGCAGCTCTCACGGCTCTTCAAGATGTCGATTCCCTCTCGGAAGAAGAACTCGACGAATTGGAAGAAATCGTCCGCAAGGCCCGGAGGAAGGGATGAGCGCAGTCTTCATGGAGGTCTTGGCCAAGGGAGTCGCGCTCCTGCTCTTCACCCTGCTGCTCGTGCGCTTCTTGGGCGGTCGCTCTCCCGAGAATCGCTGCGTCCTGTGGTTTGGAAGCGCGATGGCTTTGCTCGTTCTACCCATCGCAACCGCCACTGCCCCGCAGCTGGGATTCTCAGTCTTGCCTGAGATGAACCTAGAGACCGGCCTTGGCAGCGACAGCGGGCAGGCCCTCGGATCGATCTGGCTCCTGGGTGTCCTCCTGGGTCTGGCCTGGTTGGCCAGGTCACATCTATTGATCCTCCAGCAACGACGCGTCTCGACAGTCTGTAGCGATCCACGGCTGTTGCGCATCCTGGCAACCTGTGCCCGTGCCCAGTCCCTTGCCAGGCCCCCGGAGCTCCGTCTCGGCGGAGAACCCATGTCACCCTTCACAGCCGGTTCACGACGGCCGTGGATCTACCTTCCGGAGAGTTCCACCTGCTGGTCCGACGAGGTCCTCGAGAGCGTGTTGGCGCACGAGTGTTCGCACATCAGACTGCGGCACTGGCTCACCCGCTGCCTTTCGGAGTTCGCATTGCTCCTCAATTGGCCCAATCCTCTGGCTTGGATGATGCACAATCGCTGTGTCCGGGATCAGGAATTGTCCTGCGATGACCGCGCACTTTCATCCGGGATCGAGGGCACACGCTATGCATCCGATCTGCTGCAGGCCGCCCGCCACCTTCGGCAACGCCCTGTGCCGGCGCTGGCGATGTCAGGCTATTCATCACTGCGCGGACGGATATCCCGTGCATTGGAATCTCTTCCCCCTCCCAGATCCTGGGCCATGCCTCGTGTGCATTCGACCACCGCAGTCATGCTGCTCGCCGGCCTCCTGCTTGGCGGCATGAGATCGGCTGCATCGAGCGAGCGCTCACCGCCGGCAGTCGGATCGGAAGTTCCAGCCGGAGAACTCTTCGGCCCCCATGGCCTCTTCGGGCCAAACGGTCTCCTCGGCCGCTGAGGACCGCAAAGACCCCCATTTCGAGAACCTTCCCTAGCCGGAGTCCATCCCCAATGATGCCTGCAAGCCTCAGCCTATCCTGCCTCACTGCCTGCTTCGTGCTCGCTAACGACTGCCATGCACAGGACTTTCAAGTCGAAAGAGAACGCATCGGTGAGACTGTGCGCAATCACATCCTGGCAAGCTCCTTCCAGGGCGCGGTGCTGGTCGCAGCAGGAGACGAGATCGTGTTCCGCGGCGCCTACGGAGAAGCTGATAAGGGCGAGGGGTTACACAACACATCGGGCACGCGCTTCTGCCTGGCATCCCTTACCAAACAGTTCACGGCAACTGCGGCTCTACGACTCGTCGAAGCCGGTCAGCTCGACCTGTCTACTCCAGTCGGGCGGTACTTGCCTGAGCTCAGGGGTCCCGTTGCCACGCGCGTGACCGTACACCACCTGCTGACGCATACATCAGGACTACCTTGGGGTGTCGAAGCTCTATCTGAGAAAGGACCAATGGATCCCTTCTCGACGACCGAGATCATCGAACTGGTCAGTTCGGTTGAGCTCAGCTCGGAGCCCGGAGAAAAGTTCCGCTACTCCGACCTGGGCTACGTGATCGCTGCAGCCGCAATCGAATCGGTCACCGGCAAGAGCTATGGAGAGATTCTCGATGAGTTCTTCTTCGACCCTCTCGGCATGGATGACAGCTATGACGAGAGTGTCATGGACCGCTCCGAGTCACGTGCCAAGGGTCATGTCTGGAAAGAGGGCGACCTCATTCCAGGAGAGCCGGAGGACAAGTCCTATGTCACCGGAGCCGGTTCGGTCTGGTCGACAGCCGAAGATCTACTCTTGTGGAGTCGCAGGGTGCAGCAAGGCCAGGTCCTCTCGAGCGCATCTCTGACGAACCTGGTCTCCGCCAAGGTTGATGGCTACTCCTACGGCTGGAAGTCCTTCTCGTACGGAGAACCCGGGACTGGCGTGAGCCACACCGGCCTGTCTCGCTGCGGCTTCTCGAGTGCCTTGCGTTGGTACCTCGACGACGAGCTCACGATCATCGTCCTCAGCAACGCGCACTTTGCGGGCAAGACCGAGTTCGTTGACGCGATCGGAGAGATCATGTTGCCGACGCAGGATGTTGTCAGTCCCGAGCAGGTCGACGCACTGTTCAGTCAGTGGAACTGGGATACGGGCCCGGGCGCTGCGGTCGCCATCGTCAAGGATGGCCAACTGGTGCTGGAAAAGGGCTATGGGATGGCAAACCTCGAGCACTGGATAGAGATCACGCCGGAAACCGTTTTTCCCATCGCATCGGTCACAAAGCAGTTTACTGGCTTTGCGGTGGCTGCACTCGCAGCAGATGGCGCGCTCTCTCTCGACGATGAAGTCAGATCTCACTTGCCGGAGCTTCCGGACTTCGGAGCTAGCATCAAGATACGAGACCTGATTCACCACACCAGCGGGCTACGAGATGTGGTTGAGCTCTTGCTGATTTCGGGCTTCGACTTCCGTGACCTATTCTCCAAGGCGCGGTACTGGAACCTCATCCGCAACCAGCAGGCGCTGAACTTCCCCCCGGGTAGCGAGTACGAGTACACCAATACAGGCTACTTTCTCCTGGCTGAGATCGTCGCCAAGGTCAGCGGCGTGAGCTTCAGAGATTGGCTCGAACGCGAGGTCTTCGAGCCCCTGGACATGAACAGTTCCCAGGTCGTCACGGATCCAGGCACACTGATCAGGAACCTTGCCAGCGCATATCAAGGTCGCGATGGAGACTTCCGCAGAAGCCAACTCACAAGCGGCGTCGCCGGTGGGAGTGGCATCTACTCAACGGCAGGAGACCTGGCACGCTGGCTCATCAACTTTGGAACTCAGCAGGCGGGAGGCCCTGAGGTCATCACTCGAATGCAGGAAACAGGCCGGATGGCCTCCGGGCAGGAAGTACCGTACGCATTCGGAATCTCTATCGATGACTATCAGGGGCTGGCGCGTATCTCACACGGTGGGCGCAGCAATGGTTATCTTAGTCACGTTGCATACTTTCCCGAGCAACGTTTCGGCGTCGCCGTGCTATGCAACGGCTATCCAATGCAACCACTGCTCGATCCAGCAGTGCTAGCCGACCAAATCGCAGATCTCTACCTCGCCAAATCGCTTACAGAGCAGCGTCCCGACTTCGCCACCGAAGAGGCAATCGATGTCTCGAAGGAGCAGTTGACCGAGCTCGAAGGACTGTACTGGAGCACGAATCGCAACTACACGCGCTGGGTGAGCTGGTCACAGGGAGCTCTGTATTTTGAAGGGTCTGGCAGCCAACAGAGAATGCTGCCTCTCGGCGAGAATCGCTTCTTGCTACAAGGAGCTACCCCTCGAACAGTCCTGTCATTCCGAAAGACCGAGGCTGGAGAACGGGAATTCGAATTCGCCGCCGGCAACCAGCCCCTGCAGCATTTCATCGCAGTGGACGAGCCGGACGCGATCACGCCCGAGTCTTTGCAAGACTATGCGGGCCTGTATTTCAGCCCAGAACTCAAGGTTGCCCACAGGTACAGCGTCTCCGATGGACAGCTCCAGGTGGAATGCAC
>JAJFFD010000168.1 GCA_021776805.1 Planctomycetota bacterium
TGGCTGAGCCCATGTTGCTGTTGATGAGTTTGGTGCGGTCAAAGGCGACGAGGAGCTTGCAGCCGGTCATGCTGAGGAACTCCAGGTCGATGGGCAGCTGTTGACCGCCAAAGCACTGGCGGGAGAAGCCGATGATGCCGACGGCGGCGGGTTGGGTGGGGTTGAGGCCGCTGAGTTCGACGGTGAAGGTGGTGCCGATTTTGGGAAAGGTGACGGGGGTCAGTATTGGATTGCTTTGCAAGCCGGAGCAGTTCTCGCCGAAGGCCTTGGCTTTTGCGTTGTCCGGTGGTTCCGGGCAAGCACCTGGGCCGCCGTGGGCGCCCATGTCGTTGCGGGAAGTGCCGTGCGAGGGTGGGAAGCAGGCGTCGTCGTAGATCGGATTTGGATCGCCGGCATCGATGCAGAGTGAGCCTATGACGATCTTGAGATCGGCCTCGCAACATGCTGAGCCGGCGAAGACCGGGTTGAAGGCAATGTTGCCCATGCCTGTGTATCCGCCTTGCACGCAGCTGTAGGTGACGGTGGGGGTGCCGGCGATTTGTGCAGTACCTGCCCCGCCATTGTTGTCCCAGAGGATGGAATTGATGACGATTGTATTGTCAGCATTGACATCAACTCCTTGGATGTTGTTGCGGGCAATTGTGGTGTTTTCGATGAGGGCGTCACCAGTCCATATCATTATCCCTGCTCCCCTTCTGAGTTGACTTGCGAGCAGTGTGTTGCAGGCGATGATTGAATTGTACGCCTTGAGTGATCCACTCAGCTGAAAGATGCCGCCACCCCAGCTTCGGCGAGTGTCCCCACCAGAAGTTGTATGGCAGAGGTTCTCGAGGAACGAACTGCGACGAATAGTGCAATCACCTTCTGTCCAAACTCCACCACCCTCCGTGTCTCTTGTCTGAAAGAGCCCTGAACTTGCAAACACTGAGTTCTGCTCGAAGAGACAATCGGTAATCGTTGAGGTGCCGATGACTTTAATTCCTCCGCCCCGCCTCGACACGCCGCTTCCCCCGGTCGCTGTGTTTCTTCTCAGCTCGCAGTCATCAAGAGTCAGGGTGCCAGTTCCCGTGATCGCTCGAATACCACCGCCATCCAATGCGCATGTGTTGTCTTCAATGACGCATGTATTGATGAAGAGATCTCCAGTGGATAGGTCAACTTTCAGAGCGCCTCCATCGCTGGGAGATGTGTTGTTTCTGAAGCACGAATCCCGAATCACCGGCGAACTGTTCACGATCACCATCGCACTGTCCCCCGCATACTCGAAGACACAATGCGCGAACTCCGATCCAGGCTGCGTATCTGTGAACTCGATGTGCCCCCACCTCTCCAACGGATCCTGATTGCGCGCAGTAAACAGAATCGGCTCCGCCCGTGTCCCCACCGCCGTAATCGTCGACAGCACAGAGATGTTCACCCCCGGATCCAAATACACCTCCACCCCCGGCTCAATCGTCAACAAGCTCACCTGAATATCGCCAATCACGCAGTACGGCGAATTCGCCTTCGTCCAGGTGGTGTTGACCACCAGCCCGGCAGGAACTGTCGTCTTGCAGACCACTTGTGCCGAGATGCCTGCAGGGAGGCCGAGCAGAACCGAAACCAGAAGAGAGAGCATGGAAAGGGGGCGGGTGTGCATGGTGTCCTCCATCGCGAGCTGGGGTGGTAGAGGCAAGCCATGCGCTCTCCTCCTCTCCAGCGCGCAAAGTTTTTGCGCTAGTGTTCAAGGATCCCCACCGAGAGGATGCGGAGAGACGTGTTGCTGGCCCCGCTCAGCTGCAACTCGAGCACCTGTTCTTGCGTGCCCGTGATTCTTCCCAGGGGCAAGATTATCTCCTGCAGACTTCCTTCGACCATGTTGGGCAGGGTGGTACGTAGCTCGCCATTCAGGCTCAGATCCAATCCGCAAGTGCCGGAGTAAGGCAGGGCCTGGCGAAGGCCCTTCTGCAACTCGATCCGTAGGCGCAGGAGTTGGGAACTGCGAGGTCTGCCAGGAAAGCGCAGGCGCAGTGTCGATACGCCAGGTACCGAGAAGAGTAAGTAGGACTGGTCTTGGATGTAGTTGTCCGGAGTGATTGGGGCGACTCGGTTCTCCACCGAACCGGGTGGTCCATAGACCTCGAGTTCACCAGGTGAGAAGTCCCAGCAAATCATGAGCGCCTCACCAGCCTGGGACGAACTCTTACTTGGGTAGCCTGCCATCACCCTGTGATCCATGGCTACGAAGTCATGCTCGACAGCCTTGAACCAGCGTCCCAGGTGAGATTCTGGGTACGTCTCCCAGACATTGGATTGGCCAGCGCGGAGCTGCCTCGCTTCCGCGACGCCCTTGTCGAAGATAGGCCTCCACTCCCTGGTCTCCAGGTGCTGGGCCTGGGTTTGTGTCTCTAGATAGTTGATGAAGGCCATCTGCTCGGAGACTGGGTAGTGACCGAGGAAGGAGCCCAGGTGGTGGTAGGCCCAACTGCCTTGAAAGACTCCGTCCTTGAGGACTTCGGTGGCCTTCATATAGCTGCCAGTACGGAGTTCGTTGAGGAGAGCTGGGTCGCGATTTGCTGCTCGGGTTCGCTCTAGCATTGGCGGCAGGCCTTGCATAAGAGCCCTGGCACGTAGTTCGAGTTTTGCGTCTTGTAGGCTGATGGTCATGACCGCAGTCCACAGGTCGAGGGGCGCAGTGAGCGCGGATGCATGCCTGGATGCATCAGGCAGAATGATCTCGAGTGCTTTGACTGCACTGGTGACCAGCGATTCCCAGTCCTGAGCCATGATCAAGTCCGGAGTCATGCGCGCAGCCCGCTGAGTAATGCGCTGCAGAGCTACCATGCTCACTCGGTAGAGCTCGATGGCTTCTGTGGTTCGTTCTGCAGACTCTTCGAGATGAGTCAGGATGGGTGAGATTGCCGGCAGCAGTGCAGATCCACCGAGGGCCGAGATCGCATGCAGTCGGGTCGCGAGCGGGCGAGAGAGATGCAAGGCTGCGACGAGAGTGTCGGTGATGGCCTCGAGAGAAGCATGTTCCTTTGGACTTTGGACCGGGTGGTCCAGCAAGAGCCGGGACAGAACCGTGGTCGTCTCCAGGGCGTCGCCTCTGTCGCCATGCAGCATTCGGTTCTCGAACCAGGCTAGCAGTTCTGGATAGGCGTCCAGACCATCGCGCCCTAGAAGTCGCCCAGCATGGAGTTTGGCGCCGGGCACATCACCCTGATTGATGCGTTCAAGTACCTGATCAAAGGACTCGAGCTCCTCGGTGGACGGCTCTGCAGCCATGCCCGAGAGCAGTGGTGACAAGCTTGCTCGTTGCTGGGCATAGGTTTCCAGGTCACCGGCTACTAGGGATTCTTGCAGGCGGGAGAGCTTGCCGATCGCATCACTGATCCAAAGAACTCCTGCCCCGAGCAACAAGAGTCCAAGCGTCAGGAGCAAGGCCAATCCACTGAGAACGAGCCCAGGCCTCGGGCTGCGCTGCAGTCGCCGCCGTTGTCGCGCGATGAGCCTTCTTGGTCGAACCGATACCTGCTCGCCCTTCAACCAGGCACGGAGATCCGTAGCCATGGCCGCTGCATTCACATACCTGTGGGATGGGTCGAGAGCCGTGGCTTCCGCGACGATCGCTGCCAGATCCGGATCGCATTGTGGAAGTACCTGAGTCAGGGTCTCGAGGCCCTGGGTCTGTCGCCGTTCTCGCTGCCAGGGGAAGCGTGCACAGAGCAGGTCATGCATGCTGACACCGAGTGAGAAGACATCCGAGCGGGCGTCCTGGCTGAGACCGAGGAGCACTTCGGGCGCCGCATAGGCGAAGGTCGCGTAGACGGTTGCCAGTGAGGTCTCGGGCGTGTTTGCCCTGACCAGACCCAGGTCAACGACGATGACCGGATGGCGCAGGGGAGCGTCCTCGGGCTGACAGTCGAAGACCATGTTGGCAGGCTTGACGTCGCCATGACGTAGGCCCTGCCCATGCAATTCCGCAAGAGCATCTGCAACCTCGAGAAAGCGCTCGATCAGAAGCACTTCTTCTTTCGAGTTCGCGGCCCGACCTGAATCGATCCTGTCCTCGAGTACGCGTTCCATGCTCGGCCCGGGAACGAGGGCCATGCTGTGGAATGCCAGGCCCCGCTCTTCGTCCGTTCCCGAATCGAGGATCTTGACCAAGTTGGGGTGCTGCACCTTGGCCAGGCCAGGACTCGGCCGACTGTCCGTGAGCCTCCAGACCTTGAGGGCAACCTGCTCTCGAGATTCGTCTTCTCGAATGGCGACGTAGACCTCGCTCGAACCCCCTCGCGCATGTAGGGATTCGATGCGGTGGCCAGCAAGACATTCTCCCGGGAGCAAGATCCCTGACCCGTCGATTTCGATGGGGGCCGGTCCATGCTCCCTCTGGCGCGGCTCCAGGAAGGAGCCGAGACTGTCCAGGTCACGCAGGATCTGCTGAGCCTGGATCGCCAGTGCATGGCTTCCGCCGCATGCGGATTCGAGGTAGGCGCTGCGCTCGGCCTGTGAACGCTGCAGCGCCTCTCCTACAATCCGGTCGAGGGATCCTTCCCGATCACCATCCATGGCAGAGCAGCATAGAGCTGGAACGGGGGAAAGCGCGGAGCGCCGTGGCCTGATCACCCGTGCCCTCGAAGATTGTCAGCTTGGCACTGACGGTGCGGAGGAACGGCTTTGGGAGCAAGTCTATGAGTGGTTGAAGTTGCGTGCGCGCCAGCTTTGTGCTCGCGAAAGCGGGCAAAACGGCATGGTTGCCACCGAGCTTCTGCATGAGGCCTACCAGAAGCTTCGTGGCTCCAAGTTGCCGGCCTGCGGTGATAGCCAGCACTTCATGCGGGTCGCAACCAACGCCATGCGGCAGGTTCTCGTCGATTTTGGCCGTAAGCGAAGACGGCAAGCCGCGGTCCCCTGGTCTCAGGAGCGATTCGCCGAAATTGCGGCTGGCGGCCCCCTGCTCATGGATGAGAGCTTGGATCTTGCCGAGGCGATCGCGGTCCTGGCGGAAGCTGAGCCGCGATTGGCAAGGGTTGTTGAGCTGCGAACTTATGGCGGGCTCACGATCGCGGAATGCGCGTCGGTGGTCGGTGCCAGTCCGCGCTGGGTTGACGGAGCCTGGGCGCGATCCCGTATTTGGCTCTATCGGCGATTGACCGGCGCTGGTTCCGAGTAGGGGCGATCGGGAGCTAGGGAGCGAGTCCATTTACCCTCCATGCGTTCAAGCTTCGGGTTGCACGCATAGGCGCTTGGATGGAAATCTGCAAAACCCCTGCGCTGGGCCCCGGGTACGAACGCATGGATGCCACGGCTCAAGACTTCGGTTCGAAGTGGAGAAGAAGGAGAATCTTGTTTTTGCCGGCGGGCAGTCCCTGATGGGCCTGGCCTGAGACTAGTCGATCAAACAAGCTCGACGGGGCAGGTTGCCTCTGGCGCTGAGTTGGATCGCTGCCCCGGGCTCGATGGTCACGGTCACGAAATGCGATCGATACTGCAGCTTGGGATCCGGGTCCGCTGTCCTCCGCACGACCCGAACTTCCATGGGCTTGTTCTTGTCGCGATGTTCGAGTAGGCGAAAGACCTGGCCGCGATTGAAGATGATCTCCTCGTCGAGGCTCCAGAGGATGTCGCCGTTGCGCAGATTCGTGTTGCCGGCATTCTTGATTTCGAGGGTGACCCAGGTGGGTGGGGGAGGTGCCTTGAGAGCGAGCACGAAGTCACGCCAACCGACGGCGATCTCCCCGAGGTCTTTGCGCGTTGCGGTTTTGAACTGTTCGGCGACGGGTTTGGCGCCGCCGCCATTCATCTCTTCGAGCAGCTTGGCCAGATCGGTTCGGTGTTTGCCCTGCTCGCGATTAACCAGGTAGTAGAGGAAGCTCCAAGCCAGGGCGTACTGATTGCCCTTGAATTCGGACCTGGGCAGATTCATGAACATGCTCTCCGGGAGATTGGGCGCCGGCTCCGCGCGGCCGAGGAGAGTCTGTGCAGCTTGAAGGCGCGTATGGGGCAGGTGATTGATGGTGATCTTCTTGCTAGCTCGAGAATAGGAGCAACCCTCGAAGTAGGTGGCCAGCGCTTCGTTCAGCCACTGGGGTAGATCCGCTCCCGGCAACATGGCTGCAAAGAACTGATGAGCACCTTCGTGGAAGGTGGTGAAGTAGAAGAGGTCCGGCTGCGTGTCGTCGTAGAAGACATTCAGTTCGTTGCTGTTGCGGATGAAGCCGGGGTTGCTGCGCGGCCTGTCTTCGTGTTTGCGATAGGACTCGAAGCCGTAGTGGATGTTGATGAACTTGTTGTCCGCGGCCTTGCCCTTGAGTCCGAAGTCCTCTTTGAAGACCTTCACGTAGGTTTTGTAGAGCTCATCGAGGAAGGGCTCAATCTCCAGCTCCATGATGAAGCGGGGGACGTTGGTCTTGATGCGATAGTGCTTGGACTTGATCTTGTAGGCATCTCCCCAGTCGCGATTCTTGCGGTCTTGTTTCTCCCATTGGCGCAGCTTGCGCTGCATGGACTTGGGATACCAGCGACCCTGGTACTGGACGAATCCCTGTCTTTCGGCCTGAGCGCGGTTGCCCCACTTGCCCTTGCCCAGATGAATCAGTCCCGGGCGTGTGAAGTTCTGCGCCTGCAGACTGCTGACGAGGAGGGCGGCGATAATCGCGCTGGCGAGTGCTCTTGGCATGCTCAGTTTGCTGGTAGCCAGCCCTCATGCACGTGTAGCCACTCGACCTGATTGGGCAGGCCCGCGCGATGGCGAAAGAGGGCGCTGCTCAGGCGACCACGTACTGCATCTCCTTGCCCTTGCCATTCTTCATAGGTGACCTGCATTAGTCCTTCGCCGACGTAGCGCGCCTGGAAATCCTCGATCCATATCTTAGCTTCTGGATCGCTGCCGTGACCTGCAGTCAGGCGGGCGACGATTGCAATGCGATCGCTGAGAACTCCCTCCGGCGAGACGAGCTCGAAGTCCTTGCCGATGACTCTGTCGAAGCGTGCGAAGGATTCCGAGCTGTTGGGTAGCTTTGCCGAAAACCAATCCTGAAAGAACTGGTGCAGTTCGAAGACCTCCTTCTTGCAGTTGTCGTCCATGGTGTAGTTGACAGGCATCGGGCTGGAAGCGCAGCCGCAGAGGAAAGTGGAGACGAGAAGTAAGGCTTGTTTGGCTCTGATTGTCATGAGGTTCTCGGGGCGGCGATTCTAGGGTCCGAAGGAGGTTCTTGCCCGAGCCAGCGCTTGAACTTCGCCTGGAAAGCGTCGGTCCCGAACCCTACCTTGCCTGCAGCAATGAGTGACGTTCTCTCCAGCAAGGTCGATACGAGCTCCGCGGACTATGCGGCCAATCGAGAGCACAATCTCAGCCTGATCGCAGAAGTGCAGTCGGCTATGGATCGGGTGCGGCAGGGTGGTTCGGCCGAATCGGCGGAGAGGCACCACAAGCGCGGTAAGCTCCTGCCTCGAGAGCGCATCGATCGCCTGCTCGATCCTGGCAGTCCCTTCCTCGAGCTCTCGCCCTTGGCGGCCAAGGACATGTACGAGGATGCGGCGCCGGCGGCGGGGATGGTTACCGGTATCGGTGTAGTCGAGGGTCGCGAAGTCATGATCGTGGCCAACGATGCGACGGTGAAGGGCGGTACCTACCTGCCCATGACCGTGAAGAAGCACTTGCGTGCGCAGGAGGTTGCATTGGAGAACCGCCTGCCCTGCGTGTACTTGGTGGATTCTGGTGGCGCATTCCTGCCCTTGCAGGCGGAAGTCTTTCCCGATCGCGAGCACTTCGGTCGCATTTTCTACAACCAGGCGCGCATGTCGGCGGCATCGATTCCGCAGATCGCAGTGGTGCTCGGCTCATGTACGGCGGGTGGCGCATACGTGCCTGCGATGAGCGACGAGAGCATCATCGTCAAGGGCAACGGCACGATCTTCCTGGGTGGACCACCCCTGGTGAAAGCGGCAACGGGCGAGATCGTCAGCGCCGAGGATCTGGGCGGTGCCGATGTGCACACGAAGAAGTCCGGAGTCTCGGATCACTTTGCCGAGAATGAAGAGCAAGCACTGCAGAAGTGCCGCTCGATCATCGCTCATCTGAATACGCGCAAGCCCGATCAGTTGGCGATGCAGTCCTCGGAAGAGCCGGCCTACGACGCGGAAGAGCTATTGGGCATTCTGCCCGCGGACAGCAAGCGTCAGTATGACGTGCGCGAAGTCCTGGCACGGCTGGTGGATGGCTCTCGCTTTCACGAGTTCAAGACTCGCTATGGCCCTACTCTGGTGACCGGATTCGCGCATCTGCAGGGCATGCCCATCGGCATCCTGGCAAACAATGGCATTCTCTTTTCGGAGAGTGCCATGAAGGGTGCGCATTTTGTCGAACTCTGCACTCAGCGGCGTGTGCCTCTGCTCTTTCTGCAGAACATCACCGGCTTCATGGTGGGGCAGAAGTATGAGACGGGGGGCATCGCAAAGGACGGGGCCAAGTTGGTGCAGGCGGTGGCAACTGCGCAAGTGCCCAAGTTGACCGTGATGATTGGCGGGTCCTTTGGTGCTGGCAACTACGGCATGTGTGGGCGGGCCTATCAACCGCGCTTTCTATACATGTGGCCGAATGCCCGTATCTCGGTGATGGGTGGAGAGCAGGCGGCCAGCGTCCTGGCCACGGTCAAGAAGGATCAGCTCGCGGCCAAGGGTGTGGAATTGTCAGCGGAAGATGAGGCGAAGATCCGCGATCCCATCCTCGAGAAGTACGAGCACGAGGGGCACCCCTTCTATTCGACGGCCCGACTCTGGGATGATGGCATCCTGGATCCGCGGCAGACACGCGATGCCCTGGCGCTCTCGCTCTCCGCCAGCTTGAATCAGCCGATCCCGGAGTACCGCGCGCCGGTGTTTCGGATGTGAGCCAGACTCCCCGGTCTCAGCCCAGGTAGGCGCGCAAACCCTGCACGGTCTTCGCCAAGACTTCACGGTTGCGGCGCAGCTTCGGCGCTAGCCGATCCCGCTCGCGTTCCATCTTCCCGACGATCTCGCCCAGCTCTTCCCGGGGCAACCCGTAGAGGCTATGGGTCTTGGGCTGGCGGACCACGTTGACCCAGACCTGGCAGTCCAGTCCCTCCGCGTACTCGAGTAGCGCCCCGAAGCCCTGCCAATTCTGTTGCATCAGGCAGTGGGCGAAGTTGACCGATGTCCCCCGCGCCTTGGAGTAGGCGAGAAAGCGTTCCACGTTCTTCAGCACCTGATCCAGATCCGAATTTATGCGGATCGCGTCCTGGGTGTCCTTGGTGACCCCTTCCAAGGACACGGTGAAGTGGAAGGGCAGTTGATCGATGACTCGCTCTACCTTGCTATTCAGCACAGAGCCGTTGGTCGTCACCTTCAACTTCACCCGCTCGCCCATGTCGAAACCGACCATCATCTCCCAGATGCGGTAGTTCTCCGTCGCCAGGAATGGTTCTCCGCCCATGAACTCTGCCTGCCGAATGTGCGGCAGGAACTCCGCCATGTCTGCGAAGAACTCTTCTCCATAGGCCAGGGGCAGAGGTGGCTTCTTCTCGGTCTTCTTGCGGATGAGAGAGGAATAGTCCCCATTGCACATGGTGCACTCGAAGTTGCAGACGTTGCTCATGGCGAATTCCATACGCCGCGGCCAGAGGGCTTCACGGCCGACTAGCATGTCGTCGTACTTGCGTGCGAAGACCCCCTCCACATTGCCCGAGTCCACCTGCCATTGGCAAAAGGAGCAGCTCGGTTTGGGAAAGGCGTAAGCAAGCACCGTCTTGCGCAGAGCTTCCGCCTTCTTGCTCCGCCAAATCTCAGCGAGTCGCTGCTCGCCAATTCGCCCGAGGGCCGTCTGCTCGGTCTGGTTATGGCAGCAGTAGCCCACGTAACCCAGGGGATTGAAGTACAGACTGCCAAAGGGAGCGAAGCAGCTCGCTCGGAACATGTTCCGGCTGAGATCCCGGCCTTGGTCGTACTGATGCTTGAGGGCTTCTTTCATCTTCGGGTGCAGACCCTCCGACAATAGGCCCCTCGGCAAGCCTGCCTATCCCCTAGCTGCGGGCGCGCAGGAGGAGGGCGACGAAGATGACTACCCCGCCGGTAATTGCCAGGCTACCCGGGACTTCGTCATGGACCAGCCAGGCGAAGATCGGGTTGAGGGCGGGTTCCGCCATGAGTAGGAGCGAAGCTTCCATTGCGGAGAGACGTGGCATAGCTCGGGTGAACAGAAAATAAGCCAGTCCAACCTGAAAGACGCCCAGGTAGGTAATGAGCAGCCAATCCTGCGGGCTGCCGGCGGCCATGGGAAAGGCGAAGGGCAGCACTGCGATGCCGGCGAGGATGCTGCCGAGTCCAGCAGCACTTGCCCCCGAGTTGCGCTCTCCCGACTTGGCGAGCCAGCGCAGACCCATGACCGTGAAGGCCCAGGAGAGTCCGGCGCATGTGCCGAGTAGATTGCCCAAGCTTGGGTCAGGGGCGGTTGCGAGGGGATCCTGTTCACCGACAAAGAAGAGCGCCATCCCGCCCGCAAGTAGAGCCAAGACCAGGATGTCTTTATGTCGAATGCTCTCCTTGAGTAGGAAGGGGCTGAGCAGAAGGACATAGAGGGGTGCGGTCGACTGCAGGAATATCGCGTTCGCCGCGGTGGTGAACTTGTTGGCGAGCACGTAGAGAGTGAGCGTGCTCGCGTAGGCTGATGAGACCAGAAGGGTTCGCCAGTTCCAGCCCCGCCGGCTCTCCGGAATGAAGATCAGAATCGCTGCCGCCGCAATCAAGGATCGCAGGCAGCTGACCTGAAATGGCTCGAAGCTGCATGACTTGACCACTGCACCACCGGTGGAGAAGAGTAGAGCCGTGGCCAGGAGCAGCAGGCGAGCACGATTGTGGGTGAGTTCGCGGGACATGTGGTGAATCGGTGCCAGGCTCCGTACTCTCATTCCCATGAGCAATCAAGAGCTGAAGACCCTGGAGCTCGAGAAGGTGGAGGGCATTCTCCATCTGCGGCTGAATCGTCCCGAGCGCAGGAACGCTTTCAACGGCGAGGTCATCTCCGAGTTGGCGCGTAGCTTCAGCGAAGTGAGTGAGGATTCGGGAGTGCGGGTGGTGCTTCTTTCCGGCAAGGGGAAGAGCTTCAGCGCCGGCGCCGATCTGAACTGGATGCAAGAACAGGCGGATCTGCCGGCAGCTGAGAATGCTGCTGGCGCCGAGGAGATGGCGCGGATGTTCTTGGCCATCGCCCGCTGTAAGAAGCCAGTGGTGGCCCGGATCCACGGCCATGCCCTGGGTGGTGGGTCTGGATTGACCGCTGCCGCTGACATTGCCATTTGTGCGGAGAACACGGTCTTTGGGCTCACCGAAGTGAAGTTGGGCATCATCCCGGCGGTGATCTCGCCCTTCGTCCTGCAGAAGATCGGGGTCAGCAAGGCCCGTGCGCTCTTTCTGACTGGTGAGCGCTTTGACGGGCGCGAGGCGGAGCGGATCGGGCTCGTGCACCGAGCTCTGCCGGAGGACAAATTGGATCAGGAAGTCGAGCGGGTGATAACCGAACTTCGTAGCGCCGGTCCGGAGGCCATCGCCCAGGCGAAGACTCTTATTCAAGAGGTCGCCGACCTGAGTCTCGAGGATGCCATCCCGCTCACCTCGCGGCGTATTGCCGAGCTCCGGGCAACCCCGGAGGCCAGGGAAGGAATGGGTGCATTCCTGGACAAGCGCAAGCCTCAGTGGCTTGAATGAGACGAGCAGCATGAGCCGACGACTCGCAGCAGTTCTTGTTCTTCTCCTCCTCTCCTGCAGCAGCTCTCGTGATGGCCTGGGGAATCCTGGTCAGCCCTCGCGAGCAGCAGATGAGAGTTCCCTTCTCGAGCGTGCTCGCCTTCTCAGCAGCCTCGCCCTGAACGAGGGCCAGTCCCACGAGATGTTGTCGGAGCTGACCCGCGTGGCTCCGGCGCGCCTCTCCGGAACGCCCGCCGCAGACCGCGCCGTCGAATGGGCCGAAGCCAGTATGAAGCGCCTTGGCCTGAAGAACGTGCGTCGAGAGCGCGTCATGGTGCCGCGCTGGATTCGCGGTGATGTTGCCAGCTGCAGCATGATCCTTCGCGACTCCGAGGAGGAGCTGGACATCGCGGCCCTTGGCGGCAGCATCGCCACCCCAGAAGAGGGGATCAGCGGCGAAGTACTCATGGTGCGCAGCTTCGAGGAGCTGCGTCGCAAGGCTAGCCGGGCGGAGGGCAAGATCATCTTCTTCAACCGGCCCATGCCCCGGGCGCTGCTCAACACATTCCTGGCCTACCGGGATGCGGTGCCGCAGCGAAGCAGTGGCGCAGCCGAAGCCGGCCGAGTTGGTGGCAGCTTCGCCCTGGTTCGCTCCATGACGACGCGAATCGACGACAACCCGCACACCGGAGCCATGAGCTATGAGGACGGCGTGCCCATGGTCCCTACCGCGGCCATCAGCACGGCGGACGCGAACAGGCTCGCTGCTCTCATTACAGCAGGAAGAAACCCAGTCCTGCGCATTCGCTTGGATTGTCAGAGCATGCCCGATGTGGAGTCGGCCAACGTGGTTGGCGACCTACCTGGCAGCAGCATCCCGGAGGAGATTGTGCTCATCGGCGGCCATCTTGATTCCTGGGATCTGGGCGCTGGCGCTCACGATGATGGTGCCGGCTGCGTCCATAGCCTGGAAGCGGTTCGACTCATCCAGGCGGCAGGTCTGCGTCCACGCCGCACGATCCGTGTGGTCTTGTTCATGAACGAGGAGAATGGTCTCCGCGGTGGCCGTGCTTATGCGCGTGATCACGCGCAGGAGCTCTTTCGTCACGTCGCTGCGATCGAGTCGGACAGTGGCGGTTTTCTACCGCGGGGTTTCTCCTGCAATGCCTCCGGTGCGCGTGCCGAAGCAATCCGCGAGATCGTGGATGAACTGGATCCACTGGGGATGGGGGCATACATCCCTGGTGGGGGAGGGGCGGACATCGCACCCATGGGGCCAGCCGGCGTGACCCTGCTCGGTATGGTCACGGTCTCCCACCGTTACTTTGACTATCACCACAGCGCCATCGACAACATGGACGCGGTCAACGAGCGGGAGCTCGCCCTCGGAGCGGCGGCCATGGCCTACATGGCATCGGCGCTGGCCGATGCGAACTTGCCGCCAGAGAACTAGCGACTTGCGTTCTCGGCGAGGATCCGCGCGATCACATGTTGGTTCGGATGTGAATCAGGCCGCCATCTGAGAGATCCAGAGGCAGGATCCCAGGATCAGTGGGCAGGAGCCACTGGAAGGCCGGTTCCGCACCGATGAGGCTTGGGAAGTTCGGTATGCCGTGGACGTAGGTGGCATCGCCGCCACTCAATATCGAGGCCGGCAGGGCGCGGAAGTTGAGGTTTACGACTGCGCCGCAGTTGTTGATGCCCGGGATGACGAAGCCTGGGGCAGGCGAAGGTGTGCCTCGAACCAGGATGGCCGCGTTCAGGCTGTTGCTCGGGGCTCCGCTCAGGTTGAGGGCGAAGTTCGGGTTGCCGATGAAGGGTTCGGTGTCGAATCCGATTCTGCCGCCGCAGGTGTCGCTGTAGGAAAAGGAACCATACATCTCCACCAGCACATCCTGGTTTTCGGTGATGTTGAGCGGGTTATTGGCGTTGTTGTCCATGTCGACCAGGTAGGCCAAGACAAGGTTGCCCGCCGAGTCCACATACATATCGCATCCGAGAGCTACACCGCCGATGGCCGGATCGCCTTGAATCACCTGGCCGGTCAAGTTGCCGTCCATGTCCATCTCGATGAAGCGTGTACTGCTGCCGTTGGGATTCGGGTTGCCGTCGTTGTCGTCGATGTGCCACCAGACCGTATTGCGGATTGGATCCCAGGCGGCGCCGAACTTGCCCGTGTCGAAGGGGGACATGGGTGGGTTGATGTCCGGAGTAGCTGGCTTGTGTGGCGGAACGACTACCAGCTGGTTGGTTACCGGGTAGTAGTTCACATTGGAGAACTCCATGTTGTTGGTCTTGCGATCGGAGACCACCCAGATGAGATCGCCGTTTTCTTCGCCGATGGCTGAGGCGCGTATCTCGAAGCCTTCGTAGTCGTCTACGGTTTTGAGGCCGAGGAACAGGTTCGGATCGTTGAGAGCGTCGAAGGCCCCTGCCTGCCAGTCATAGGAGAGGAAGGAGCGAGCCCTGGTGCCCCAGACACGGGAGTCGGGTCCTGTGTCGCGATCCCAATTGAGGTTTGTGTAGCCGATCCTGCCGCTGAGCCCGAAGTCGTCGGGTTGATCAATGGTCGCGATGTGGCTGCCGTCCGCATCAAGCTCGAAGAACTTCTTGGTCACCGTGCGGTCATCCTTGCCGTTGGAGACCAGGTAGTGCCCGTTTGGCAGGCGCGTCACGCCGCGAAAGTCCTCGAGGCCCGTGCCGTCGTTGCCGATGGTCAAGAGCAGGTTGAAGGTCAGGTTGATCGAGCCGGCGGGCAGCGCGGCGTCGCCAGGCAGGTCGTTCGGACGGCCGCGACCGAGGGCTGCCTGAGTGCTGACACTGGATGCGAGTACGAGGCCGGCGAGAAGGGCGATGGGGGCTGAACGCATAGGGGGTCCGAGAGAGAGGATGTGAGGAGGGTGCACACTCTATCTGCTCCATACCCCCTTGGCCATCTGCCCCGGTCGAGTCGAAGTCCCGGCGATGTCGCAGAAGCGGTCGCAAGGAATCGACGCTTGGCTAGGGCAGACCCTTAGCAGCGAGTCTCAGCTCTTCTTGATGCCGATGATGCTGCCGACCATAAAGGCGACTTGCTCGCCGCTGGCATGGTCCAGGACTTCGCAGCTGCAGGCGCTTATGCGGCGACCGCTGCGCAAGACCTTTGCCCGCGCGAGCAGGTCACCCTTGGCGGGAGAGAGGAAGTTGATCTTGAACTCGATGGCGAGCACATCGGTATCTTCCCCAAGCAAGCTCATGGCCGCATAGCCGCAGGCGCTGTCAGCGATGGTTGCGATGGCTCCCGCATGCAGGTAGCCGTGCTGTTGCACCAGGTCCTGGCTGTACGGTAGCTCGATCTCGACTTCGCCAGGAGCGATGCTGCCGAGACGAGCGCCGAGAGTTGCCATGATCCGCTGCTGCGCGAAGCTCGCAGCGATCCGGTCACGGGTCTCTCGGCTGATGCTCGACTCGGTCAGGGGCTCTTCCTAGAGCATGGTGTAGGCCACCACGTAGGTGACGATGGATACCAGGATGCCACCGTGGATGACGCCCGACACGGAGGTCAGCATCTTCTGCGTCGGGGATCCTGGCTTGATGAGACCGTTGATCTCGATCAGCAGGATGATCGCGCCCATCACCAACCAGTAGCTGCCGACACCCTTGGTGACCACCGGGGTCAGGTGGCTCGCGGCACCCATGCAGAAGAGCATGGGAAGGGAGAGGAGCGTGTTGGTGCGCGAGGCCATGCCGGCCTTGGCGCCGCGGGCCGCCGCTTCCGGGATTGCCTCGCCACCGCCGGCAACTTGCTCGGCACTGGCGATGACCAGCTTCTGGGCGGGCCAGATTACGAACCAGACGTTTGCCCACATGAGGGTGCCCATGGCCGCACCGGTGAGGATGATGGTCATGTGACCGCTGGTCCATGCGGTACTCATCTGATGGCCCTTGATGTAGAGCATCACCAGGCCACTGATGAAGGTGAACATGGCGCCCCAACGGAACCACCAGAGGGCCTTGGGCACCACACCGCGGATCATGCCGCTGCGCACCGCCGGATCAGCGGCCTTGAAGAAGGGGGTCTGTACGAAGTTGAAGTAGTACAGCATCCCGATCCAGGTGATCCCTGCGAGGAGGTGGACCCAGCGGAAGATGAAGTGCCAGAATTCAGGGGTATTAGGTTCCATGGTCGCTCAGAAGGTGGAAGCGGTGGCCAACAGGCGTTTTGCGTGTGGCGGCAGCGGATTCTAGCTGGCCCGCTCGCAGCGCCTAGAAAAATGCGCCCCAATACCGGGCTCTATGATTGAGCTCAGGGGCCGGGCCTACTGACCGCTCTTGCGGCGCTTCTCCGCCTCGATGCTCCAAGCCCGGTGCCAACCCTCTCCCTGGTAGGTCCAGCCCAGCTCTTCCAGCTTTTGGTCAAAGTCGGGAAGGTGTCCAGCGCCGTAGAAGAGGGCGATGCGTCGCCCTCCGGGGCCACCCGCGATCTCCTCGGCGAGCATCTCGAGGACCACGGCGTTGCGTTCGGTGATGATCACCTGGCCCATCTTGGCGAAGGCCGGCCCCTGCATCACCTCGTTCGCCATCTGCAGGGTCGGGCCCATGGTTCGGCGGAGTCTCTGCACGATGGTCGGATGCTTGCGCACCTGCGTCGGATCGAGCAGGCGAAGAACCCCATCCAGCAAGTTGCGGAGCAGGGGGTTGTCCGTGGGCAGGCCTGTGCCCAGTTCTTTCATGCGTGCCTGCATGCTCGCGAAGTCCATGTCCGCGTTGCGCCAGAAATCGCGATCGTAGTCGATACCGTCCTTCTGGAAGGTGAGATCGAGAGCGTCCTTCATGGCCAATTGCATGCGCATGAGCAGGTCCATGCTGGCGAGCTGATCCTCGCTGGGTACCGCGTCGCCGTCACCCGGTCGCACTCCTTCGAAGAGCACCAGATCGCAGGAGTCGAGTCCGGTCTGTAACTCTTGGTAGTACTCGAGCTCACCGATGTGCAGCACCCCGACCACGAAGAGCGTGGTCTCGCTGGCTTGGTCGTACCAGCGAGTGCTGCCACTGAGCAGAGCTCCAGGTCCCGCATCGCTCGGGTCTTCATAGCGAATGTAGTTGCCCGGAGGTTCCGCGTCGGGTTCGACGGTCACGCTGGCGGCAAAAAAATCATCGTGTCCCGAGGCGCAGCCTGGCAGGACCGAGAGAAACAGAAGGCCGATGATTTGCTTCGCTTGCATCACTTGCGGTAGCGCAGAGTCTCGTGTGCCGCGGTCGCAGATGCGAGCAGTTCCATCTCTTCTGGGCGGACTTCCTCAGTTAGAGCCCTGGCGAGGAGTTCTCTGGGGGTCTCTTCGACTCGGCGCTCGAGCCCTGCACGGCGTAGGGCCCGCAGATACTCGCGGAGCTCCGGGGGAGGGCCTCCGCGCAGGCGCCGGCGCAGGTAGATGATCGTCAGGACCAGCAGAACCCAGCCACAGGCTCTGAGGGGCCTGAGTCGAAACTCCGCCAGGATGTTTCCGGGGAGATTGACGAGCCAGACCGTGAAGGCACCCTGTGAGTCTGCATCGAATTGGGTGACTCCCTTCCACCATTCTTCCAGGGCAGCGAGGATGGCTGCGAGGTTGGATTGATCCCCGTTATCTCCCTCTAGGGCAGCCGGTGGACTCGGATCCACGGTGTACCACCCAGTTTCTGAGTCGTGCACCTCGAGCCAGGCGTGGGCGTGCTTGTCGCGTACGATGAGAGCGCTGAAGTCCTCGTTCCACTCCTCAGCCAGGTAGCCCGTGACCATCCGGCAGGGGATGCGACGCATGCGCAGGATGACCGCCAGGGCCGAAGCGAAGTACTCGCAGTGTCCGCCGGCCTCTCCGCTCATGAACTCGCTCAGGTTTTCTGCCGAGCCTCGTTCTCCTGGGAGAAGATAATCGAGGCTCGTCGAGAGATACCAGCGGCAACGTTCGACCAACTCGCCTTCGCTGGCCTTCGGGTCGAGGCCGGTCAAGGCCTTGCTCAGGAGCTCCGTGGCCGCCGCGCTTTCCATCTTTGGATCCTGGCGTCGGTACTGCTCGAGCTGGAATGGGTGCCGGGTGATTACCTTCTGTTGATTCGGTTCCTTTATGCTGACCTCATAGCTCAGCAGTGGGCGTTCCTTGCTCGGGAAATTAAAGCCGCTGTAGCGCACGGTTCCGTCGGATTGAGGCACAGCCAACTCGGGATGGTTCTGCGGGTGCACCTTTAGCTCGATGCTGCCGAGGGGGTTGAAGAGCCGGCGGACCTCTGTCTTCTGGTACTCAACTCTGACCCGGCTGCGCATCTCGCCTTGGCGCTGCCACTTGCCTGAGGTCGGGCGCCACCTTTCGTCGAGCTCGTGGTAGTCCTGCGCTGAGTCCACGTACCACCGCTGGCTGTTTTGCATGGACAGGGTTGCTCCACGCCAGTGTTGCGGGATTTCGTGGGGGGCACCCTGCAGAATGTGGATCTCCATGGCCACTCGATTGCTGAGAGTGGTCTGAGCGGAGCGCCCGAGTCGGACTTCCTCGCTGAAGTCGGCGGTCTGCTGCGGACCACGATTCCAGAGCATTTGGTCGCGAACCAGGCCTTCGCGGTCAAAGTCCCGTGGGCAGAACATGAAGACCATGGCCGTGAGGCCCATCACGATTACAGCACGCTTGATGCCGTCACGGAGAACCGCATTCGCGACCTGGGTTCGTATCTCGTGCTGCTGGTCGCTCAAGTTGCTGAGCTGAATCGAGACGAGGAAGACCAGCGCGTAGACCAAGAATGCGAGGGAGTAGATCAGATCCTGACTGAAGAAGCTGGTGACCAGGGCGATGAGGAAGGAGTTGAAGAAGAGCAGGTCTGGCTTCTGGTCCTTTTGAAGCACGTTGAGCAGATGAACCTGACAGAAGACTGCCAGGATGAGGCCGTCCTCGAGCAGGTGCGCGATGCCACTGGTACTCGCATCGATCACCAATACGGTGAAGGTGGCGAGCACGCCGAGGTTCCAGATCAGTCGGTAGATCTTGTTGTCTCGTAGCGGGCGCGTGAATACGGCGGTGGCGGTGAGGATGTAGAGAGGCAGGAGCCAGACCAACTCCACCGCTCCGGTGATGTGAATGAAGACCACATTGAGTAACACCAGGAGAACCAGACTGCTGCGGTAGGTGGAACTCATGCTTCGAGTTCCTGCAGTTCGCGATCCATGTGTCTGCCGGGCAGCCGGATGACTGTCGGTGCTACCGGCGGTGGGGCTGGGGCCTTCGTGGGCAGAGAGCTCGTCTCCGCCAAGAAGGCGAGGAGCTCCGCGAAACTTGCATGCCCTTCGCCATAGGTCTGGCTCAGGCCTTGAGTATGCAGGGCCAGGGGTCGCTTGCCATCACGAGCATGAATCGCCAGGGTCGTGATGAGGGAGAGACAGCGTTCGAGCTTGTCAGCTGCGCAGCGCCGATCCAGTTGCAGCTCAATGCCCGGCGCCGAGTGACCCTCGAGCTCTTTGACCACTAGCTCGCGTCGTCGAGCACTGGCGCGCCAGTGGATCAGTTTGAGCGGATCACCGGCCTGGTAGTCGCGAACTCCACTCGGACCCATGTCTCCCGAGTTGCTGAGAACTTCTCCGATGACCTCGTCGAGCACGCCTCCGCCCTGCTGCGTGCCGGCATCGTCGAGAGGCCTGGGGTGAACCAGGAGCTTGGTCTCGCAATCGGATCGTCGATATCGACGCAGCAGGCCGAGGGGGTAGTTCGAGTGGATCTCGAGATAGTCGATGCTGTATGCGCCGCGCGAAAGCGCTGGCAATTGCACATCGATCTGTGCCTCTCCTTGCAGAACTTCGACTCGGCCGAGGGCATGTCGTCTGCCGGCAACGCGCAGGCTTGCCTGGATGTTGAAGCGCTTGCGCTGGTCGCCGGTGAGCTTGAGTCGGACCCTCGCCATGCTCTCCGCGGGGTAAGGGCTGAGGCCGGTCAGCTCTCCTTGCACTCTGCCGAGATTGCGGAAGGTCGAGAACAAGCTCAATAGAAGGAGCGTGCTCAAGAAGGACAGGAGCAAGAAGAAGAGGTTCGTGTAGGGGCTGACGAAATAGGCGGCGATGATGGTCAGATAGAAGGTGAGCGCCTTGATTCCGAAAGCTGTCGGTCGCATCTCAGAGCTCGACGGGTACGGATCCGAGGAGCTCGTTGAGCATCGTGCTCGCTTCGCCACCGCCCTTGAGGAAGATACGATGGGTGAGCACTGCCTGTGCCATGGCTTTGAGGTCGTCGGGCAGCACGTATTCGCGACCTTGCATGAGAGCCATCGCCCGACCAGCGCGCAGCCAATTGAGGGCGGCGCGTGGGCTGGCGCCGAGAGCGACCTCTTCGTGTTGACGCGTCGCCTCGACGAAGCGGAAGCAGTACTGCGCGACAGGCTCGCTGACCTCTACCTCGTCTACCGCAGCGATGAGAGAGCGGAGCTGATCGAGATCGATCACCGGTTCGAGTGCCTCGAGGCTGCGCTCCGGTTTTTCACCCATGTACAGGCTGAGCTCTTTCTCTGCAGACGGATACTCGAGTTCGACGCGGACCAGGAAGCGATCCAAGGCTGCTTCCGGGACTGGAAAGGTGCCGTGGAATTCGATGGGATTGCGCGTGGCCAGCACCATGAATGGATCAGCCAATTCGATGGTCTTGCCTTCGACAGTGACTTTGCCGTTCTCCATGGCTTCGAGTAGGCAGGAGAGGGTGCGTGGACTTGTGCGATTGATCTCGTCGGTCAACACGATGTTGGCGAAGAGGGGGCCGCGGACGAAGCTGAACTTCTCAGCCCCGGGTCGCCAGACCATCGAGCCCACGATGTCGGTGGGCATGAGGTCGTTGGTGAACTGCACGCGATTGAAGCTGCCGGCTACGCAGCGGGCGAGAGTCCTCGCGAGGAGTGTCTTGCCGATGCCGGGAATGCCCTCGATCAGTACGTGGCCCTGGGCGAGGAGCGCGACCAACATTGGTTCGAGGGTTTCATGCCTGATCGCCACGACGGAAGTCAGGCGTTCGCGGATGGTCTCAATCAGGCTTTGCGCGTCCAATGCGCGCGTCATGCTGGTCAAATGGTTTCTCCCGGTTGCTCTTCACTCTTGTCGGCAACCGGCGAATCGTCCTTTTGCTCACCCGAGGACTGCTGAGGAGCCTCCCTTGTCATGGGGAACTGACCTATCGAAGACGAGGGCTGCCGATAGACTCTCAGGGAGTAGAACCGAGCAGTGAAGATCCTCCACATCAGCCATGGCTTCCCGCCGGAAAGCATCGGTGGCACCGAGCTTTACCTGCGCAACCTCGTTGCTGCCCAGGCAGAGGCTGGCCACCAGGTCCTGGTGCTCAGTGGATGCAAGGAGCTTCGCTCGGAGGTGCAGCTGGAGGAGATCGAGCAGGAGGGAGTCCGGGTCCTGCGAATCTATCGGGACGATCTCTACTTCGATCACTTCGCCAAGCTCTACCACCCGGTGGTTGGGGAGAAGGTCCGCGCGGTCCTCAGCGCCGAGAAGCCCGATCTGGTCCATGTGCATCAGTGGATCCGGCTGACCAGCAATCTCGTGGAAATCGCCAGCGATTTGGGCATCAAGACCCTGGTTACCCTTCACGACTTGTACTCCTCATGTCCGCGCTGCTTTCGGGTGAACCGGGACAATGAACACTGCGAGCTGCGGCTCTCCGTGGAGAGCTGTTTGGACTGTGTGCCGCGCTTTGGCCATGAGTCGCGTGGGGAGATTCAGCAGAGCATCCAGGTCTTTGCGGCTCAGTTTTCTGCTGAGCTCTGCCGGGCAGGGCGGGTGCTGGTTTCCAATCAGGCGACCGCTGAGATCATCGCTGCGAATACGGCTGTGGATCTGCAGGCCCTCGAGATTCTGCCCATTCCCTACCGGCCGCGTCTTCGCGAGGGACTGCCAGATCAAGCCCTTCCGGATGAGGCAATGCCGGCCGATGGCGAGACGCTGCGCTTTGCCTACTGGGGCAGCGTGACCCGCCGCAAGGGCTGCCTGCATCTGCTGCAGGCTTTTCGCGCGCTCTGCGAATCCTGGCAGGGAAGGCCCATCGAACTGCACCTCTTTGGGCCGCCAGAGAGCGATGAATTCGCGGCGGAGCTAGACCGCCTGGCCGCTGGTTTGCCAGTGAAGCGGCATGGCCCCTTTGCCCTGGAGGATGTAGCCGCGGCCAAGATTCACATGGCGGTTTTCCCAGCCCTGGGCTTCGAGACCTATGGCCTGGTGCTGGATGAGGCGACGGAGCTCCGCCTGCCCACCATTCTCAGTGATCTGGGTGCGATGCCAGATCGGGCAGGTGCTGGTGCCCTGAGGGTGGGCCCTGGGGACGCGGATGCGCTCCTCGCTGCCATGCGCCGCGTTCTCGAAGAACCGGGGTTGATCGCGGCCATGCGGGCCAATCTACCCTTGCCATCGCCGACTCGGGAGGAGCACGCCCGGCGCCTGGAGGAGATTTACGCCGCGAGCAGGCTCCGTCCGGCCGGGGCGAATGCCACAGAATTGGCAGCTGAGCGAGAAGCTTTCCACCGTCTGCGGCTGAAGTCCGCGGCTGGCCAGAACTGTCCTGAGGGTGGCCCAGGCTGAGGCCTCGCATTCCCCGCGAAAGCAGGTTAGAAACACCGCGATGGCCGAGAAAATCACCATGTCGAGCGAGGGGCTGCAGGTCCCGGCAGAGCCGATCATCCCTTTTATCGATGGCGACGGCACCGGGCCCGATATCTGGCGCGCATCCGTGCGAGTCTTTGATGCGGCGGTCGACAAGGCCTACGGCGGCGATCGTCGAGTGGCCTGGAAGCAGGTGCAGGCGGGTGAGGCCTCCTTCAAGGAGACTGGAGAATGGCTGCCCGATGCCACCGTCGAGGCCTTCCGTGAGAATCTTGTCGGCATCAAGGGCCCGCTGACCACGCCCGTGGGTGGCGGCATCCGCAGCCTGAACGTGGCTCTGCGACAGAAGCTCGACCTCTATACCTGCCTCCGGCCCGTGCGCTACTTCGATGGTGTGCCGAGTCCGGTCAAGCACCCGGAACGCACGGACATGGCCATCTTCCGTGAGAACACGGAAGACATCTATGCTGGCATCGAATTCGCGGAAGGCAGCCCGGAGGCGAACACTTTCAAGGGTCTGATCAAAGAGAACTTCCCAGAGCTCTTCGCCAAGGTGCGCTTTCCCGACACGGCCGGCTTCGGCATCAAGCCAGTTTCCCGGGAGGGGACCAGCCGGCTGGTGCGTGCGGCCATCGAGTACGCTTTCGCCAACAAGAAGGACAGCGTCACCCTTGTGCACAAGGGCAACATCATGAAGTTCACCGAGGGTGCCTTCATGGAATGGGGCTACGAGCTCGCGCAGAAGGAGTACGGGGCTGTCGACTTCGAGGGTGGTCCCTGGCAGCAGATCAGCAAGGACGGGCACAAGGTGATCATCAAGGATGTGATCGCTGACGCCTTCCTGCAGCAGATCTTGACTCGGCCGGCTGAATACAGCGTGATCGCAACCCTCAATCTGAATGGTGACTACATTTCGGATGCTCTGGCTGCCTGTGTTGGTGGCATCGGCATCGCTCCTGGCGGCAACGTCAACTACGAGACCGGCATTTCGATCTTCGAGGCTACGCACGGGACTGCGCCGAAGTATGCGGACCAGGACAAGGTCAACCCGGGTTCGGTGATCCTCTCGGGAGAGATGATGTTCCGCCACATGGGCTGGACCGAGGCCGCGGACTTGATCGTCAAGGGCATGAACGGCGCCATCTCTGCAAAGACGGTGACCTATGATTTCCATCGCCTGATGGATGGAGCTACTCTGCTCAAGTGCTCCGAGTTCGGCTCGGCAGTCATCGAGCACATGTAGCCCGCATCCTTCATGCCTACTCCCTTCTCCAGGGTTCTGATCGCCAATCGAGGGGAGATCGCGGTACGTGTAGCCCGCTCCCTGCGCGAGATGGGGATCGAAGCGGTGGCGGTCTACAGCGATGTGGATCGCGGGGCAGCCCACTGTGATGCGGCGGATCTGGCGATTGGCCTCGGCGGTGCGAGTGCGGCTGAGTCCTATCTGGATGGGAATGCGGTCCTCGCGGCGGCCAGGGCCTGTGGGGCCGAGGCCATTCATCCGGGCTACGGGTTCTTGAGCGAGAACGCTGCCTTTGCCCGGGCAGTGGAGGCAGCCGGGCTTTGCTTCATCGGACCAAGCGCGGAGACCATGGAGATCCTCGGCGCGAAGATGAGCGCGCGGGCAGCGGCAGCGAAGGCTGGCGTGCCGGTGGTGCCTGGTTGGAATGAGGACTCCGGGGACGATGAGGACATGCTCGAGCGCGCCCGGGAGGTTGGCTTCCCCTTGATGGTCAAAGCCTCCGCTGGGGGAGGCGGCAAGGGGATGCGACAAGTGCAGGATGAGAGCAGTTTTCTCTCGGATCTTGCTGCCGGGCGGCGCGAGGCGAAGGCTGCCTTTGGTGACGCGAGCATGCTGCTCGAGCGGGTGATTCACCCGGCGCGGCATGTGGAGATTCAGATTCTCGGCGACAATCAGGGCAAGGTGGTTTCCTTGCACGAGAGGGAGTGTTCTGTGCAGCGGCGACATCAAAAGGTGCTCGAGGAGGCACCCTCGCCGGCGGTGGATAGTGAATTGCGGGCTCGCATGGGAGCCGCCGCAGTGAAGCTCGCCGAATCCATCGGCTACCGTAATGCGGGGACGGTCGAATTCCTGCTCGACGCCAAGGGAGAGTTCTACTTCCTGGAGGTCAACACGCGTCTCCAGGTCGAGCATCCCGTGACCGAGATGGTTCTCGGTCTGGACCTTGTGCAGCTGCAGGTCGCTCTCGCTGCCGGCGAAAGCATCGTGAAGCTCCTTGCTGGCAAGGACCTCACGCCGCGTGGGCATGCAATCGAGGCGCGAATCTATGCAGAGCAGCCGGAGCGCGGCTTCTTGCCTGCTGCTGGCACGCTTGTGCGGGTGATTGAAGCCCGTGGGCCGGGTATACGCGTTGATTCTGGCGTGCGCAGCGGCGACGAAGTGAGCGTTCACTATGACCCGATGCTCGCGAAGCTGATTGTGCATGCACCGGATCGGCTCAGCGCTTGCCGGCGCATGGCTTTGGCATTGCGCGATTCTGCCTATCTCGGCATCCCGGGGAATCTGGACTTCCTGCTGCGCATCGTTGAGTCGGAGGACTTTCAGCAAGGCGAGTTGCGCACAGACTTTGTTGATCTTCATCCGGAACTCTTGGAACTGCCGGAGGAGCCTCCGCCAGAGGTATTGATGGCAGCAGCGCTCTTGGCGCGTAGTTCAGGCTCGGTATCCGCGGTCGATTCCAAGGGAGCGACGGAGGATGCCTGGCGGGAGATGGGCCCGATTCGCCTTTGGCCGGGAGCCGGCAAGTGATCTGGCAGAAGGACTACCTGCTTTCCGGTGAGGCCCGCCGCCTCGTCCTGGAGCATCTCGGGCATGGGCACTACCGCCTGCAGGACGATGACCGAAGCTATGACTTCGAATCGAATCTGCGCGAGCCCGGGCTTGTGGATTTTGTTTGGAAGGGTAGGCGATACGTGGCACGGGGTGTTGCCACGGACACCGGCATGCAACTGCGCATGGACGGTCGCACCTGGGACTTGCACGAAGCCCGAATTCTCGCCGTTGCCGCAAGCCTCGAGGCCAACGGGGAAGTGACTGCGCCGATGACCGGCACGATCCTGCAGGTGCTCGTTGCCGAGGGTGACCAGGTCAAGCGAGGTCAGCCCCTTGCGGTTCTCTCGGCAATGAAGATGGAGCATCGCCTCGAAGCAGAGCTCGACGGAGTGGTAGTGGAACTGCATGCCAAGGAAGGAGCGAACGTGGATCAGGGAGATCTCCTGATTCGTGTCGAAGCAGAGACCTAGGCGCCCGCCCCCCGGGGAAGTTCGAACACACTGAGCAGGCCGCGACGGCGCCAGCCCTTCTTGAGCAGCCATGTCCCTGCCTTAGATGTCGCCTGCGGGGGCTGATTTCGCATTGCGAGCTTCTCCCGCCAGCCGCTGAACCAGGCTGCGGAGGAGAAGTAGTCGAGAGCTAGTCGGAGTCGGACACCGTGTTTCTTAGCGTTTTGGAGCACATAGACGAGAGCGTTGCGCACCTCTCGCGCCGTCTTTAGCACGTGGTCGTGGTAGCGGTCGGAGAATACGGGTCCCTTGCGACCCCAGAGCTTGTTGAGTCCTTTGGCCAGTCGGACGAGAAGGCCCTGCATACCTTTGGCGAGCGCTTCCCTTCCCTTTGCTTCAGCCAAAATGTGGATGTGATTGCTGAGCACTGAGTACTCAACCAGGCGAAAACCAAAGCGCTCACAGCCTGCGGCAAAGGCGCGGAGGACGACTGCGTACTCCTTACTCCTTCTCAAGGATGGGAGGCCTCCTAGTAGTCGCGTCGTGACATGCACCGGGAATCGTGCCGCGAGAGGTCTGCGCGGTCGATGTCCAACTCCCGCACGTTTGTTCTTTGGCTTGCGGCCAGCACCTTCCCGTGCACCACCCCAGTTCTTGTAGACGAACACACCTTGAACCGCTCGCTTTCGTTTCCTGCTTGTCACCTTGTTCCCTTTCCTGCTTGTCACCCGGCGTGCAATTCTGTTGCCACCTTGTTTGCCACTTCGCTTGCTGCATCGCTGACAACCGCGCTGACAACCGCGCTGACAACCTTGCTTGCTACCTAGGGCCCCACCCTCCTCGCCGTCACGATTGCGCAGGGAATCACCCGGTCATCACCCTGTGCCAAGGAACCCTCGAGAGTGACGGCTTCCCTGGAAGAAATCTCCAAGGCGGGTCTCCTGCGCAGTCACTTGATTGAGCAGAGATCGCCTGCTGCGCAAATATCCTCGCTATCGTGAATAGAGTTGTTGGCGAAGATGCTGCGAGACCATCCTAGATTGCTGTGCGGAATGACTTGTGCGTCTGACGATATGAACGGCGGAGATGTTTGTGCCGTGGCCTGCCGACTCTGTGTCACTTGATTGAGCAGAGATTGTTAGCTGCAGTGGAGGGCATGCGTTGCGGATGCTCTTGGGGCGCGTCTACGGCAAGTCTGGCTGTCGCCAAGTGCAGCAGGCCTGTTTACTTCTGCATCCGAGCACCGTTCTCGCGAATTGGCCGGCAGAGTCGCGGATCAGTCGCACATGAGTGCGGCGATGGCAGCGACGGCGACAATATCGTCTGCGGTGCAGCCGCGGGAGAGGTCAAGGCAGGGTTTGGCGAGGCCTTGGATCAAGGGGCCCCAGGCTTTGAAGCCAGCCAGCCGTTCGGTGATCTTGTAGGCGATGTTGCCCGAGTCGAGGTCGGGGAAGATGAAGACGTTGGCCTGGCCGGCGACCAGGCTGTCAGGCGCCTTCTTGGTGGCCACGTCGACCACGTAGGCGGCATCGAACTGCAATTCGCCGTCGGCCTCGATGTCCGGTCGCCGCTCTAGAAGTATCTCGAGGGCCTTTCTGATCTTGTCGACGCGAGGATGGTCAGCGCTGCCCTTGGAAGAGAAGGACAGAAAGGCCACGCGCGGCTCAGCTTCGCTGAGGCGCGCGTGATTATCCGCGCAATTCGCGGCGATCACAGCGAGCTGCTCCGCATCTGGCTCGGGAACCACCCCGCAATCCCCGTAGGTCAAGACCTCTTCGCCACGGGCGAGAAGGAACATGGACGAAACCAGTGGGACCCCTTCCGCGCATCCGACACAGTGCAAGCCTGCTCGGATGACATCCGGCGTCGGCCGCGTGGCACCAGCTACGCTGGCATCCGCTTCGCCCAAGGCAACTAGAGAAGCTGCGAAGTAGAGCGGGTCCGCGGCGAGTTCTTCCGCCTTGTCCACATCTACACCCCGCCGTTGGCGGCGGGTATAGATGTGCTCACAGACCCGCGCGAAACGCGGATCCTCGACAGGGTCCGCGACCCAAATCACTTCCGCAATCCCTTCGGTCTCCAATCGCTGCCGCGCCTCGATCACCCTCGCGTCGCCGGTTTCCGGCAAGACAACTCGCTTCGCGAGTTGCTTTGCGCGGGTCAGTAGCCCTTTGGCAACTGAACTCAGCGTTCCAGCTCCATCTCCAGAATCGCCAGCCCATGAGTCTTGCCCTGCGCGTCGGTCTTCAAGCTCGCGCTCCCGCCGCCGCCAAGGCTGTCGTGCAAGATGAAGTTCAGGGCCAGGAGATTGTCCGCCTCATAGCGTTCCACATGGCCAAGGCAGATCTCTGCGAAGTGCCTCTTCACTCGCTCAACAGTGAGCTCGCGCTTCAAGAAGGCATAGTCCTCAGCGTTGTGTGCGAAGATCCCAACGTTGCTGCCATCCCCCTTGTCTCCTGACCGTGCCTGGGCAATCTCTCCGAGCTTGACCATCAGACCTCCTCCACCCGCACGCTCGTCGTGACTTGGCCCTTGGGCAGAAGGGCTGGCCAGTAGCCGATGATGTCGGTCGCCTTCGGGCGGCCACCGGCGAATCCGGTGACTCCTGGCGGGCCGCTGGTGACGAGTGGGACGATCTCCATCCCGAAGCGGTCGACCTTCTTGCGGTCCCTGTCCTTCACACCAAGGCGCAGAACAACTTCCGGTGGGTCCATTTCAGGCACCACGCCCGCATGGCAGACACCTGAGCCGAGAATCTCGACGAGCTTTTGCTCGTCATCAAAAGTCACTCCATCCATGGCAACTCGCTCGAAGACTATGTCCGCGCAGAGCCTGGCCTTGGCGACTGCATCAGGTCCGGCCACCGTGAGTTGGCCACTGGCCTTGTAGCCGTCTTGATAGCTAATCGAGACCTTGTAGGTATCCGTGGGCGGACCACCCTTCACCCCTGAAATCTTCACCCGATCCTTGCCGGCTTCTTCGATCTGCGCGCTGGTGAAGTCAGCTGTGCAATCCGGGCCCAGGTAGCGCTTTGGATCACCCATCTCGTAAAGAAGTTGATGCACGATCGTGCGCCGATCGATGAGGCCACCGGTACCTTCGTGCTTGGTGATAAAGAAGCTGCCATCCGCGCTAGCCTCGATAATCGGGTAGCCGATGCGAGCCATGTCGGGCACCTCTCGCCAGGCGGTGAAGTTTCCTCCCGTACACTGTGCGCCGCACTCGACGATGTGCCCGGCAACGGTCGCCGCGGCCATCTTGTCGTAGTCCTCCCCGCTCCAGCCAAATTCGTGCATGAGCGGGCCAGCCACCAGCGCCGGATCGGTGATGCGGCCACCGATGACGATGTCCGCACCGGCGGCGAGGCACTCGGCGACGGCAGGCGCGCCGATGTAGACGTTGGCGCTAGTGATATGTTCTTGGATGCTGGAGAGGGGGGCGTCGTTGTCCATGTTGCGCAACTCCTCGCCTTCGGCCAGTAGTTGCGGAATCCTCGTCAGAATGTCATCACCTTCGATGATCCCGACGCGAAGTCCCTTCAGGCCCTTCTTTCTGGCCAGCTCCAGGACCGCCTCGAGGCAGGCCGAGGGATTCACCCCACCCGCGTTGGCGATGACCTTGATGCCCTTGGCTGCAATCTCCGGCAAACTCCGGTCGAGCATGGCGACGAAGTCAGTGGCATAGCCCGCGTCCGGATTCCGGCTCTTGAGCTTCTGCATGATGCTCATGGTGACTTCCGCCAGGTAGTCGAGGGCCAGATAATGCAGGGGCCCTTCGCGTACGAGACGCAGGGGCCCGAGGATGGAGTCACCCCAGAAGCCTTGACCGTTGGCGACGAGAACCGGTTCGCGCATCTACTTGTAGCTCGACATTGGAGAAGCCGCTGTGAGCTGGCAGGATAGCGTCGAGACCTTGGGATCCCCAGCCGGGAATCATTCAGTCCATGCGAGATCGTGACGAACTACCCTTTGCCATCATCAGCGCTCTCTTCGTGGCTGCGCTGGTGGTTTGCAACCTGATCGCCAACAAGTTCGTCACCGTCGACCTTGGCTTTCATGTATTTGTGCTCTCCGCGGGAGTCCTGCCCTACCCGCTGACCTTCCTGGTCACAGATATCCTCTCCGAGATCTACGGAAAGAAGCGCGCCAACCAGGTCGTGATCTCCGGCTTCGTCGGATCCGTCTTCGTCCTCGGGGTGCTCTGGCTGGGGGCGCAGTTTCCCGCCTTGGCGGATAGCAAGGTGGATGACGAGACCTACTCCATGGTCTTTCACAATGCCTGGCGCGTCATCCTCGCTTCGATGACCGCCTACCTCTGCGCCCAGCTTGTGGACATCAGGGTCTTTCATGCCATCAAGAAGCGCACGAATGGCCGCCATCTCTGGCTCCGCAACAACCTCTCGACGGCCACCTCCCAACTACTCGATACGGTCCTGGTGATCGCTGTCTTGTTTCTTGGCGAGTGGAGCATGTCCAGGATGGGGTCTGCCATCCTGGACGGCTGGAGCTTCAAACTGCTCTGCGCAGTCATAGACACTCCCATCATTTACGGAGTGGTCTACCTCTTTCATCGGCACTCGCGAGTGCCACCCAGCGAAAACCTGGCTTCCTAGGGTTGCTTCTTCGTTGCCGACGAAGCCCCGGCTTCGTCGCGAGCCTTACCCTTGTAGACACAGGCCCCAGGCAGCTTGGTGAGATCCGGGAACTCCTCGCCGATGGTCGTCTGGTAGTGCTCATCGACTCCCTGCGGGACCTTGAGCTTGAGATCGGTGGCCTTCCTTACCGTTTGCTGTGCAGGCGCCGCCTTCACCGGTCTTGGTCGCCAGCCAGCACTGGCCTGCTGCGCCTCTGGATGGGGCTTCGAGTTCAGAGGTGCGCGCTTTCGCTGCGAGGCCTGAGCCTGCGGCCGAGCCTGAGCCTGCGCTTGGGGGCGCTGTTGTGCTGCCGGTTGCTGAGCTCCGCGCCGGGCACGAAGTTCGGCGACGGTCTCCATTTGCTTTGTGACGCGAATGGCCGGCATCTCGAGAAGTTCACCCAGGTCCCGGCGACGGATATCCAGGACGCGTCCCATGAGTCTTGCGATCACGAAGAGAGGCACGACGCTGAGCGGACCGAGGACGGAGATGCGGAGGTAGGCCTCAGCACCGGTGGTCAGAACCAGGGAAATAACCGCTGGACTCAAGATGACTGCGGCAAAGCCCACGGTTGCGAAGTACGGCAGACCAGCCTTGCTGACGCAAGGGATCAGGAACTTCGGATTGAGTGCCCGCCAGTCCTCGCAGACCTGACGCATGGCCATCGCCATCGGCAGAAAGAGAACCCCGAAGGCGAGCAAGGAGATCTTCGTGAGGATTGCCAGGGAAGTGAATTGCCATAGCAGGACACCCGGAGCGAGCAGCACCAGGCTGAGCACGAGACCGTCCAATAGGAAGCGCCCGGCGTCTTTGGCGAGAGGCTTGGTGGCAGGAAGTCCGGGTGGATCGCTGATCCCTTGACTCGCATCGAGGAGGATCTGTCGTGCCAGAGCGCCGACAAGACCAATCGTGGAGATGGCAGGGATCAGGGCGATCAAGGGCAGGATCAGGGAATTCGATCCCTGAGTCAGCAGCCCGCCGATACCGATCACCACGGGGAAGATCATGGTCATCACCATCACGGTGAGAGGCATATGATCCAAGAACAGGAAGCGAAAGGAGTCGGCGATCTCTTCCTTGAAGGTCTCAGGCGAAGCATTGCCCTGAGCCTGCGCAGGACGATGCGAATCCGCATGATGCTTGGCCATGAGGCCATGACGCATTAGCAGGCCTCCCGCCCGCGCGCGAAGACTCTGATCATCGATGCGATGCAGAGCTTCGAGAGCTTCGGTGGGTTTGTCCAATCGTATGCAAACGCTGACCAGCTCACCCCAAGTCTGGTCCTTGGCGAGGCCGGCCTCGACTGCACGATGAAGAGACGCGTAACGCGACTCAGGTGATTGATGACCGGTTGTTGCCGTATGATTCTCGAGCTTCACAGCTATTTCCCCTGACGAACATGATTCTCCGCTGACGGAGTTCACGACAGTCTTCGGCCCAGCCCGGGGAGAGCTTGAATGGGTTGTCCGGATCCGAGACGAGCTCGGATCCCGATTCGAGAATCAGGACTCGGTCTAGCCAGCGAAGGCCGCGTCGACCTTCTTCTGCAGCTCGCCCGACTGGAACAACTCGAGGGCGATATCCGAGCCGCCAATCATCTCACCGGAGACGAAAACCTGCGGTGTGGTGGGCCATCCAGTGGTCTCGACCAGAGCGGGGCGGATGTTCGGATCATCGAAGATATTGACAACTTCGAAGGGCTGGCCGATGCGGTTCATGATCTCGATGGCGCGATTGGAGAAGCCACACATTGGCTGCTCTTTCGTACCCTTGGCGAAGATCACGATCTTGTTGTCGGCGATGACTTTCTTGACTTGGTCAGTATTCCACATGGGGGTTCAGCTTCCTTCTGGAGCCATTGTCTTGATGTTCACCGCATGAATGCTTGTGGTGAGATGTTCGCCCAGGGCTGTATGGATCATCTTGTGCTGATCCATGAGTGACATTCCGGCGAAAACAGGAGAGCAGACCCGAACGTCGAAGTGATCCGAGGTTCCGGTCATATCCGAAACCTGGACCTCTGCGTCAGGGACATGGTCCTCGATGAGTTTTTGAACTTCTTTTGGGCTCAGCATGGCTCTTGGGGGGGGCATCAGATACGGCGTTGGCGAGGGGGAGTCAAGACCATCCGGCTTGGCGGAAAGCTCCAAGGGTCGGCGATTTCCCGCCCTTTCTTCCGTCACTGGCCCATTGGCGGGGCACTACGCCTCATTGGATTCGCCTGAATCCAGCCCCCAAGCAATCCCCGCAATCCAGCTAACTCAAGCACAGTCCCAGAGGTACAGAGCCTTGCGATCCCCACTTATTCTTCTTGCCGCGCTCCTGACCAGCGCCGCCCTCTCTGCTCAGGCGACCACGGTTCGCCCGAGCCCGATGCCGATTCCCGAGCCCTCCGGGCTCAGCACGGTTTCCCGTGCCGGTGTCTTTGCCGGCCGAGAAGTTCGTTCTCTACCGGCGGGCCAGAGGATCATCCGACCCACGGAGCTGGCTGTCCGAGCTCCTGGAGCCCGGGCTACCCTGCAACTTGCAGCGATCGCAGAACCAGGGGTATCCGGCGCGAGATTCGCGTGGGCTGGTCACGCGAGCATTCTCCCCGACCCCAATATCAACTTGCCGCAGGCGGGCCACACGGGCAATGGTTCTGCGGTACCGAGTCCGCAGACCTATCGGCTGATCATTCGCCCTCGCGACAGCCAGGAGGGCACTTTAGTCCTGGCCTTCAAGGGCATCCGCGCCAACCGGGCCCATGCCAGCGCAGTGGTGTCCATCGGTGATCGCAAGATCAGGTTCGAGGCGGAGGATAGACCCGGCGATGGGAAGCGGATCACGATCGAGGGCCTCGAGGTTGGAGCGCATGGCCTGCCACTGGGAATCACCCTCGAGGGCTTTGCCCATGCCGGAGTCCTGAGCAATACAGGAGCCGTTCTCGGCAGTGCCTTCGAGGCTGGACTATCCGTTCGCTTCGAAGCGGATCGTATCCCGCCGACTACCTGCAAGTTGAGCCCCGGACAGCGTAGCTGCCCGCAGGGCGGCGTGCTCAAGGGGGCGGTGCTTGCCGATGGGCAATCGAGACTGGCGGCTCCGCAGGACAGGTTGTTTCTCAGTCTCGAGGGTGCGCTTCCAGGCGCCATTGGTGTGACGCTTCTGGCGAGGACAGGCGAATTTGGGCGCAGCCCCCTTTCGGATTGCCCCCTGCTCGTGAGGCCTGTTGTGCGAGCTGTCTTCCATACCAATGCGGACGGCGATGCTCGCAGTTCCGTTGCCCTGCCACCTGTGCCGGGTGATCTGCAGTTCTTCGTCCAGCAAGTGACCGTCAAGTTTGGCGGTGATCGTGGCTTGCAAATCGCCAGCAGCAACAGCCTGCAGGTGAACTGCTCGCGATAGAAAGCGAGTTTGAGCCCCGAGCTTCTGATTCAGGAGTCGCGACCACGAGGTTGCGACTCCTTCTTCTTGTACGGAATCGCGACAGTAGCCCAGCGGTCCGATCAAGCTGCTCGGTCCCTTCCGTCGATGACATGGGCAGGAGACCGGATGATGATGCAAAGGCAGGTTTTTGCCGCCCTCTTACTGGGGCTAGGGCTGTGCGCGAAGGGGCTCTTTGCGCAGGCCGTGATTCCCCAGAGTCTGGCTGGCGTGGAGGCTCGCAGCTCAACAAGACTGCCTTTTGGCATCGCTGATCCTGTCCGCTTTCAGAGCATCTACGAGGCGGCAACCCTCTCCTTCGCCGATAACCGGCGCATCAATGGCCTACGTCTGCGCATGGATGGCGAGCGGGGCGCCATGAACTCCAAGCAGTTCTTGACCATCGATGTTTGGATCTCCACTTCCTATGTGGAGGCCTCAGGCGCGAGCGAGAACTTCGATCAAAACCACGGCAACGATCGGGTCAAGGTCCTCAACTTCGAGAAGGTCGTTCTACCTGCACTCGATCTGTTGGACCCGGCCCTCCTGCCTCGGCCCTTCGAGCTCGAGCTCGACTTCAATAGGATCAATGGGCATGCCACTAACTACGGACTCACTCCGGTGCGTGTCGGTCGTGAGGTTCCAAAGAGTTTGGTAGTGGACATCCACGTCCTCGAACAGCCGGGAGGCGCGTACTGGATGGATACACCCTTCATGTGCACGAGTCCCAGCCAGAGTTTCAGCGACCCTCTGGAGAACTGCCTGACCGGCTCGGGACAGGCCTTGCAGTTGACTGCCAGTGACGACATTCGTGCCGGTGGAGCGGTGACCTATGAGATACGCAATCTCCCAGCGGATGCTCCCTTTGCGGTGATCATCTCCTCTATCCCCGGTGGTCAGATCGCTGGCCTGCCACTGCCCCTCCATCTCGGCGGCCCAGCGCCGATTCTCGGCTTGCCTGCAGATGGTTGCTTCGTCTACCTCAATCCTTTGTCGGTGCGCAGTGCTGCCGGTGACCCGGCCGGATTTGGGACTCTGTCATTTACGGTTCCTGCCGATCTCAATTTGGTCGACCAGCAGGTCTATGCTCAGGCCTTCTGTATCGACATTAGCGCGAATACCCTCGGGATCGTGACCTCGCATCGCCTCTCCTCCCTTATCTGTGGCCCGCTGCGAGTGGCGCGGGTGGTTGGCACTGGGCCGGCTTTTGGTGGGTCCGGCGCCGTGACCTTGGGCGCAGCTCTGGTCATGGAACTCTATTGAAGCACTAGGGCGCGGAAAGAGGCTCGGCACTTGCCTGCCTAGTGGCGGGAGCCGACACTCTCCGGCCCGATGAAGATCCTCCTTTGCCGTCCCCGTGGTTTTTGTGCCGGAGTCGAGCGCGCTATCGAAGTGGTGGAACGCGCCATCGAGAAGTTCGGTGCTCCGGTCTACGTGCGCCATGAGATCGTGCACAACAAGGTGGTTGTCGATCAACTCAGCGCCAAGGGCGCAGTTTTTGTCGATCGGCTGGAGGATGTCCCCAAGGGTGGGAAGGTGATCTTCTCCGCGCACGGCGTTGCACCTGAGGTCTTCGCCGAGGCCGGCGATCTCGATTTGCACAGCATCGACGCCACCTGCCCTCTGGTTACCAAGGTGCATGCGGAAGCGCGGACATTTGCCAAGGAGGGCTACACCATCCTGCTGATCGGGCACCGCGAGCACGTGGAGGTGATCGGCGTGGTTGGTGAAGCCCCGGAACAGACCATCGTAGTGGCCAGCCCCGAAGAGGCTGCGGAAGTGAAGGTGCCCTCGGGGCGCGTTGCGGTCCTCACTCAGACGACGCTCAGTGTCGATGAAGCCGGTCGTGTCTTGGCCGTCCTCAAGGCGCGCTTCCCTGATCTACGCACTCCTCGTAAGGAAGATATCTGCTACGCGACTACAAACCGACAGATGGGGGTGAAGAGCCTCCAAGGCAAAGTCGATCTCTGGTTGGTGATCGGCGATCCCACCAGTTCGAACAGCAATCGACTGCGGGAGATCGGGGCGGGTTCGGGGGTTCCTGCACACTTGCTCATCGGACCTGACGAGCTGCAAGAAAGTTGGTTTGAGGGAGTCTCGACCATCGGGATCACCTCCGGCGCATCGACACCTGAAATATCAGTGCAGATGGTCGTGGATCGCTTGAAGCTGCTGGGAGCCGATGTGGTTGAGGAGATCGATGGTGTGCACGAGGACATTGAGTTCACCCTGCCTGCAGAAGTGCGCTAAGCGATGAAGATTGGCCTCTGCCAGATCAACACCACCGTCGGTGACTTTGCTGGCAACTTGCGGCGCATCGAGGAGGCCTGTGCCGAGGCTCAGCGCGCGGGCGCAGCCTTGGCGATATTCCCTGAGCTCAGCCTCTGCGGCTACCCGCCTGAGGATCTCCTTCTCCGTCCGGGATTCCTTGCGGCTCATGACCATGCCCTGCAGCGCTTGGCGGCCAAGCTGCCGCCAAATATGCCGACCCTGGTGGGCTGTCTGGAGGTCAATGCGAACGCGGCCAAGGGCGCTCGTGCCCTTTACAATGGGGTGGCTTTGATCGAAGGCGGCATGGCAAGAGTGGTCGCGCGCAAGAGTCTGCTGCCGACCTATGACATCTTCGACGAGGCGCGGTACTTCGAGCCCTGGCCACGACCCGAAGAGAACCTGGTAGAGATCTCAGGTCTGAAACTGGGCATCAGCATCTGCGAGGATGCTTGGAATGACGCTGAGTTCTTCACAGAGCGACTGTACTCCATCGATCCAATCGAGCGGCTGGCCAAAGCCGGCGCGGATATCCTCGTCAATATCTCAGCGAGCCCCTGGCGATCTGGCAACGAGCGCTTTCGCTTGCGTATGTTGCAGTCCGCGAGCAAGCGCCATGGACTTCCGCTCCTTCTGGTGAATCAGGTCGGGGGAAATGTGAACATCCTCTTCGATGGCGGCTCCATGGCCCTCGGCCCGAAGGGAGTGGCTGCCCAGCCGGTCTACTTCGAAGAATCCATCCAGGTCGTGGACAGTGCGGAAGAATGGACGGAGCAGGTGCCCGAGTCGGATCGATGTGAGATGCAGCACCGGGCGCTCTGCATGGGGATCGGGGATTTCGTGCGCAAATTCGGCTTCGGGAAGGTGTTGATTGGTCTTTCAGGGGGCATCGACAGTGCTCTCACCGCTGCCTTGGCAGTGGATGCTCTCGGCGCTGAGGAGGTGATCGGTATCGCCATGCCTTCATCGCACAGCAGCGATCACAGTCTGGAAGATGCGCGAGTTCTGGCGGCGAGTCTGGGGATCGAGTTCCATGTCATCCCAATCATCGGTCTCCAGAGTGCCTTCGAAGAAGCTCTGGAGGAGGTCTTCGCCGACACTGAGGAGAATGTCGCCGAAGAGAACCTGCAGGCGCGCATGCGCGGCAGCCTGTTGATGGCCTACGCCAACAAGTTCGATGCACTGCTGCTCACTACCGGCAACAAGAGCGAGGCGGCGGTTGGGTACTGCACTCTCTACGGCGACATGTGCGGTGCTCTGGCGCCTATCGCCGATCTTTGGAAGACCGAGGTCTATGCCCTGGCTCGATGGATCAATCGAGATTCAGTTCGCATCCCTGAAAACACAATCAGCAAGCCGCCTTCCGCGGAGCTGCGACCAGGGCAATTGGACTCGGACAGCCTGCCGGACTACGCGCAACTCGACCCGATTCTGCGTCTGTTGATCGAAGAGCGCTTGCCGGCGCAGGAGGTTGCAGGCCAATGTGGAGCGGATCTTGACAGCGTGGAAGAGCTCTTTCGCAAGGTGCAGGTCAATGAGTTCAAGCGTTTTCAATACGCACCGACCCTGCGGGTGAGCTCACGCTGTTGGGGCGGGCGTCGACTGCCGACGGTGCACCGCTATCTCAGAGACTGAGAAGGTCTCGCAGGGCGGCTTCCAATTCAGGGTGTTGGAACTGATAGCCCGACTCCTCGAGTCGAGCCGGCTTGACTCGCTGACCGCTGAGCAGAAGTTCGCGACCCATCTGCCCGAAGATCAGGCTCAGCATGAAAGCCGGGACGGCCATGAAGGTTGGACGCCCTAGCGCCTTGCCGAGAGCCTTGGTGAACTCCGCGTTACTGACGGGATTGGGGCTCACCGCGTTCACAGTCCCGCTGAGTTGCTCAGTCTTGATGATGAAGCGAATGCAAGCGACCAAGTCGCGGATGCTGATCCAGCTGATGACTTGCTTGCCGTCGCCAAAGCGTCCGCCGAGACCCAGGCGGAAGGGGGTGAGCATCTTGCGCAGGGCACCACCCTTGGGACTGAGCACCATTCCGATTCGGAGCTTTACCAAGCGGGTGCTGCCGCCGGCGAGAGGCTCTGTCGCGCCTTCCCAGTCACGGACCGTGTCCGCCAAGAAACCCTGGCCCAGGGAACTGTCCTCATCGCGGGTCTTGCCGTCGCGGCAAGATGGATAGACGCCGACCCCTGAGGCGCTGATGAGGACCGCAGGAGGGTTTCTACAGCTAGCCAAGCGTTCGCAGAGCAGCTTTGTCCCCTTGACTCGGCTATCGCGAATGCGCGCCCTGCGTTCTGCATTCCAGCGACCTGCAGCGATGTTCGCGCCAGCCAGGTGGACTACCGCATCGAAACCCTCGAGTTGATCGGCGTCGAGTTGGCCCTCCTCAGGATCCCAGAGGATTTCGTTCGCTTGCGCTTCTCGACCTCTGATGAGTCGAGTCGCTTCCAGGCCCTCCGCCCGCAAGTTGGCCAGTAATTCGCTGCCCACCATCCCTGATGCTCCACTGATTAGGATTCGCATGCTTCCAGTTTTGCCATCTTGCGAAGAGTCATCTGAGTCAGGCGATCATCTGGGTTGAGATCGCGGTCGACCCGCCAAAACCCTTTTTGATCAAGAGATCTGGTGAGCTCGCGATTGGTCAGGGACCCAATTTCGTGATCGCAGTCGCGCAGGATCCAGGCCATGTCACTCAGATCCAGCCCGTAGGCTCTGGCAACGAGAGCGTCGATCCTGGCGCGACGATGGCGGCGAGCGCGTGGGTCGCTGATCCATTCCGCCCGGTCGATGCCCTGCGCCCGCCAGGCCTTGGCAAAACGAGGCAGAGGCCAGGCGAGCTGTGCGACCATGGAATTGAGCTCTGGAACGGCGAGGATTCTGCTTGGATGGGGCAGAGGAGTATCGCGAAGAATGTAGTGGTTGAGGTTGTTGCCACCCAGGCGTGTACGCAGAGCGTAGTCATAGACGAAGCTGTTGAGCACGGCGAGAAGGGGTAGGTGGAGCGCATTGGGGGCGCGAAGAGTGGGGGCAGAATTGCCGCATGGCGATCCGAGAATGGAGCTCGCGTACATGCTGCGGAGGTTGGTAGCGGATCCGATCGCCATGAATGCAATCTTGAGCTCGTCGACATCGATGGTAGCGATCTCGAGTTCACTTTCTGCAATCAGGTACTGTGGGCCGAGATCGCAATCCCCCTCTTCTAGGCGCTGCCATAGGGCCCGTCTGCCCCGTCCCTCTACCCAGCGCTTCTGGTGATCGCAGAAGGCATCGATCATGCGACCCTCGATAAGGGGAAAGGCCCTGCGTCCGTCCGGATGCTGCCAGCGACTCAGCTCCGTCTTTCTGAAGCCCTTGGCCTCCAACTCGTCTCGAGCTGCGAAGCGCTCTGCGTCCAGAGTGAGATCGAACTCACGTCGGTACTCGATCTGCCAGGAGGCCTCGCCTTCGTCAGCGAAGGGGATCGAGTTGGCGTGGATCTTTGTCAGTAGATCGTGATCGCGCTGGGATTGAATCTCGGGAATCGCCAGGCTACGTGGGCTGAGTTTCGTCAGGAAGCTACGTTGCAGTTGCACTCCATCCCCCTTCTCTAGCCGCAGCTGTGGATCAGTGCGCATGAAGGCACAGCGTACGTCTCCGGTCTGTCCACCCTTCTGTAGGACGATCGCGGCGAATTTGAATCGGCCATCGATTTCGAAGACTCGGCTGCGGTTCTCAAAGCCCAGCAGAAGCTCCCAGCGATTCTCTTCGAGCATGAAGCGCCGCAGGGGCGCAGTTCCGAGATCGCTGTAGATCCCCGCAGGAACCAGCATGCCCAGGCGGCCACCTGGTCTGAGCAGGTGAATCGACATCTCCAAGAAGAGCTTGTAGCTATTGAGATCCCCCGGGCCGATGTGGCGAAAGGGTGAAGCCGGATTGCGTAGGAAGCTCGCCAATCGCCGCTGCTGGGATTGGATAGATGACCATTCAGCCTCGAGGGCTGGGTCATTGGCGAAGAGGCGTCGCTGACAGGCTAGAGCTTGGGTCTTGGTGAATTGCTTGTAGCTCGGTTCGTGCCTGGCGAAGAATTCACGGGAGTCGGGCTTGAGAATATCCCAGGGTGGATTGCCGATGATCGCGTCGAAGCCACCTTGTGCGCAGATGTTCGCGAAGTCAGTCTGCCATCGAAAGCTACCCTTTGCAGCCAAGTCAGAAGCGGCTTCCGCGTGAAAGCCGAGAAGCGCATCGCCACAGCGGATCTGTGTCCGCAGATCGATGGCTGCTTCTGCGGCAATGGCGTGGTTCAGATTTGCCTTGGCTAGATCCACTGCGCGTGGATCTCTGTCCACTCCATAGAGGCAGCTACGACCGATGCGTTGCCGTAGGTTGAGTCGTTCATGCGCGCCGAGTTTGCTTGGCAGCGCCTTCTCCAGTTGCTGCAGAGCCGCGAGAAGGAAGGCGCCAGCTCCTGCACTGGGATCACAGATGCGAAGAGCGAGCAAGTCCTTTGGCCCTCTGTTTAAGAGAGGCGAGAGGGTGAACTCGGTGAGCTCAGCGGCGAGCCTCATGTCCGTGTAGAAGCGTCCTTGCTGCTTGCGCTCGCCTCGCTCCCCGCTGGCGCCCTGGCGCTCGTGGTCCTTGCTCAGTTGCGCAGGGCCTGGCTCCGGATTGCTCACTTCTACTCCGCGGCCTTGATGACCTCGAAGCGAATGTCCGGCACCTTGCGGCGGCTGATAGTTTGAATCAGCCCTTCGGTGAGCACCGGCCTTGCCGCCTCCAGTCGTGCAAGAACCTCCTCGCGGCTCAGGCTCGGCTCCGCGTCCTGCAGGCTGAAGGTCGCGCGGAGGTGCTTATCGTCCGGGGCCGGCTCGACGCTCTCGACCGTCATGCTCTGCAGCAGCTCATCAGCACACTCGCTCATCAGGCTGAGTTCGAGTGAGCGGCGGACCTGCTTGCAGAGTTGGAGGGCTTTGTGGCTCATCTTCTGTCATTCGCAATCTAGTGCCCTTCCCGCTCCAGGTCGATCGCGCGGCTTGAATTTGGCTGCTACAGCGTTAAGCCAGGGCGGATGGCTGACCCCTTCGATCATCTGGCGCAGCGGAGGACGCACCTCGGTGCTGGCAACTTGCTGCGCTCTCTCACCGATGTCATCAACAAGGTTGAGGGGGGGATCAACCTCGGTCAGGGGATCTGCGATCTCGATACGCCGCAGCCGCTGGTGCAGGGAGCTCAGGCGAGCATTCAGGGCGGAGACCGTCAGACCTACACGCCTTACGCAGGATTGCCCGAGCTACGGGAACAGATCGCCAAGAAGCTCGGCGAGTTCAACAAGATCGCCTGTGAAGCCGAGCAAGTGTTGGTCACCCTGGGGTCTTCAGGTGCCTTCTTTGCCGCGGGTCTTTGCCTCTTGGAGCCAGGTGATGAGGTCATTCTCTTCGAGCCCTTCTACTCCTACCACCGGTCCTCGCTGCTCCTCATGGGGGCGAAGCCGGTCTGTGTGCCATTGAGCAGTCCGGACTTTGCCCTGGATCTTGATGCTCTGAAGAAGGCGATTACTCCCAGGACTCGCGGCATCATCATCAACACCCCGGGCAACCCCTCTGGAAAGGTGTTCAGCGCGGAAGAGATGACGGCGATCGCTGAACTGCTCGACGGCAGCGACATCATCGTGTTCACCGACGAGGTCTACGAATACATGTGCTTCGATGGCCGCGAACATGTATCGCCGGCGACCATCGATGGGCTGTGCGAACGCAGTTTGACCATGGGGAGCTATAGCAAGACCTTCTCCGTGACCGGCTGGCGGATCGGCTACCTGCTTGGACCGGCTGACACGGTCGATGCCATCGGCCAGGTATGTGATCAGATGCATGTCTGCGCGCCACGACCGATGCAGAGAGGTGTGCAGCGTGCTCTGTCAGAACTGCCGGCGACCTTCTACTCGGCACTGCAGAGCAGCTACGGCGAGAAGCGGGAGCGCTTCTGCAGCGCCTTGGCTGCCGCAGGATTCACTTTCACCAAGCCCCAGGGCGCCTATTACGTGTTAGCGGACTACCGGAAGGTGCTCGGCGACCTGGATCCTCATGCGGCAACCCTGGAGCTGATCGATCGCGTCGGTATCAATGCTGTGCCCGGCCACGTCTTCTATGAAAACCCGGATGGGGTGCGCAGTCTGCGCTTCCAATTCGCGGTGACAGGGGAGGTCTTGGAGGAGGCCTGCCGACGCTTCGAGGGCATGGCCTGATGCGCTCCTCCGGGGTCGATTGGGAAGCTGCGAATCCCGGAAGTTAATTCCCCTCGACCGCGTCCTAGGTCCCATACCTCGAATGGGGGGTACGAACGACTTCTCTGGATAGGAAGTGGAAACTAGACGGAAGTGAAGCGGGGAGGGGCCTTGGCCCCTCCTCGCTTCGTGTACCAAGCTTGCAGAGATGATGCCCTGCTTGGTCTCCTTGGCCCTCTCCACTACCTTCGGGTAGTCCCAGCCCAGGACTCGCCCCATGAAGGTCCAGCCCCGAGAGCGCTTCTCCTCCCAGGTCCAGCTCAGCCCTGATTCCGTCGCCGACTTTGCGCGCGCGGCCGGGGACATGAATCCCCTGCATCACGACGCAGAATTCGCGGCCAGGTCACGCTTCGGCAAGCTGATCGCGAGCGGGCCGCAGACCTCCGCGATGCTCATGGCCCTGACCGCCAGCCACTTCTCCAAGTCCGCCAACATGCTCGGTCTGGATTTCTGGTTTCGCTTCAAGAAGCCAGTCCTCGCGGATGAGAGCGTCAAGCTGGAGTGGATGGTCATTTCGGTGCAGCCATGTGCCCGTCTCGCTGGAGATCTGGTCGACCTGCGAGGTCGTCTGGTCAACGAATCGGGCCAGACGGCAGTTGGAGCCAAGGGCCGGGTGTTGATCCTCAATGAACCGGCAGGAGCCAAGTCATGAGATGCATTTCCCTCCTCGCGGCCTCGATCCTCGGTTGTGGGCTGCCGGCTCAGAGCTCTTCCCCCTCTGCGGGGCTGCAGCATCCGGACTTTTCCTCGACAGGCCAGATCGCCGTGTCCATGGCCGGCAATCTCTGGATCATCACCCAGAGCGTGGGGGCCGCAGGCTCCGGTTCTCCCGCGTCGGGAGTCAATTGGCGGCAGGTAACCTCTGCAGCGGGAGTCGATCTGGACCCGCATTGGACGGCGGACGCCAAGGCTCTGCTGTTTTCGTCAAATCGTGAGGGCAGTTTTGACCTGTACCGTGTCCCGGTCGATGGCGCGTCGATCGGCGAAGTCGAGAGGCTCACTAGCGCGGAGGCCGACGAGCGTGAGCCTACTCAACGGGCGAACGGGGACATCATCTTCGTGCGTGGTCGGTCAGGGGAGACAGAGCTCTTCCTTCGCCAGCCAGATGGCAATGAGATACAGCTCACCGAGTCCCCGGCTGCTGAGACTTCGCCGGTCTTCTCACCGGATGGTAAGACCCTGGCCTACGTTGCTCTTGGGCGCCGCTCTGCCGAGCTCCGCCTCCTTGATCTGGTGACTGCTGAGGGCGCAGACTCGCTCCCCGAAGCAAAGAAGGATCGACTGGTTCTCGCGGATGCCAGGGTCGAGTCCCTGGCTTGGTCTCCGGATGGAGAGCGCATCGCCTTTGGTATCCCTGGCGGTGAGGGCGGGGTTTGGCTGACCGACCTGGAGGGTAGCTACCGAAACCTCCTGAGCTCGACCCGCAGCTCTGTAGCTTGGTCGCCGGACGGCGGCTTCCTGGCCTTGGCGGCCTTGCCGCGCAACGAACCGGCTTATAACGGCGACCCGGATCGGGTTGGTCTGCGCCAGTACGGTCCGCTCGCTGCGCGGGATGCTCTGCTTTGGTTCGTGAAGGCCCCAGCACCGCCGAGTGGAACGGACTCGGAGATCGCACTGGCTGCACCGCCCTTGGCCTTGCGTCAGATTGCGCACTTCGATCGCCTGGTCGATCGCCTGGCCGCTCAGTACCCGACCCAGGAGCGCAGTCGATGGCTGGCTCTTGCAGCTGAGCATCGGCCGGCTGCGGAAAAGGCGAAATCACCCGCTGAACTCGATGCAGCGATCTTCGCCCTCCTGCAGGCACGCCCTGATCTGCGTGCTGAGGCTCGCGGTCGGGCAGCAGTCTCCAGTGCGCATCCGCAGGCGACCGCGGCCGGCGTCGAAGTTCTCAGCAAAGGTGGCAACGTGGTCGAAGCGGCCATCGCAGTTTCCTTTGCCCTCGGGGTCGTTGAACCGGATGCCAGTGGCATCGGTGGCTATGGCGAGATGATGGTTTTCTTGCAGGGCATGAGCGAACCCGTGTGCATCGAATTCATGACCCGCGTTCCTGCTGCCGCCAAGCAAGCTCCAGCTCGTGGACCTGGGGAAAGAGGGTCGGCTAGATCAGCGGCCCAGGCGGTCAATGTGCCCGGCACCGTCGCAGGCATGCGCCTCGCATTCGAGAATCATGGCAGCGGCAAGGTCGAGTGGTCCGAGCTGCTACAGCCAGCGATCAAGTTGGCGGAAGAGGGCTTTGTCATCGACGACGCGCTGGCGACGACCCTCGCTCGCAATCGGCCACGCTATCGTGACTCGGATGCCGCCGAAGCCCTGTATTTTCCAGATGGCAGAGCGCTCGTGGCCGGTGACTTGCTGAAGAACCCGGACCTCACTTGGACCCTGAAGCAGATCGCCGAGAAGGGGGCGAAGGGATTCTACGAGGGCGAGGTCGCCAAGCGCATGATCAAGGATCTGCGTGATGGTGGCAGCGTCATGCAGAGTTCTGACCTGAAGCACTACTTCGCAGTGTCGCGTGAGCCGGTAAAGTCCACCTACCGCGGGCACAGCATCTATTCGGGCTCGCCTCCGGTGACTGGCGGCGTCGGACTCGTCGGCAAGCTGAGCATGCTCGAGCAAGAGGATGACTTGGGATCCTACCTGACGGATCCTGGAGTCTTGCATCGCATGATCGAGGCCTGGAAGTTGGCGCCGTCGACTTCAGGGCGCATCGCCGACCCGGGGATCTGGCCAGTTGACCTTGCGCCCTTCTCCGACAAGGTGGCTGCCAAGAAAACCTGGGAGCGCGGATTCAAAGCTGAAAGCAGCCTGACTTCGGATGAGATACGCGAACTTCGCCGCAACAAGGTTGCCGTCGCTGGACCTGACCTTGGAGTTCTCGATGCGAGGACCTACACCGGGACAACCGCCTTCGCCGTCGCGGACGCGGCCGGCAACATGGTGGCGGTCACTCAGACACTCGGAACTTGGGGCGGTAACTTTCACCTGAGTCCAGGCCTCGGCTTTCCCTACAACGACAAGTTTCGTGGAGTCAGTGCCGAGCCTAGTCGCTATGGAGCAAGCATGCCCCTGAGTCGAGTCGGAACGGTGATTGCGCCGACCCTTGTCTTCAAGGGCAGGGGCGCGGAGAAGCAGCCCTTTGTCGCTCTTGGCGCTGCCGGTAACTCTTGGATCTCAGCAGCTGTCTATCAGATGGTCTCCGGGTTCATCGATCAGGGGCTGAGCCCGCAGGAGGCCATTGAGCTACCCCGGTTCTTGGTTGGTGGTAGCCGCGGCGGTGGCACGAGTGTGGTGCAGATCGAGGATGGCTTTGCGCCCGGAGTGCTCGATAAGCTCCGGGCTCTCGGGCATGAGTTACAGCGTATTTCCCTGCGTGGCGAGCTGCGCATGGGCTACGCGGCTGCCGCGGCAGTGCTAGCTGGGGAGGCGGTGGCGGGGGCCGATCCCCGTCGTTCCGGTGCCGCCGGGGCGGTGAAGTGATAACTCCCGCGGCCTCGCTCTGAAATATTCTCTCTGGGCCACGACAGGGGGCCTCCGATCATGAGACTCCCCCGGATACGTGGACTGCTCTATCTCGCCCTCGTCACCGCTGCCAGCTACTGGCTGATGGATGGCTGGCGCCAAATGCTCGGTGAGCCCTTCGCCGGCGATCGGGTCATCCTCAGCGCCGATTACGAGTCCAGCTTTATCTACCGCGAGGGCGACGCCCAGGCCATGAGCGGGAGCGTTCGCACCGGCACGCACAGCGGTTGGTGGCCAGTCACCTATGGCTTGCCTCTCGGGTTCATCGTTCTGATGGCTCTCGGTTCGGTCTGGCGCAGCATGTTTCCCAAGCGCTACGCGATCGCCTGATCCGCAATCAGGCAAGAGGCTCGAGCACCAGAAGGAGATCTCCCAGGGCGACAGCGGCACCCGTGTTGGTGGTCAACTCCAGCACTCGCCCTGCAGCCGGACTACGCAGCACGGTTTCCATCTTCATGGCTTCGAGGGTGATCAATGCGTCGCCTTCGGCAACTTCTTCGCCTTCGGATACGTGCAGAGTGGTGACCGTTCCGGGCATGGGTGCGCCGAGTTGATTGCCATCGGCGGCATCAGCCTTATGCCCGGTTTCGACGTCCGCGGCTAGGGAGCGGTCCAGGATGGGCAGTGGGCGCGGCTGGCCATTGAGCTTGAAGTACACCATGCGGCGACCCCGCTCATCCGCTTCTCCAACAGTGTCGAGTGAGATCACCAGGGTCTTGCCAGCCTCGATCTCCACCCAAACCTCCTGACCTGGCTCGAGACCATAGAAGTAGACAGGCGTCGGTAGATTGGAGACGTCGCCGTGGCGCTCATAGAAGTCCAGGTATTCCTCCCAGACTCGTGGGTAGAGAGCTGCACTGAGAGTCTCCTGTTCGGAGAAGGGGCGCCCGCGTCGCTCTTGCATTTCTCCAGCGAGTTCTTCCAGGTTCAAAGCTGGCAAGTGCTCGCTGGGTCTTCCATTGAGGACAGGCAGGCCCTTGAGGACGGCGCTTTGGATATCGCTGGGGAATCCGCCCGGTGGCATGCCCAGGTGTCCCTGGAAGTACATCACCACGCTTTGCGGGAAGTCCAGGCGCTGGGCTTCGCTGAGAATGCGATTGCGAGTCGCGGACACCGACTCGCTAAGGCCGCGACCCTTGATCAGAAGGTTGTTCTGTACGATGAAGATGGCGAAGTCGCCGACCATCTTGCTGGAGGGCGTGACCTTGGGGATGTCGCCGACGATCTGATTGATCACCGCGAAGGCGTCCTTCACATCGTTCCATCGATCGAGAAGGCCAAAGGAGGCGACCTGCGGCCGCAGATTGCTGTACTGACCACCGGGGATTTCGTGGTAGTAGACCTCGGAGGTGCTGCTCTTCAGACCACATTCGAAGGGGCTGTAGAACTCCCGCACCGATTCCCAGTAGTCGGCGAGCGGCTGCAGGCTGCGGTTAGTAAGCCCAGAGTCGCGCCCGCCGCCGTGCAAGGCAGCGACCAAGGCGTTCATGCTCGGCTGACTGGTCAGCCCCGCCATCGGCGCCAGAGCGACATCGACGATGTCTACGCCGCTGTCGATGGCGCTCATGAGCGTTGCGATTCCATTGCCGCTGGTGTCGTGGGTGTGCAGGTGAATCGGCAAGTTGCTGGCTTGGCGCAACCCCGCGATGAGCAATTCCGCCGCATGCGGTCTGAGTAGACCAGCCATGTCCTTGATGCAAAGGATGTGTGCACCCATCGCCTCGATGCGCTTACTCAGCTCACAAAAGTACTCCAGGTCGTATTTTCTGCGACCAGGGTTATCGATGTCACCCGTGTAGCAGATGCACACTTCTGCGACCTTGCCGCTGGCGATGACCTGTTTGACGGCGACCTGCATGTTGTTCAGGTCATTGAGGCTGTCAAAGACACGGAAGACATCGATGCCTGCGATCGCGGACTGATCGATGAAACTCGCGACCACATTGTCCGGATAGCTCGTGTAGCCGACGGCATTCGCCCCACGGAGGAGCATCTGCTGTAGAAGGTTCGGCATGGCCTGCTTGAGTTTGCGCAGGCGGTTCCAGGGGTCTTCGTTGAGGAAGCGGTAAGCGACGTCAAATGTCGCGCCACCCCAGGTTTCTACGCTGAAGAGTTCCGGTGCCAGCAGGGAGACGGCAGGGGCGATACGCAGCATGTCGCGAGTTCGCACACGAGTGGCCAGGAGGCTCTGGTGTGCGTCGCGCATGGTCGTATCGCAGAGAAGGGGCCTGTCCTGTTCGCGAACCCAAGCCGCAAGTCCGTTGGCACCTCGATCCGCTAGCACTTGAACAGTCCCTGATGCTGCAGCTTGATCGGGAAGTTCAGGGATCTTCGGTTCGGCAAGCTGAGCAGGTTGAGGCCTGTCCTCAGCCTTGATGGTCGGATGGCCATTGACGATGACATCCGCAAGGTAGGTGAGCAGACGGGTGGCTCGGTCTCTCGAGCGCGTCAGGTGGAAGAGCTCCGGAGTCTCATCGATGAAGCGGGTGTAGGTCTTGCCGCGCAAAAAGTGATCGTGCTGCAGAACGTTCTCGAGGAAGGCCAGGTTGGTCTTCACTCCGCGCACGCGAAACTCTCGTAGTGCGCGCAGGCCTTTGCTTGCCGCGTTGTGAAAGCTATTGGCGAAGGCCGTGACCTTCACCAGTAACGAGTCGTAGTAGGGGGACACCTTTGCCCCGGTGTAACCATCACCAGTATCAAGGCGAACGCCGAGGCCACCGGCAGACCGATAGGCCGCTATGGTTCCAGTGTCGGGGAGGAAGTCGTTACTCGGATCCTCGGTGGTTACTCGGCACTGCACAGCGTAGCCGCGCCGTTGCACTGAACTCTGGTCGAAGATCCCAATCTCCTCCGATGAGAGGGAGTGCCCTTCTTCGATCTTGATCTGAGTCTGCACAAGATCGATGCCGGTGATCATCTCGGTCACCGTGTGCTCAACCTGCAACCTGGGATTGACCTCGATGAAGTACTGTCGATCTCCGTCGACCAGAAACTCCACGGTGCCGGCATTGTGGTAGCCCACGGCAGAAGCAATCGCGAGTGCGTCGGCATAAAGCGCCTCGCGCACTGCTGTCTTGAGATTGGGAGCGGGTGCGACTTCGATGACCTTTTGGTGGCGACGCTGCAGGGAGCAGTCACGTTCGAAGAGGTGGACGATCTTGCCACTCAGATCGCCGACGATCTGTACCTCCACGTGGCGAACTCGTGGGAGGAACTTCTCCAAGAAGACCTCTGAGCTCCCAAAGGACGCCAGGGCCTCGGAGCTGGCGGCTTCGATCGCCTCTTCGAGCTGTTCCACGCTGGGGACCACGCGCATCCCGCGACCGCCGCCGCCCTTTGCCGCCTTGACGATGAGTGGGCCATGGGCGGCGAAGAGCTCCCGGGCCTCGTCGAGGGCGTTTCCCTTGGTCAGATCCAGGTCCATGCCCGGGATGACCGGAACGCCGCAGCCGACCGCCACCTCCCGCGCGCGTAATTTATCGCCGAGCTTGCGAATGGCCTCGCCCCTTGGGCCGATGAACGCGATGCCTTTTGCGCGACAAGCATCCGCAAAATCGGCGTTCTCGGAGAGGAATCCATAGCCGGGGTGGATCGCATCGACCCGCGCCTGCTCGGCGACGCCCAGGATCTCCTCGATGGAGAGGTATGCCTCTACGGGCTTGCGGCCTTTTCCAACCAGATAGGCTTCGTCTGCCTTGTACCGGTGTTGGTGCCGGGCATCTTCTTGGCTGAAGATAGCCACTGTGCGCATGCCGAGTTCGCTGCAGGCACGAAAGACCCTGATGGCGATTTCGCCGCGGTTGGCGCAAAGGACCTTGTGGAACTTGCTCGTTTCCATACCTGGAGAGAGCAAGGTATCGATTCGATCCCTTTCAGTCTTCTGCTTTGTTCGGCCACTCGGGAGCGGTCAGTCGCCGCTTGCCGTCGGCGCTGAGCAGAAACTTGCCCGGAGCAGCAAAGTCCCGATCCCATAGCTGGCAGCTGACGGTCTTGTGTTTCTGGTCCAGGCCTTCGCAGTAGTTGGTGTAGATGCAGCGACGAACCTGGTCGCCACAGCCGAGTTCAGCCTTAAGAAACCAATCCGGATCCGCGAGGCTTTGCCTGGCGGCGGCCACCAGATCCGCCTTCTCCTCCTGCAAGATACTCTCAGCCAGCTCAAAGCTGCCGATACCTCCTGCGGTCACCACCGGCGTTGTGAGGCCGAGGGCGCGGATGCTGCTACGAATCCGGGTAGCTAGAGCAACGTTGCGCCCGAAGGGCCCGAGTTCGTCGCTGCGCACCGTCGGCATGCACTCCAGGCCACTGGGCCCGGTGTAGGGGTAGACCGCCTCGCCGACCTTGGGCTGCTTGGCATCCTCGAATTTTCCCCCCTTGGAGACCGAGATGAAGTCCATCCCGGCGGCGGCGAGCTCGCTGCCATAGAAGCATGCATCGTCAATTCGACTACCGCCGGCGATGACTTCGTCGCCGAGGATCCGACAGCCCAGGCAGTAGTCCTTGCCTACTCGGCTGCGCACCGCCTGGTAGACCTCCAGAGGGAGTCGGATCCGTGCTGCCCGGCTCCCACCGTAGCCATCATCGCGGCGGTTGAGGCGGGAGAGAAAGGAGGCCATGGTGTAGGCGTGGGCATAGTGCAGCTCGATGCCATCAAAGCCCGCCTGCTTGGCCCGCTCCGCAGCGTCCGCAAACAGCTTTGGCAGGGTTCTGGGAAGCTCCGCGACTTCGGGAAGATCGAGATCATTGATCGTCTCCCGATAGCCTCGTGAGTAGGACTCGAACTCCCGTGGGCTCAGGACCTCTTCAAGTTCAGCATCGCTCAGTTGCGAGAGAGCTGCCCGTAGGCCTGCTTCATCCTGGTTCGCAAGATCCGGTCGGCGGTCGCTGATCTCCGCCATGCGTTCCTTGTCGAGAGCCATGAAACGCGAGAAGTAGTCCGCTTTCTTGGGGCGGCGTCGAATGCGGAGAAAATCCAGCACTTGGATCAGCAGCTTGGTTTCGCCCGAACTCTCTTCTCTGACTCGGTCGACGAGCTGCGCCAAGCCAGGAATGAAACGGTTGTGACCAATGCGCAGCAGTGGTCCGCTGGGGATGTCACGAATGCCCGTTGCTTCGACGACCAGGACTCCGGGCTTGCCGCGGGCGAAGCGCCCGTACCAATCCAAATTAGCCGCGCTGACGAAGCCGTCTTCAGTAGCCCGCCATGGCACCATTGCCGGTACCCAACTGCGTCGGCGAATGGCCAAGGGTCCTAGCTGCATGGGCTGAAAGAGGAGGGCTTGCGCCGCTTCTTCGGCGCTTGGCCAATTGGCCTCGGGCAATTCGTGGCGGATCACCATGCTGAGAGATACCGTCAGCGCGAGTCATAGCCTTGTAAAGACCAAGATGCGATCCCTGCCAAGTCTCCTCAGCCTGATGTTGTTGTTTTTGGCTGCCTGCGAGTCAGCGCCTTCCAGCGTTACGGAGGCGCGGGCGGCGGAGCAGATCATCGTCGAGCTCGTTGATGAGAACTTTGTGCGCTACGAGGGCGATCGAATTCCCATGGAGGACTTCTTCTACGAGGTTCGGGTGAGTTGCCGTGACGCGATCAGCCATGGGAAGCCAGTGCCTTGGATCGAAGTGCATACTCCCGCGGACGGCAGCGAGGTGCCTGGCGCGGTCTTCCAGCGCTTGCAAAAAGGGATGTGGGATGCTGGCGTTGGCTTCATCGACCCAAAGCTCTAGGTCTCATGCCGCCTGACTTGGTGATCTTCGATGTGGATGGCACCATCCATGACACCTTTGCCTGGTGGCACCCGGTGATCTCCAAGGGTGTCGCTGAGTTTGCCAGTCAGACAGGCCTGTCTCTGCCGCGACCCGAGGAGGAGTTCGCCAACCAGGTGGTGGGCATGAGTGACGCCGGGGTTTGGGCGCCCTTTTTGCCGGATGCTGAGAAGCATCGTTGGCCGGAACTGCGGGCGCTCGTTCTGCCCATGGAGGTCGCCGAGATCAGTGCCGGCCGTGATTACCTCTTTCCCGGCATGCGTGAACTCCTTCTCCATCTGCGCGCGATCGGGGTCGGAACCGCTTTGGCCAGCAATTGCCGTAGCGAGTACATGGCGGGGCTCTGTGCTGGCCAAGACTTGGGCAGTCTGACCGATCGTCAGTTCTGCCTCGATTCTCCTGGGGTCGAATGTAAGACCGACATGCTCCGGCTGGCGGTTGCGGTGACAGGGGCGAAGCGGCCGGTGATGATCGGGGATCGAGAAAACGACCAGATAGCCGCCCGAGAGGCGGACATGCCCTTCTACTGGAGAGTAAACTCCCGCTGCAGTCTCAGTGGCGTGTCAGGCCATTGGCAGGGCGATCCTGGGGGTCTGCTAGGCCTGCTGGGGCTTCCTGGAATATCCGGTGCTCCGGGCGAAGCGGGCAGCCGACCAACCAGCTAGGCCCCTATGATGACCGCATTGCTACTCGCGAGAACTCCCATGGAAGCCATCCCAGTCCTTGCCATCATCTTTTCCTTCGTCATGGGCATTGTCTACATGCAGAACAAGGGCAAGGAGCAGCGCGAGCGATTGCGGCTCCTGGACGAGGCCATCCGCAGGGGGCAACTGGATGACCAGATGCGGAGCGAGCTCATGAGCGGCTTCAGCGGCCAGCGTCCTCGGCGGTCCAGGCAGGGTGGATTTCGTCTGTCCCGCCTCTCCTTTGGGGTGGGCTGGCTGGCCATGTTCATCGGCATCGGAGTGATGTTCGTCGATGAAAGCGAAGCCTTTACCGCCGGATGTGTTCTCGCCGGGATAGGATTTGCCCTGGTCACCCTGCCGCTGGCTATGCGGGAATTGGACATGCGGGACCGTGAGGCCGCGCAGCGCCAGAACTCCTAGCCCGGACCGCAGGAAGGGCGGTCGCAGTATCCGCAGGCCTGAATCCCAGCTAAGATCTCCGGCCCCCATGGAATCCCCGGACATCTTCGAAGAATTGGTGCGACTGCGCCGAGAGGGCATCCCCGCTGCCCTGGCCACCATCGTCGGCACCCGTGGCTCGACTCCCGGCCGCGAGTCCATGCGCCTACTGGTCCTCGAGGACGGCACATTTCTGGGCACGGTCGGCGGGGGCTGCTTGGAGGCTGAGGTCTACGATGCGGCCCTCGAGGTCATTCGCGAGGAGCTGCCGCGCAGCATCAAGTTCAAGCTGACGGAGAGCGATGCCTTCGATTCTGGCCTGCTCTGTGGCGGCGAAGTGAGCATCTTCATCGAGCCTGTGACGACGCCGAGCCTGTGGATCTTCGGCGGGGGTCACATCAGCAAGGCCCTGGTCACCATGGCGAGCATGGCGGGATTTCGGGTGACTGTTTGTGACGACCGTGAGCGCTACGCGAGCCCTGAGCGCTTCCCAGAGGCTGCCAGGGTTCTGGCCCTCGAGATGAGCGAATGTGTCGAGAGACTGCCCCTGGGGATGAATAGCTACCTTGTGGTGGCCACCCGTGGACATGCTCAGGATGGCCAGGTTTTGGCGGCCCTGGCCAAGCGCATCGAGTCTGCCCAGGCGCCGCGTTTTCTGGGCATGATCGGCAGTAAGACCAAGAAGGCCGTGCTCTTCCGTCAACTTCGCGAACAAGGGGTGGCTGAGGACTTCCTGGCTCGGGTCCGGAGTCCCGTGGGCCTCTGCCTGGGCGGCCGCAGTCATGAGGAGATTGCCGTAGCTATTGTTGGTGAATTGATTTCGGTTCGCCGTCTGGGTGTGGATGCAGACCAGGCCTGGAGAGATCGAAAACGCAGTGACATCCCCAGGGCAAAGACCAGCGAGGGTGGTGCTTCGCCAGCAATGGACGCGGCTGGCTGAACCGAGCCAGCGCGGCACCGTTGCCAGTCTTGCCCAGGCAGGGCATGATCCTCGGAATACCCCTCTTACTTTCCCACTCGCGTTCCCAAGAGCTCCTGAGACGAGCATGAAAAAGGCCCTTAGCACCACCCTTCTCGCCCTGATTGTTAGCCCACTCGCTGCCCAGAAGGATCGCATCCAATGGACGGACGGCACGATAACCGATCGCTGTGTGGTGACGGCCTTCAGCCTCCATGAGATCAAGTACCGCAAGGGTGGACAGGATGAGGTTGCGCCCAGTGACCGGGTCGGTGACCTGACCATCGAAAAGGTTCGCGATCGTTATAAGCAGGCCTACGGGGCAAGCATGGCGGAGCAGCCGGCGACCTTCTTGCAGATCGCCGACGATCGCTTTGCCGACGACCCCTTCCTTGGTCAGTTCGGTTATATCGAGGCCACTCGCCGCTTCATCAAAGCGGGTGATGCGAGTTCGGCGTTCTCAGCTTTGGATCAGCTCGCGCAGAAGTACCCGACCAGTGGGTTCTTGCCCGACACTTTCACCACCAAGATTCAGCACTACTTGGGTAAGGACAAGGCAGGCGATGCGGCCAAGGTGGCGTTGCGCTACAAGCAAACGACAGCAGGTCAGGCCTACCCTATGGGCTACCAGATCGAGGCAGACTACTACGAGACGCTTACCTCGGGTCGGAGTGGAACTCTTCCGCCGAGTCAGGTGCGAGGGAACATGCAGCGTATCTTCAACGAGGCAGGGGCGGATCATCCAGTGATCGCCAACATGGCCCGGCTGGAGTTGGCTAACTCTCTTCTCGGTGAGAAGAAGTACGATGAAGCCAAGCGCGAGTATGAGGAGATCCTCGACCAGCCAAACCTGGATCAGCGCATCCGTGGTGGAGCCTGGTATGGGGTTGGGCGGGCGCAGTACGCCGCCGGAAACCCCGGAGCAAAGGAGCATTACCATGATGCCCTGCTCAGCTTCCTGCGAGTCTACGTCGCAAACCGTGATGCCGACCCAATCGTGGTCGCTGAGGCCCTGGACTATGGTGCCATGGCGGCCGAGAAGTGGGGAGGGACGGATGCCGGGCGCATGAACCGCCGACTGAAGACGATCCTTCGCCAGGAGTTTCCGGACTGGGTCAAGTAGGAGAAGGTAGAGGACGCTCACCGCTCCCCGCCGAAGAGCTTGCGAGTGGGCTGAATGCGGCAGCCTACTGGACTCTCTGGGGTCTGGTCAGTGGCTTCGTCCGGCTCATCTTCCTTCTCCGAGTGGTCAACCGACCCAAGCTGGAAGGCGCCTTCGTTCTAGTTGCCAATCACAGCTCCTACCTGGACCCGATTCTTCTGGGTGTCTCCATGCCGCGGCGAATGACCTTCTTGATGACGGTCATTCATTACCGGAGCCCATTGTTGGGTTGGTTCTACAGGCTCACCCGGTCGATTCCCCTGGCCGTGCACGGAGCGAATCGCGACCCACTTCGCGCGGCCAGAACGCTTCTTGGTCGAGGCGAGATCCTCAGCCTGTTTCCCGAGGGAGGGCTGACTCGTGATGGCGGTCTCCTACTGGGAAGTCCAGGGGCGGTGTCTCTGGTCATGGCACAAAAGGTGCCCATCGTACCAGTCGCTATTATCGGAGCGAATGACCTGCTTCCACCCGGGGCCATGCTCCCCAGGTTCAAGCGAGTCGAGATCCGCTATGGCCAGCCGATTCTTCCAGAGGAGTTGATTGGCGCTGATGAGATTCCTCGCAAGCAACGTCTCGCTCGAGCCAAGAGACGAATCATGGACACCATCGCTGAGCTCGCTGGTAGCACATCGCGCGAGGCGGATCTAGAAGCTCTGCTCGAGGCTCGAAAAGCCTCCAAAAGTCTCAGCTCTCATTCCCTCTAGATTGTCGCCGGGTGGTCCGGCGCGAACAATCTGTCGGAGGGATGCGTGGATCAGGCAAGCAGGGACTTTGTCGAGGCCAGTGAAGTAGCTCGTAGGTTTCTCTCTCGCTGGCGGGATGGCCTTACGCGAAGTCTCAAAGAAGACCTGGTCCAAGAGGCCGCCAGCGAGGCCTGGCGTTGCAGATCGAGTCTGAGGGATCCGGATCGCTTCTCATCATTCGTGAGAACAATCTCCAGGAGGCTCAGGTACAAAGCGCTTCGCGGAGGGTGGCGACGGTCCATTCGTAGCTTGCAGGATCATCTCGAAGAAGTGGAGAGTGGTTCGCCTGGGACTGAAGCGGAGCAAACGATCAGTGTTGGCGGAAGGCCCTGTGAGTTCAGCTGGTTGCTCGAGGAATTAGGGCCGGTCATGCGCTCCCTGACTGCTCTCAATGAGCAACTGACTAGGAGCTACTACGAGGGCTTTAGCTGCGCCGAGCTCGCCGAGCGCTTCGGACTGGAGGAGGACTGTGTGAAGGTCCGCCTCTACCGATGCCGGCGCAAGCTACGGAAGGAATTTGAGGGCCGCGTAAGGCGCGCGTCCCTCGGTACGTGACCGAGTTCACCGCCTGGCGTGTGACTCAATTCAGGGTGAGAGGAATGAAAAGAAGAATAGATCTGTACCTGTGTGTGCTCTTGTTGAGCCTTTCGACTGGGATTCTTGCGCAGACGAGTAGCGAGGCATCAACTGCCACAGCGTCCAAGGCCAAGATCAGCGCAGAAGCGAGAACTGCCTTTGCGCAGGCCATGGAGGCCGCCGCCAGCCTGAAGGGTTTGCGCGGAGCGGAGCGGAAGACCGAGCTTGCCAAGCACGCGGCTCGATACGAAGAGATCGCGGATCGATTCGCCGGTGAGTTCCCTGCTGCGTCCAGAGCCTGGTATGAGTCTGCTGAGATGTGGCGACGGCAAGGGAACCTGGCGAAGGCCGAGGCTGCCTACCGATCTTCTCTAAGCAAGGACTCTGGAGCCTTTCGCGCGCGAGCAATCTTCGGGATCGCTCAGATGGAGCGTCGTCAGAAGAAGTTCGAAGCGGCAATCGAGTCCTACAAACTGGTGGCAGGGATCCAAGCAGAGAGCAATCGCGCCAACGATTCTCGGCTGTGGATCGCGCGCTGTTGGCGGAGTTTGGAAAAGCCCGAGCTGGCCATGCAGTCTTTCAAGGCAGCGGTGGAGAAGGCTGCGACTCCCCGACAGGTGATCGTCGCCAGCAATTTCCTGGCGATTGAATTGATCGATCGAGGCGATTTCGATGCGGCTGATGCTGTTCTCGCGAAGGCTGGAAGCGTGGTGGCCGAGGCTATCGATTCGGGAGCGAAAGGTGCCAAAGGACTCGAGTCGGCTCTCCAATCCATGTCCTCGCGCCGTGCGTTACAGAAGGCCAGAGACAAGGCCAACGGCAGCGCGGGTGATGCAGTCCAGATGGAGCGCGACCGCAAGAAGGTGAAGAGCCGTCGCTAGCGAACGCCGATGCCGTAGTAGGTAATGCCTGCCTCGCGCATGCGATTGGCATCGAAGATGTTTCGGCCGTCGATGATCACCTGGGACTTCAAGCCCTTCTTGATGTCCTCTGGATCGACGTGCCGAAACTCGCTCCACTCGGTAACCAGCACCAGAGCATCCGCTCCATTCAGCGCCTCGAGAGCTGATGCTGCGTAGCCGATCTTGTCGCCGAGGATGGCCTTGGTTGCTCCCACGGCCTCTGGATCAAAGGCGGTGATGGTGGCGCCATTCGCCATCAGTTTGTCGATGAGCACCAGGCTCGGAGCCTCGCGCATGTCATCGGTCTTGGGCTTGAATGCGAGACCCCAGAGGGCGAAGTGTTTTCCGCTGAGATCCTTGCCAAAGTGTTGCTCGACCTTCTCCGCCAGAACCTTTTTTTGGTCGAAGTTCACTTCTTCGACAGCGTTGATGATCTTGGGTTCGTAGTCGTGCTCGTTGGCTGTGCGCACCAGCGCTCGAACATCTTTTGGGAAGCATGAACCGCCATAGCCGGCTCCGGCGAAAAGGAATGGGAACCCGATGCGACTATCGGTGCCGATCCCTTTGCGAACTGCGTGGATATCCGCGCCTACTCGATCGCAAATCTGGGCCATCTCGTTCATGAACGAAATGCGGGTGGCCAGCATCGAGTTGGCTGCGTACTTGGTCATCTCCGCAGATGCCGGGTCCATGACCAGGATGGGCTTGCCAGTGCGGACGAAGGGAGCATAGAGGTCGAGCATCACCTTCTTCGCAGCTTCGCTCTCTGTGCCGATGACAACCCGGTCAGGTTTCATGAAGTCGTCGATCGCCGCGCCTTCCTTCAGAAACTCTGGGTTGCTGACCACATCGAACTCGCGGTCCGTGAGGGCGCTGATCGCGTCTCGCACCTTCTGGTTGGTGCCCACCGGGACGGTGCTCTTGTTGACCACCACCTTGTAGCTGGTCATGTTCTTGGCGATGGTCTCGGCCACGGCGAGAACGAAGCGCAGGTCGGCGCTGCCGTCTTCACCGGCGGGAGTCCCGACTGCGATGAAGCAAACCTTGGCTTCTGAGATCGCCTTGGCAGCATCGGTGCTGAAGTGGAGGCGACCCTCTTCTACATTGCGGGCGACCAGTTCTTCCAGGCCAGGCTCATAGATCGGGATCTCTCCCTTCATGAGTCGGTCGATCTTGCCCGCATCGACATCGACGCAGGTAACCCGATTGCCGGTCTCGGCGAAACAGGTGCCAACGACCAGTCCGACGTATCCAGTGCCTATGACGGCGATCTTCATCAGGATGCTTGTCTTGAGGTTCTCTCAGTTTGATCGGTGAGAGGGGCAGGGACGGTAGCTGTCGACTGCTCCTTCTGCAACTTTCGAGATGCAGGCTAGCTGGGCCTGACGACATTTGTCTAAGATCACCACATGCGCCGCTCGGCTAGCCTCCTACTTCTCGGCATTCTCCAGTCCTGTGCCTTACACGGGACTCTGGATACTTTGGAGATGGAGAGTCCGCCTGCGGAGCTTGGCCGACCGGACTATGTTCGCTATGCGGCGCGGACTGGTTCTTGGATAGGCGGTGTCGCCGGTGCGGTGGTCTCCATCGGCACCTGGCCAGTTACCTACCCGGTCTCGCAACTGGCCGACGAACCCTTGGGCTACGGCAAGAACGAGTTCATCTTCTTCCCGACCATGCTGCTCGCGTCGACCGGGCATTTCATCCTGGGCGCACCCCTCGACCTGGTCGATTGGTTGTTTCGGCGTGCGTGGATCGATGAGCCTGCACCTGTTGACTACGAGTACACCCCGCAGCCTCCGCCTGCTCCCCTAGTCGTGCCAGACAGAGTTCCGGCCGCTGAGGGCAAGTTATAGGACTCGGAGGCCTGGTCTCGGCCAGTGTCGTAACTGAGGAGAGCCTTATGAAACTCAAGTTGAGTCCCCTTCTTCTCCTGCTGCTGTCTTCACTGCCCTGCGGTTACCTGGCGCTCGAATGGCCTACGAGAGCGGTCACGCCGGTGACTGTCATCCTGCTGCGGCACGCTGAAGACTTGGATGATGGTGTTGAACGGGATCCTCTGCTCTCTCCCGCAGGTGAGGAGCGCGCTCGCGTCTTGCAGCGCCTGCTGTCCAAGTCCAAGTTGACTCACCTCTTTGCGAGCCAGTTCCAGCGAACTCAGGCACTCCTGCGTCCGATCGCCGCGGCTCATGACCTCGATCTGCAGGTCATTCCGGCCAACGAGACTCGGAAGCAACTCGAGACCTTGCGCGGGCTCGAAGCGGGTTCCATCGCTGTCGTCGCAGGTCACAGCAATACTGTCCCTCAGATGGTCAAAGCCCTCGGCGGGGACTTGGAGGAGCTGACCGCGCGCGGGCACTTCGATGAAGACAGCTATGACCGACTGGTCTGGCTGACTTTGCCTGTGGGCGAGGAGTCCCTGACCCAGGCCATAGAGATCCGCTACGGCGCCCCGAGCGACGGCTAGTTGACGCCCCAGCGTAGACTGGCGGGCGCTTCGCCAGTTCGCTATACCTCTACCCGGAAATTATTCCCGGAGCGACGTAAGCCTTGATCCGGGAAAGCCCTAGGGTGGCCAAGGCCCCGGAGTCCGGCAGATCTAGGTAACATCGGTTTCTCGGGATAGGATTCTCCACTGGTTCGCGGGCTACCTCCCCGCCGCCAGCAGGCCTTTCCGTGGGCAAGCACCATGCAAAAGAGGATCGTCCTCAGACTTGGATTTCAGGTGGTGATCATCTTGTTGGTCATCGGCGCCACGTATCTGGCAGTCTTCTATCCTGACTGAACCCTCATCTGCAGATGGGCAGGGACTATGCTCCGCCAGCAAGGAGCATGAACTGGCGGATGCCAGTGGCTAGGATCTCAGCTTCCTGCGCCCGTAGCTCAGCTGGTTAGAGCGCCTGGTTTACACCCAGGAGGTCGCCTGTTCGAATCAGGCCGGGCGTACCAGCCTCTACCTCCTGCTCGCGGGCATGGCCTGCTAGCTACTTCACATAGAGATCAACCGGGTTGGTGGCGATTGGTCCGAACTGGCCTTGCACGATCACGGCCGTGGAGAGGCGCAGGCCTCGCAAGCTGGCATGGATACTGTGCTCGCCCAAGAGCAGCCAGGCTTCCGCATCGCCATCCTCTGAGAGCAGGCCGGACATTCCGGCCAAGAGAGGAGACTTGGAGTGCAGGAAGTCCCTGGTTACCTGATCTTCGACCAGGCGCAGGGGGTCCGTGCCGGACATTTGCTGGTGGTGGTCAGCCGTGCCAGATGCACTGAAGTACACTTGGTAGGGTCTGCCCGCTAATCCCGGTGGGGCCTCAATGCTATAGCGGATGTTCCTGGGGTCTTCGATGTCGAAGCTAACCTGCGAGATCGATAGGGCTGGTTGGACAGTGCTACGCATCGGAAGGTCGAACCAAGATAGGCGCGCTGGGCTGTGCTCGATGCGGTAACTGAAGTCGTTGAAGTAGGGAGCAACCCAGAGATTCTCCTGCTGCCCGAAGGTGCGAAGGGTCAGGTTCTCGATTCTCAGTCTGATGCTTTCGCCGGCAAGGATGATCGCGTTGGTTGTGATCATCTTGATCTGAACATTGTCCGTGGTCGCATCATTGTTTGCTGGATGCCACCGGTCGCCTCGCACCAGGGCCATACCGCTTGCGAGGAAGCGTTCCGTCCCGTTGGCTGATACCTGGTAGAGCGCTGCATGGACCTGGTAGGTATCGCTACTGGCTGAAATCAGCAGGCTCACCCTTGGCGAACCGGCTAGTTCAACATCCTCTTCGAGAGCGGGCGTATCGTACTGCACCGATGAGAGGGGGATTCGTTCCATGGTCGGGCCAGCCTCAGCTCTTGCGTCGGTCACATAGGCTGACATGTCGAAGCCCTCGTCCACGACTTGCTTGACCAGGTCACGTGGCTCTTGGCCCTGAGGAGGAGTGGTGGAGAGTCTGTTCTCTTCGCGTAGGAAGAAACGCTGCATGCTCGTGTGCGCCGGCGGCCAGTCGTCATGGTGTCGGTTCCAGATCATCTCCAGCGGATCCGCGTAGAGATCACGAGTTGCAGCCACTACGCCGGTGACGAAGACAGCATCCCTATCGATGCCTGTTTCCTCGCCTTTGAGAAACCGGGCCATCCAGCGATCCCAGTTGTTCACGTGCTGCTGGACCTGATTCATGTTCAGCACGAGTTCGTGGCCCCAGGTTGGGCCGAGGAAGGCGCGCCCAGGTGTGCTGTCCGGCAGTTTCTGGATGGCTTCGACGACTCCGTCAGCACCAGCCCAGGCATCGTTCCAGCCCAGTTGTGCGTAGATCGGGACGTCTGAGCTCTGCAGCAGCTCGATGTCTCGACGGAATTCACTCTGGTCGATCAGTCGCGCCGCAGCCTCAAAGTCCTCACGGAGAATCGCGGATCGCAGAGCATCCCCGAACTCGGGGAGATAGTTCACGTTCTGTTCGACGAAGAGGGACTTGAGCGTCGAGTTTTGGACCGCGCTGTGTTGGGGGAAGGGTACTTCGGAGGTGAATGGCGGCATCAGGTTGGGTGTTACCGCCTTGAACTCGGGAAAGCGGAGCAAGCCTCGCGAGTTAGCAGGCAGATCTCTGCCCGACCATGCCGCTGCCGCCCAGGCATGTGCACCGCCCTGACTGAGGCCTGTCAGGCCGAGGCGATCCGTGTCGGCGAGAGGTGCCAGGCCCCGTCCGTAGCGCTCTTCCAAGAAGGCGACGATTTCCACCAGGTCCAGACGCTCGGCTTCCCCGATCAGCTCAGTGCCCATATGCGCCGGGCTGAGTTCCCGAAAGGAGCCCTGGCCACGCACATCGTAGGCGGCGCTCAGGAATCCACGGGCTGCCCAGTTGTTCGCGTAGCCAATCTCGTCCTTGCGAGTTCCACCCAAGCCGTGCACCACGATGACCACGGGCCATCCCAGGGGTCCGGGCCTGTCCTCCGGGTAGCGGAGGTCGATCTTGGTGCGGCCGCCATCCGAGTAGGCCACCTCCACATCGAGCTCTTCGGCGACCTCGAATCCAGAGGGTGGCGGCTGCGGGTCTAGCCTTTGCGCGGGGAGTGAGGTGAGGGAAAGAGTTGAGAGGAGGACAGGAGCGAGAACTGATCCGAACTTGGCGGACGACTGGTGTCGATGCATGGAGACCTCACTTGAGAACTGCTGCTCACTGAGGCGGGTCTGGTGATCCTTTCCAGCTTCCCGGTTGGTCTAGGAAAGACCGAGAGTAGAGGTGTGCTCTTGGCGACTCGAATTGCACGAGCGCCTCGAGCTCAGGGAAGTTGCCTCACGAGCATGCGGCGGATCGATTTTTAGCCCGGGAAGACTGCCATTGCCAGGAAAGCCTCTTACGCCCGAACCCCCATGGCAGTGCAGTTTCCGTGCAGGAGAGAGGAATGCGGTGCTCTCGATTGGGACCTTTCGCTCCTGCGCTCAGAGCCTTACGACTCCGGATCATGCGGGCATCACTTCATCAGAGCTTCGAAGTCGGAAAGTCGACGGGCGGCATCTACTCGAGCCGCTTGCTTCTCGTCGAGCAGAGTCTGCCAATGCTCGGCCATTTCGGGCTGGGGATCCAAGCGTGCCTGGGTCCTGGTTTGCCGCAGATCCTCCTCCGCTTGCTCCAATTCACGTTTCAGTCTCCGTCTATAGTCACGCGCGTTCCTTTCGCCGTTTTGGCGAGCGATGCGCCGGGCCTCCGACCGTGAACTGGCCGCCCCCTCCCTCGAGCTGGCTTCCGGCTCCCTCTGGGCGGGGGGCGTTCCATCGGACACTCCCTCCCAGTTGGCGAGGAGATACCAGGCCAGGAGGGGAATCAGCAGAAGGCAGAGCAGGAAGGCGAGGACTCCCCAGTCGGGCTTTCGATCGCTGTCACGGTTCGCTGGCCCGGTTTCCATGGTCCCATTCTGCTCGCTGAGCTGCGGAGCAGGGTTTTTTTGATGAACTTGACCAGCCCGGCGGCGCCTCCGCTCGCCGGACTTCGTAGTGTGGTCCCGACCAGGGGCAGCTGGGCCTCCTGGCGCGATCAACAGGAATACGAATGACCGTAACTTCGAAATCAATCATCACCCTGCTTGCTGCAGCAAGTCTAGCTGGCTCTGCCTGCGCCCAAGGTTCCCAGGAGGATCTGGTCGCCAAGCGCGAGGCAAAACTGGCCGCCGACTGGATCAAACTGGCCGATTGGGTCCTCGACTACGACGAGGCCAGGGCCAAGGCCAAGGAGACTGGCAAGCCCATCTTTGCCTACTTTACGCGCTCGTACTCGGCTTGACCGCCCTGCAAGTCCCTCGAGAGCGGTGCGCTCTCGAACCCAGAGTTCGCAGAATTCGGCAAGTCGGTGGTGCTCTTCCTGCACAACACTTCGAGGGTGGATGACGAGCCCTATCCAAACCTTCTGCAAGAGAAGGGTGGGGGTGGCTTCCCCTTCTTGGTGATGCTCGATGCCGATGGCGAAGTCATCGCCCCCCACAAGGGTGCGAGGAGTGTCGAGGCCTTCGCGAAGACTGCCGAGGCCAGTCTCGCCTATGCAGATCTCAAGGCTCGCTACGACGCAGGCGACAAGACAGCCACTCTGGGCTACTTGATGGCCGCCCTCGACCTGGGCGCGGTCAAGCTGGCTGAGGCAAACAAGATCTACTCGCAGGTGGACGAGAAAGAACTCGACCAGGCGCAGCGCGACGAGATCAAGGCGAGGCTATGGAGTGCGGAGTATCAGGAGATCTTGGGCACCGTGAGCTCCCTCGAGAACGCGGTTGCTGCCGGCAAGGGCTTCAAAGCGATGCTCGATGCGGGCTTCAAGCCGGACGATGGTCAGCATCCGAATGTTTGGGCGATGGTAAGCTACTACGCGACTGACTCGAAGAACGCGGATCTCCTCGCCGAGGCCATCAAGGAGTTTGCGGAGACCAAGGCGAATTCGCGTTTCAAGGACCCGAATCTCCAGCGCATGAAGGATGCCCTGGCAGAGATGCAAAAGAAGTAGCCCTGAGGGGCATGGACCATGATCAATTCACGCAGCAATCAGCTCGTCGCCATGATTCTCGGCGGCGGGATTCTAGCCCTCCCGCTCAGCGCGCAGTCGCGCCTGAGCCAGGAGGAGCTGATCGAGAGACGAGACGCCAAGATGGCCGAAGAGTTCATCCAGAACGCAAACTGGATCTTGGACTACGATGCCGCCAGGGCGCAGGCGAAGAACAGCGGCAAGCCGATCTTCGCATACTTCACTCGATCCTTTGCCCCTTGAGCGCCTTGCAAGCGCCTCGAGAGCGGTCCGCTCTCGACACCAGAGTTCAAGGAGTTCAGCGAGAAGGTCGTGCTCTTCCTGCACAACACTTCCTTCGTTGAGACCGATCCCCTGCAAAGCCTCTCCCAGGAGAAGGGCGGCATCGGCTGGCCCTACATGGTCGTAATGGACGAGGTGGGGACGGTCATGGTGCGCAACATCGAATCGCGCGCACGGAATGTCGCCCAGTTTCAGAGCATTGTGGCGCGTGAAGTGCCGGCCTACAAGGAGATGGCCTCGGCCGCTGCTGATGGAAAGCCGGAGGCCGTGCACGCCTTCCTTCGTAAGCGCATGGAGTTGGCCAACATCTCCTTCGCCGATGCTAGCGCGGAGCGAAAGAAGCTCACTGACCTAGAAGCGGCGGAAGCTGCCAAGCTCGATCAGGATCTGATCAATCTGCAGGTTGACGAGATCTTCGCCAGCATCAAGGAGCGTTCTCAGGCCGCCTACGCCAAGGCTGCGCCAAAGACCGCCAAGATGCTCGAAGAAGAGCGCATCCCGAATGGCGAAGCCCGTGCGCGCAACTTCTGGCGATTGGTCGAAATCTACGGCAAGATGACCAAGGACAAGGATCTTCAGGAGCGTGCCAAGAAGGCCATCCGAACCCTGGAGCGCTAAGGGTCTCCGAAGCGAAGCCAGTACCGAGAACTGCCCAGGGCGTGAAAGCCCTGGGCAGTTTCGTAATCAGCAGCTTGGACTGCTTGGTGCTACTTGGATTGCACGGGCATGAGCAGCTCGGTCTGCCACTTTGCGGGGTTGGGTTCCATTCCTGGATCGGTCCAGTAGACCTCCCAGGTTCCACCGCGAGCCTTCAAGCCCTGCTCGGCGATCCACTTCGTCATCCGAGTATGGGTGTTGCCCAATTCGTGGTAGGGACCCACGTGCCAAGAGGTGACAACCTTGCCGGCCGGCAGTGTCGAGGCTTTGATCCGTCCCTTGCCAGGGATCGGCTTGGGGACCCGCATTCCGGCCTCCAGATCTACCTTGCCATCCTCCATGCTGTGATAGCGTGCGAAGGGAGCGGCCACTGGTAGGACGTTGTTCTGTGTCAGGTACGAATGGACTTCCGGGAGAATCTCTCCCAGGGCATTACTCAGCTCGCTCATGTCCACAACCATGCGGATGGTTGCAGTGGGGACTTCTTCGACCCTATCGATGCGGATCTGGGGCAGGGATGGCTTCTGCGCGCTGCTTTCGGCCGCGTCGAGAACTGCGATGATTGCTTCGGGCAGGAAGATGATTTCGGCAGGTGCCTTGGCTCCCCGTTCGACCTTCTCAATTCTGTAGGAGGTCCGTGCGTGGGCGACGCTCATGCTCTGAGTGAAGGGTATTTGCTCACCCTTGTGTTCTCGCCAGTCGTCGAAGTCAACTTGCACCTTGTCACTGCCGCCCTTGCCGTCCGGAACTTCGATGATGACACGACTGGGTAGATTGGTTTCCAAGTCGATGTACCAAACATCGGCGCTGCCCATCGCCGGCATCCTGTGGAGGACCTGCGTCTGTCGCCCGCGGATCTTGCTCTTCCCCTTGAGGTTGTTTTCCGCGTAGAACTCGCTGCAGTCTGCGAGGGTGAGAAGGGTCATGAGCCGTTGATTAGCCGCGGAGGTGGTTTCGTCCGCTGCAGCCAAGGCACCCATGGCCGGATCGATTTGCCAGAGGATGTCGCCGTCGGAGCCGCGTTCGAAACTGCCTATGCCTGGCAAGTCCGTATGCATGTACGACTGCTTGCCGTCTCCAAAGCACTGAAAGGTGCCCATCGAGATTGGCGTCATGTGCATGCTGGTGACCCAGGAGTAGGTCGCCTTGCCCTCCGCCAGGTAACTGGAGTCTGAGCGGGCACAGGCTTCGGCGAGTCGGCCGAGGATAGCCTCAGCGGGTTCCTGGGCCCTCAGGCCATTGGCGAGTCCACAGCTGAGCGCAAGGGCGAGGCACAGTGGGGGGCAGTATCTCGTGATCATTGAAGTCTCCATGTCTTGGGTCTGTTTCCAGCCCATACGGGATCAATCTGGTGATTCGTACGAGAGATCGACCTGATCCCGTAGCAGAGAGAGAAGAGCAAGTAGAGAATACGAGGTATATGGACTTGGACACCAGCATCGGCAGAGGCCCGGGGGTCTTTCCCAGCACCTGCTGGTCGCGAATCGTCGGCGGCGAGGCTGCGGACCCGGACTGGAATGCGCTCGCAGAGCGATACTGGCGCCCGGTTTATGGCTACTTGCGGCGGCGCTGGCGGCAGAGTAACGAGGACGCCAAGGATGCGGCCCAGGCATTCTTCGTCTGGATGATCGAGTCCGGCCTCATGGCCAAGGCCAATCCTGGTCGAGGCCGCTTTCGCGGTTTCGTCAAAACCTGCCTCATGAACTACATGATCGACGAGGCCCGACGGCAGAAGTCCTTGAAGCGCGGCGGCGGAACGGTGACTCGCAGTGTGCATTTCGAAGATGCGGAACTGCTGCCCGAGATTCCCGTGGATGAATCGGCCAGTCCGGATGATGTGCTCGACTTGGTTTGGCGAAGAGAGCTGGTCAATGCTGCACTGCAAAGACTCGAAGAGGAGTTCGCCCAGCGGGGACAGGAGAAGTACTTTGCTGTCTTTCAGGAGTACTTTCTCAGTGACGCGACGAGCCTGGACTATCGCGCGCTTGCCGAGCGCCACGACATCAACACCACCCAGGTATCGAATTACCTTCGCAAGGCCAAGTTGCGCTATCGAGCGCTGCTACGCTCGGCTGTGAAGGAGACGGTGCGCAGCGAGGACGATCTCCGGGAAGAGCTGGAGTGGCTCTTTGGTCCAGGCCAAGAATGAAGGATCCACTGCCCGACCCTGCCCTGCGAAAGCTTCTGGATATCGGAGCAGAAGCACCCGAACACGAGCCTGAGATCTCGCTGCCAGCAGGTCTCGATCTCGGCAAGTATCGCCTGCTGCGCGAGCTGGGTCGGGGCGGCATGGGCGTCGTATATGCAGCTGAGGACACCCTTCTCGAGCGACCGGTAGCGCTCAAGTTGATTACTGAGAATGCGGGCTGGGATCCGGTGCTTCGCCAGCGCTTCGCCCGTGAGGCCATGGCGGCGGCCAAGCTGAGCCATCCTGGGATCGCTTCGGTCTACGATGCCACCCAGGACTACATCGCCATGGAGCTGGTGGATGGCCCCAGTCTTCGTGAGCTCGGCGATGCGACGCCGCGATTGATGGTCAAGCTCATCGCGGAGGCTGCTCGTGCTCTCGACTATGCGCACGGCAAGGGCTTGATACACCGGGACCTGAAGCCCTCGAACATGATGGTTGCTGACCATGGGAGGGAGACGCAGCGCTTGCTCGTTCTGGACTTCGGCCTAGCCAAGGAGATCTCGGTGGACTCCTCCTTGTCGATGACCGGCAATATCCTCGGTACGCCATCCTTCATGGCGCCGGAACAAGCCAGCGGCCGTAGCGATGAAGTTGGTGTCGCTAGTGACGTCTACGCCTTGGGGGCGACTCTGTATTCGGCGCTTACGGGCCGACCTCCCTTTGAGTCAGAAGAGCTCGTGGATCTCCTTGCGCAGATCGCCGAACGAGATCCTTTACCGCCGAGTAGCCTGGCCAAGGGGATCGATCGCGATCTGGATACGATTGTCTTGAAGTGCCTGGAGAAAAAGATCGATCGCAGGTACCAGAGCGCAGCTGCCTTGGCCGATGACTTGGAGCGTTGGCTGCAGGGTGAGGAGATTCTTGCCCGGCCGCCATCTATGGTCTACCGATTGGGCAAGTCCCTGCGCCGCCGACGAGCCGCCTTGCAGCTGGGCCTGCTCATCGGCGCTGTGATCACCCTCCTCGCAGCTTTGTATTTCGTGCCGGAGGCAAATCGTCAGCGAGCAGAGCTCGCGGCGGCCCAAGATGCGATGCTCCTTTCCGAGCAGGTGCAGGCGGTGCTTGCCGACGCAGATGCCTACGATCGCCTGGGGGATCGCAATCTGGTCATGCGAAGCCTGGATGAAGGCATCGTCGCATGTCGCGCATTCCTGGCCGAGCGCGATATAGCCTATGCCCGCTTCCTGCTGGGCAGCCTACTACGGGCTCGGGACATGCAGGAGAAGGCGCTGGTCGCATTGGATCGCGCGCTGGATCTCGATCCCGATCTGAGTCAGGCGAGACTGGTAAGAGGATTGGTCTTGGCCCAGTTCGCTTCGCGCAAGGATCTGATGGAGGATCGAGACCCGAATTCGGAGAGAACTTCGACGATCGAGGAGCGGGAGAACTGGCGCGCGCGAGCTGTCGAGGATCTTGCGGTGCTCGATCATTCTGAGGATCTGAGCAGGGTGAAGAAGCTCGAACTCCTTTTTGCGAAGGGGGAGCGAGCTCGCATGCAAGGCGATCTCGAGGGGGCGGATCGGCTCTTCCGCGAACTCACTCGCATCGAACCCATCCACTACCCGAGCATTCTCTCGAGATCATGGATCATGATGGAACTCGGCGATGAGAAGCAGGCGCGGAGATTCAGTTCCATCGCTCTCGATCTGCGACGTGGATCAGGACCCTTCTACCAGGCTCAAGCTCGACTCTATGGTGAAGCTCAGGGATCGAGGGCCATGGATCCGATCAATCGCATTGCCCTGGCACACAAGCTCTCGGCGGCGGACAAGGCGATACAGGATGGCGATAGCTCTGGGGAAGCCTTGGTCAAGCGTGGTCAGATTCGCTACGAGATCGACGATGTGGACGGAGCTATCTCCGATTTCACCGCGGCCCTCCGTGCGGATCCGGGCAATGCGTTGGCCTACGGCAGCACCAGTTTGGTGCACATTCGTCTGGCTGGCGAAAGCCTCAGGGCCGGGCGCTACGAGGAAGCCCTGGCGGAGTGGGATTTGGCCATCATGGATTGTGGGGCCGCGCTGAATCTGGATCCGAGACTTCCCGGTGCCTACAACAATCGCGGCGTCGCTCGAGTCGCAAAATCCAAGATCCTGGTCGGCCTGTCGCGTCACATCGAGGCGACTGCCGAGCGCATGCAGGCGATCGATGACTACAACAAGGCTCTGGAATTGAACTCGGGTTTCGTCTTCGCCTACATGAATCGTGCCGAGGCAAGGCGGCGACACTCCGCAGTGCTGATTGCCGGCGCCCTGCCCGAGCTGGCCAATGGGTTTCTGACCGATGCCCTCGCCGACTGCGATCGTGCTCTGGAGCTCAGGCCGGAGAACGCGGGCATGTTTCTCACCCGGGCGCTGACTCTGGAGGAATTGGCGAGATTGGCGGGCCTTGCGGGCGATGAGGCCGATGCTACCGAGCTCCTGAATCGCGCCGGCGCAGACCTGGACTCTGCCTTCAGCCTGGAGCCCGCAAATTCCGAGATCCAGGCGGCACGCGATCGCTGGCAGCAGCGATCATCCGTCGAGCATTCCAAGAGGTAGCGGTTGATGTGGATGCGGCTCCGGCCGCGAGGTAGCCTCCCTCTCAGGCCGTGGCCAAACCCATTCCTTGCACGAGACTTCATTTCATCTCCTCATCCTGATCATCGGCGTTGGTGTCGGGATCCAATGGCTGGCGGACCGCTTGCGTCTGCCGAGCCTGCTCCTGCTCTTGGCAGCGGGGATCACTCTCGGACCGGGCACGGGCATGCTCGATCCCGATGCCTTCTTCGGTGACCTCTTCAAGCCGATCATCTCGATCGCCGTGGCCTTGGTCCTCTTCGAGGGCGGCCTCTCCTTGCATATTCGCGAAGCGAAGTTTGCCGGGGGTGCGCTTTGGCGGCTGATTTTCGCTGGGCTCTTTATCAGCGTTGGCGCGGTCACACTCATCGCGCATTACCTTGCCGGACTCTCTCTGGCCACGGCTGCCGTGCTCGGCGCGATCTTGGTGGTGACTGGGCCGACGGTCATCCTGCCCATGCTGCGATCGGCGCGGATCTCCCTGCGGCCGGCAACCCTTCTCAAGTGGGAGGGAATCGTCAATGACCCCTTGGGCGCCATTCTCGCTCTCTTCGTCTTCCAGGCGGTTGTCCTGCGGGGGGAGGCCGGTGCGTCCCAGGGCATTCTCGCCCTCTTCCTTTCGCTCTTCCTACACGCAATTATCGGCAGCCTCATCGGTGTAGTGGCCGGTTTGCTCCTGGGGCTCTCCCTCAATCGAGGTTGGATCGCCGAGCATCTCAAGAGCCCGGTCATTCTCGCTGCGGTGTTGGTCGTCTTCGCCGGTGCTGACGCGCTTCAGGAGGAGAATGGTCTCCTGGCTGTGACTGTGATGGGACTGGTTCTCGCCAACCTCAAGGGAACGAACATCGAGGATGTGCGGCACTTCAAAGAGCAGATCAGTACTCTGCTGATTTCCTTTCTGTTCATCGTGCTATCGGCGCGCCTGGATCCAGCTTCGCTGAGCATGTTGATCGGGAGTTCCCGCTCCCCATGGATCTCGCCCCTATTGCTGATTGCGCTCATCGTCTTCGTAGTTCGCCCGGCGATGGTCTTCGTAGCAATGCTAGGCACCAATCTGCCTTGGAAGGAAAGGGCGCTGATCTCTTGGATCGCGCCACGTGGGGTGGTTGCCGCCGCCGTAGCCGGTGCATTCGAACCCCGACTGCTGGAGCAGGGTTTCGAAGATGCCACGATGCTCACGCCGATCGTTTTCGGGGTGATTGTGGCGACAGTCGTCCTGCATGGACTCTCACTCAAGCCGCTGGCACGCAAGCTCGGACTGAGTGGAGTTCAGGGGAACGGCATCTTGCTCGTTGGCGCTCCCTCCTGGGGAGTGGATCTGGCGAGAGCCTTGCAGAAGGCGGGGGCCTACGTGATCCTTGCTGACACGCGCTATCGCCGCGTTTCCCATGCTCGTCGCGAGGGTCTGGAGGTTCACTACGGAGATGTTCTCAGTCAAGAGGCATCGCTGGAGATCCCACTGGAGCGCGTGTCATGGCTCCTCGCCTTGACCGACGATGATTCCTACAACTCCCTCGTCTGCTCGCACTTTGCCCGCGAGCTAGAGCGTCAGCATGTGTTGCAGCTTTCGCTCGTTGAGCAGGGAACAAAGAAGGAGACTGAGCATCACATGATGGGGCAGACTCCCTGGGGCGAGCGAGGCAGCTACCAGGAGATCACGAGCCGCTACTGGCGCGGTTCGACCTTCAAAGTCACGCCCATCTCGGAGAACTTCGGCTGGGAGGAACTCAAGGAGAAGAACCCCGGTGCTCTGTTCCTGTTCTACGTGAACCAGGATCGGGTTCAGGCCATGAGCGGGAAGAAGGAGCCCCCTGCCGGAGCGAAGGTGATCTACTTCACAGAGGACCGGCAGAAGAACGGCGGCGAGTCAGGGGCGGACACGAAGTAACTCGTCCATCGCCGGTCGTTGTGGAGTGCGTGGGGTCTGCTCCGGGATCCCCGCCCAGACGAAGCCGATGATCTCCTCTGAGTCCTCGTCGATGCCAAGGATGCGGTATGCCTCCGGGTGACAGGTGAGCTTGCCGCTGCTCCACTTGCTGCCGACACCCTCTGCATGCAGGCTTAGCTGGATATTCTGGATGGCGCATGCTGCGGAGGCGTAGTCTTCGCGTGCGACCAGTGGATCCGCCTCGCGGATCAGCGAGACGACCAGCAGCTCGGCGGGGTTCAGGATCTTCGCGCATACCTTGGCGCGTTGCTCATCACTTGGCTCGCATTTGCCCTCGTTCTTGAGTCTGACGGCGACCTCCGCAATCTTGGCCCGGGTCTCTCGTCCGACGCGGGTGAAGCGCCAGGGCCAGGTCAGCTTGTGGTTGGGCGCCATGGTCGCAGCGGCCAGGGCTCGTGTGATGGTTTCCTCCGCGACCTGATCCCTCCTGTAGAGGTGGATCGTGCGTCGCCCATGCAGGGCACTCTGAACATCCATGCCCAGATCATAGACCAGAATTCTCCAAGCCATCGGCTGCGTTCTGCCGTCCCATTGACTAAGGTCTGAGACGTGCACCGCCTGATCGTTTCGGCGCCCTTCGGCAACTACATCCAACCAGAAGGTGCGACGGCTACTTTGGGGACTTTTACCGCCAAGGAGAGGCCGGGTCGCTTGTGGCGGATCATCAAGACTCTCCGCTTCTACCCTCGGCTGAGGGCCTGGGTGAATCAGATCGGCCTACGCAACCCGGGGATGCCCTGGCTCGTAGAGCGAGTGGGTAGCAAGAGGATCGATGTCAGTGACAAGATCGTGAGCGTCCACGGCTTCGATGCCTCGGAGTGGCAGGACTTGCTCACCGCAGTCGCCGAAATCAGGCCCATGGCCTTGGAGCTGAACCTCAGCTGTCCAAATGTGGGCGAGATCAATTGGCCGCCCGAACTATTCGCCTGGGCGGTGGAAACGCAAGTGCCGGTGATCGCCAAGCTCCCGCCGGTGCAGTACGAGCTCCTGCTCGAGCAGGCCTTGGTGGCTGGAATTCGTAGCTTTCACTGCTGCAACACCCTGCCTATCCCGGCCGGTGGCCTGAGTGGAGCGCCACTCAAGCCGGTTTCTCTTGCCTGCATTCGCCGAGTGCATGAGCTAGTTCCTGAAGCGATCCGCCCCGAGCTGCGCGTGATCGGCGGGGGAGGGATTCGCAGCGCTGCTGACATCGACGAGTACCTGAGCGCTGGTGTTCATCATGTGGCCGTCGGCACCAAGGTGATGAATCCCCGCTATCTCTTCGGTCATGGACCGCTGCGTGCGCTAATCAGTCATGCTGAGCTATGCCTGACAGAGCGACCGAGAATCTCTGCTAGTCCTCTCTCAGGGTCTTCTTGACCGCGGCCAGGAGCTGCTCGGGAGAGTATGGTTTGGCCAAGTAGCCGTTGAAGATCATGTCATCGATCTCCTGTGCTTCGCCTCTCCCTAGCCCAGTACTGATCATGACCGGAAGATCAGGCTGTAGCTGGCGAATTGTACTGAGAGCGTCCTTGCTGGCCTTCGCATTGCGGCCGAGGTCCAGAATCACCAGGCGCAAATCCCCATGGAGGTTCTTGCAGGCTCGGGACAGCTGGGTTGGATTCGACATCGTTTCGACCTCGAATCCATAGCCTGCGAGGCATGTGGAGACCAGTCGGCGGATGGACTCCTCAGCTTCGATGAGGAGTACTTGCCCGTGACCGTGATACTCCCTTGCCACGCTCTTGTCGCAGTTAGCAGCGGAGAGGGCCTTGCTGGATTGGGTCAGCTGAATACTGAAGCAGCTGCCTTCGCCAACTTTGCTGCGCACCTTGATGCTGCCGCCATGACGCTCAACGATGCGCTTCACCGCTGCCAAACCCAGCCCACTTCCCTTGCTGCGAGTGGTGAAGAAGGCCTCGAAGATCTTGGCCTGTGTCGAGGCGCTCATCCCGGATCCCGTATCTCTGACTTCGAGAAGCACCTGATCAGCCTCGCAACTGGTCGCGATGCGGACAGAGCCGCGCTGGTCCGGGAGAGATTGGGCTGCGTTCAAGATCAAGTTCATCAGAACTTGACGAATCTGGCTCGGGTCTGCTTCGACTGGAGCTGGGTCCGCAGAAAGCTCCAAGCTCAATTCGGTAGTCTGCGGGATTGAGACGCGTAGTAGCCCAGCCATCTCGCCGATGGCGAGGTTCAGGTCCATTACCTGCACAGGCTCCCGGCCGCGTCCCGCGTAGACCAGGACTTGTTCGGTCAGTTCCGCCGCGCGAATCGCCGCCCTCTTGATCTCCTCTACTTGCGGCCTGGCCCGTGACTCCGCATCGAGGTCTTGTAGCACGAGACCGGCGTTGCCGAGAATCGCGACCAGGAGGTTATTGAAGTCGTGGGCAACGCCACAGGCGAGCATCCCCAGAGTTTCGAGCTTCTGACTCTGCTCGAAGTCTCTGTCTGGCCTGGTAACTGTCCCTTGCGCGACTTTGCGCTCGCTTGCCTCACCACCCATGATGCGCACTAGGCTACCTCAGGCAGGGGCAGAATACCCCAGCTTCATCGCCGTCTACGCATTCCCAGGCGCTTCTCGAGCCAGGACAACCAGGCGGGTTCGATTTCTTCGGCTCTCTCACCCATGGCCTCATCGAAGGCCTTGCTGCTGTCGCCCTTTCCATCGCGCAGGGCAGCCCGGAGGAACATGAGCAGTGCATCTCGGCCGCCTTTCCTGGCATCTTCGTCCATCAAGTAGGCGACGAGGCAGTAGACGCTCGCCCAATGAGTCAGATCGTCACCACCCAGACCGCCGTAGAAATTGTCACGCAGGCTCAGGTGGAGAATGTTCTTCAGGCTGTAGCGCTCTCCGATAAGAACGGTTCGTGCCTGCTCCAGGTCCAATCGTCCAATGATCGGCTCAGCTGCTCCCGCCTCGCCAGCTAGCTGAGTCTGCACCCATTGGCCAAACCCGAGCTCGAGCCAGGCGCAGAGGCGGTTCTTGGGATAACCCAGGTTCGGGTCGAGGGCCAGACAACGGTAGAGGATCTGCTGACTGCCAACTAGGAATAGATCGTAGGGGCGCTCTTCACCGCGCAGATAGAAGGTGAATCCAGCGTCGTCGAAGGGCTTGGGCACGAAATACGAAAGTCGCTGGCTCGACCAGCCGGGAAACTTCTCCTCGTCATTCCAGACGCGAATCTCCATGGGCTTCAAGGCATGGTGGAGATCCAATTCGGGCCCGAACTGATCGAACCAGTACATGTACAAGCGTTCGAGATCGAGAAGGGCGAGGACTGCCCGCCGGACGCCGCCATTGCTACGGATTCGGAAGTGCTCCCCTTCGATCACCAGCGCTCGCCCCCAGGAGCTGCTTGCCTTTTCCAGTCGTTCCAAGTCGAGCCACTTGGAGTCCATGGGCCAGAGCCACTTCTTGTTGCGCTTGCGATGACCGAGGAAGGCATGCGCCTCTGGATGGTCTGGATCCATGAGCAGGACCTGAAGCCCGGCCAGTCGCGCCAATCCGTCCAGCTCGACGGATGCGGCCCACTTGCACAGTTCCCAGTGGGCTCTCGGATCTGCCTCGAGGGTTGCCCGCCGCAGAAAGAACTCCCGCTGTCGTTCCAATAGCGTGTCTGCCTTGGCGACGTCCTTGCTCTTCAAGCGGACTCGCTTCCCACCCTGCATGACAATGAGCTCATCATCCGAGTACGGATTCAGCAGCCGTCCCGCAATCACCTTGCCTGAGCGGAGCGTGACTCGGTCACGCATGTCCTTTTGCGCGAATGCGCTACTGAGAAGGCTGGCGACGATTGCGGTGCTGGTAAGAAGCCTGATCATCTGGCAGGCCAATATAGGGCCATGCCATGCTCCGATTGCCGACCTGGGAAGAATGCCCGTAGATCAGAGGCAGCTGGATTCTTTCAGCTGCAGCTGATCGGCGAGATCCGCGACGATTTCTGTGATCTGTCGCCCGCTGGTATCCAGGGACACGTCGGCCTGGCGATAGAGAGGTTCTCGCTCCGCGAGAATCTCGCAGAGGTTGGCGAAGGCCTTGTCGTTCTCGGCCATCGGGCGCGTGTCACCTTGAGCCACCACCCGTGACCAATGTTCCTCCGCTGCCGCTTTGAGCCAGATGGTCTGACTATGGTTCCTGAGGAGGCGGAAGGTCTCGCGCTCTGTGACCAGGCCGCCACCGGTGGCGAGGATCATGGGAGTCTGCGGTGCCCTGAACAGGTCGCGGAGAATGCGTTGTTCACTCCGGCGGTAGTAGGGCTCGCCGTGGAGGGCAAAGATCTGTGCCAGCCCAATGCCGGCATCCTCTTCGACCAGGGCATCGAGCTCGACGAACTTGCAGCCCATGCGATCGGCGAGGGCCGTTCCAACGGCGGTCTTGCCAGCACCGCGGAGTCCGAGCAGGGCAATCACCGACGGCCCCTCGGCGCCCCAGGAACGCTCGCCCTCGAGGAGATCCACGGCTCGGCAGCCGAGGGCCTCCGCCACCTGCTGCAGGCGCAAGATGGAGGGGTTTGCTCGCCCGGTTTCCACGTCTGCCAGGAAGCGTTCGGAGATGCCGCTGCGGTCCGCGAGTTTGCGCCTGGTCCAGCTCTGTTCCTTGCGCAGGCGAACCACCTGCCGACCCAACTCTTGCAGGATCCTTGGATGTTGTTCCGCCATATATGCATGATACTGCAAAAGGCTTCGAATTTCGTGCAGTATGATTCCAGCCGCTCCTGCTGGCGTGGGCTGGCGATCTGCATTGGCTCTGGGAAGATGCAGCGATGCCCCTGCGAGCAGTCCTGCTCCTTCTCGCCCTCCTGGCTTGTGGAGCAAGTCTCATTCTCTGGATCTTGAACCCGCGAGCACCTGAGCTGCTCAGCGATGAGCTTGCTTACGCCCCGGACAGTCCTGGCGAGCAGATTCTCGCGAGCGCGGATCCGGAGGAAGCCAGTGGCAGCTCCCTATTGCCGCGGGTTCCCGTCGAGGGATTGGGCCCGCGCGAAACCCTCGAAGCGGAGCAATGGGATGGTGTCCTTCTCCGTGTCATCGAGAAGGCCAGTGGCCTGCCGATCGCCGGTGCCCGGGTGCAGGTGGTGGAGCACCGGGAGGCCAGGCGCAGAGCGCGCCAAGAGGGGCGGCCAGACCCGCGCAGCCCCTATGAGTGGCTGCCTCGCTACGGCCAAACAGCTCTCTGCGATGAGTCTGGTGAGTTGCAGCTGCCGCGGTTTCAGGGCCGACTCCTGGTGAGCGCCGCAGGCCCAGGCCTCTACGGAGTCCTGCGATTGGACGCCGAGGTCAGCGAAGAGCAAGTCATCGAACTTCTGCCGGACCGGCAGCTGGCGATCCAGGTGATAGATCAATCTGGTCAGCCGCTCGCTGGAGTTCCTGTTGGCCTGGTGTGCCGGCAGGAGCGGCGACGGCAGATCATCTGGTCCGGGAGAAGTGACGCTGATGGCGAGTTGCTTGCCAGCCACCTGCAGATTTACCTGCCTGGATGGGCCATGAGCAGTCAGCTGGAAAGCGAGTTCTTGTTTCCGCAGCGAGATCGCCTGGCATTCCCATTCTCCTTGGAAAACCTACCTGAGGATGGCTTGGCGATGCACATGCCCCCGACGGGTCAGGTGGAAGTTAGCCTAGGCTATGCCGATGGCAGTGATCTCTTGGCGCCGGCAAAGATCAATTTGCAGGTCACCGGGGCGGTCGGCGGCAAGCGCAGCACGGATCTACCACCGCAGAATCGGCTCTCGGTAGCGAAGGAGATTGGCCCGGACAAAACCATCATCCCATTCATCGGCTTGGACCTTCGCCTGCAAGCGGACGTTCGCTCGGGGCCGCACAAGTTTCGCAAGCGAGAATTCGCCGGGCCTAGATCTGGCGGCGAGCTCGTTCGACTTCGCTTGGAGGTTGATTCGCGAGTTGCGGCCATTGTCGGCCGAGCGGTCGATGCGAGCGGTGAGCCTCTGCAGGACACAGAACTCGAGCTGGGTTTCATCTGGGGCGAGGTCGTCGAGCGTCGGAAGACCGTGCGGACCGATTCTAATGGGCTCTTTGAGTATGCGGTGACTCTAGGCAAGCGGCGACCGGAGGGACTCTTCGGGGAGTTGCGTCGGGGACAGGAAGAATCCGCATTCACCGCGCGTGTCGAGCTCGAGAGCTTTGCAGGTGGACGTAGACTCGACCTGGGCGATGTGCCCTTTCTCAGCGCGGAGGTCTACGCTCGTGGGAGGGTCTTCGATGACCGGGAGAGGCCCGTGAACAGCTTCCGTGCCTGGATAGAGAAGTTTGTTCCTGAGCGAAGGCGGGGCGGCCAGTCACAGTGGGTGCGCGATCCCGAGATGTCTGTGGTTCAGGGGACAGAGGGGCGGGTGCAGATCAGAGGCAGGTCCCGTGGGGAGTATCGCATTCGGGTTGCTGCTCCGGGGCACCTGAATCCGGAACCCCTTGCTCTGGCGGCGGGCCGTGAATTCGAGGTTCGATTGCTGCGCGGTGCACGAATGGCTGCAGAAGTGCTCGTGGATGAGTGGTTGCCGGGCAACGCGATTCGCATTCTCGCGCAGACCGATGAGCTGCCACCGATCAGGCAAAATCACATCTTGCGAGGACGTGGTGAGCGGCGGAGTTTTGCCTTCCCAACTCTGCCGGCAGGTTTGGTGAATCTCAGCTTCTTCCTGCGTACCGAGAATCAGGAACTCCTGCGTTTGCCTGGCTTGGAGACGCAGGAAGGCGAAGAGGTCGAAGATGATCGCTTGAATAGCATCGACTTGCGTGGACGGCTGAATCGGATTCGCGTGGAACTCCGCAATGCAACCGGTCAAAGGCCTCGCCGAGCTGGCGCCAAGTTGCTGGTACATCCGGTATTGCCTGGGGGTCGCATTAGCTACTACGACCTGCGCCCGGGTGAAGTCGATATCGCGAGCCTTCAGCCCAGTCTCGATCTCACGGTCTTGGTGCCTGGCTTCGAGATGCAGCGAATCCGAGGAGCGGCGGGGAGCATGGTGATCGAACTGGTCAGATCGACAGCGCAGCGAATCCAACTGGTCAGCGATGCTCTGCCAGCCATACCGCCCTATTCAATGGATCTAGAGCTGATTCACGATCCTCCCCTGGGACTGCCGAATCGAATCACAGATGCCTACACGGGGAAGCAGACAAACCTCAATCGCAAGAATCTTGGCCTCCAGCACAAGGGCCGCATCAACAAGCTGGGCAGGCTGCAACTGCGTAACCTCTCATCTGGCAGCTATCGCCTGCGTCTGACCTTGCGCAAGCGCGGTACTCGTGCATCAGCTCGTATCGATCTTCCTGATCGGGTGCGTATTGCTCGAGGGATTCGACCTCCACTGGAGATCGCTCTGCCTCCCGAACTGCTGCAGACAGCTATCGCTGAATTGCGCTGATCGAAAAGGGCAGGCTGATGGTCTCGTCTCTGGCTGCCTCGGTCTTGCCGTGATCGTCCATCTTGCGGTCGAAAACCCAGCGAATGCTATTGCCTGCCAGGTCTTCCAGATCGATGTCGATACGCAGATGGTGTGTGCCCCCTTGCCATGCTGTGGTCGGCGTGAAGTGGGCTCTGCTCTCTGCTTCGCCGAGGCTGATTTCGCATTCGATGGGCATCCCGAGTGGATCCGCAACCCAGATCATCCTCTTGACGAGCGCGTGATCGAGGGACTCGTCGAATTCCACAGTCAGAGGTTCCCGAGTCCTGGCAAGGGGGCTGGTGAGCTGCCATTGGTCCGGGTCGGGTTGCTTGCGATCTGCTGGCCCCACTCTGATCTCCCTCTCATGCCCGGCCAGAAGGCGCGCGCCAGCAGCATCCTTCCAGTCCGAATCGATGATCAGGCGATAGCGCTCGCCAGCAATCAGGGGAGAGCCAACTTCTCGCTGGGGCTTGAGACCACGCTTGATTCGTCCAGGATCGAAGAGCAGGGTCAGGCGACGTCCATCGCGATCCCAGAGCTCCTCAGGCAACTCGAGGAAGGGCAATTCGACGGTTTCTCCGCCGGAGTGGACCAGGCGAATGTGCTCATAGGAGTTGCCTTGGCTCATCGCGGCTGAGAACTCGAGGTAGATGCGCAGGAGGTTCTCCGGCAGTTCATTCCGGCTTGGGTAGACCTGGGAGAGTCCTGTGCTCGAGGGGCGCTCGGGTCTCGGGATGGAGAAGCTCCGCTCTATAGCCGCGCTTCCGTCAGATGACTGATAGATGGCGCGATATCGCAGGCCGGGTGTCAGTCGAAAGCGCGGCGAGAAAACGAGTCGCGATCCTTCGCGATGGTACTTGCCGACCATGGCGGAGGTGTCGGATTCCCGGTCCACACGGACCGTGAACTGACTGGCTCCCTGTTCCTCTTGCGAGTTGGCGACGAGACCATCGACAACGAAGGCGATCTTGCCCTCTTGCTCGATGAGGTCGAGAGAGGGGGTGATGCCGGCAGTGGACGAGATCGGGGCTGCGCCGTTTCCGGCGCAGCCCAGAGCCGTCATAGCCACTGCGAGAAGCGCGTAGCTTGTCCTCAGGGGAGCTTCACCGTTCGCAGGCTGTGCTCTCCGGACTCGCTGCGAATTAGGACTACTGCGTGCTGCTCGTCGAGCTTGTCGAGGTGGGTGACACCCTGCAGGTCCTGAATGGTCTCATAGCTGACCCCTGCGGTGCCTTCCGGAATCTCTGTGGTGATAGCTTCCTGAGTCTCTAGCTCGCTGGCGTTGATCTTCATGACCCCACGGCTGTTGTTCGCCATGAGGAGGAAGCTCTCGCCACCCTTTTCGTAGGAAATCATGTCCAGCGGGCGGTTCCGATTCCCGAGCTCAGCAACTGTCTTACCTCTCACCTTTTCGCCATCCTTGAGTTCGGAAACTGGAATGACCACGAGTGGTGTGCAGGTGTAAGCGGCGAGAATGACCGGCTCGCCCTTCAGTTCGTAGGGGATGAAGGTGCGCACCGGTGAGTTGGTTTCAAACTTGCCGTGATTGCCATGGAAGATCTCGATGCTGGCGCCGTTCTTCGCCTGGTCGAAGGGAAAGGGGACGGCGCGCAGCTTGGAAGAGAACTCCTCGTTGGAGAGGCCCGCGATCACGACTTGACCATCGATGAAGGCCATGTCGGTAATCGACTCCATGTGACGATTGCGGTCGCGTCGACCCTCGCCAGGCTGAGGAGGATTTGGCAGGGTGGCGGAGGTGAACTCCAGTTCCTCGATGAAGAGCGCTTCGATCTCACCCTTGGCCTGAACACGGAAGAGCAGCAACTCCTGTTCATCGCCCTGGCCTCGCTGCACGGAAAGATAGACTTGCTGGTCTTCCGGGTTGACGGCGAGGTCGACGATGTTGATCTCGTCGCGGGAGCCGCCTATGAGGTCCGCGATCTTGCCGTCAAGATCCTCGATGCTGGCTTCTTTGCCGAAGCCCTTGGTGCTGAATTCAGCGACGTCGAAGGCGTAGATCGTTGCTGCCTTGGGATCGCTCACCAGAAGCTGGTGTCCCGGCGCGAATGCAATCGGTCCGATGGAGCTGAGCTCCGCGCGCAGGGAGCTAGCGCTGGCCTGCGCTGTGACTGCGCTGTTCGTGAAGACGCTGAGGCAGAGAGAGAAGGCGGTGACAGATATGTAGCGCATACTTTGGGACGCAGGGGCCTGGGGTTTGGATCTGCTGATTACCCTAGGTTGGCGCCCAGGGGTCAAGGCAAGTGGAGCGAGCAGCCCAGGTTGACAGCCCTAGGCCATCGGTCAAGTGCTTGCAGAGGCCTGCCTTGTGAGGCTGGTCCTGAGTGTGGCGCAGGCCTCGTTCGCAAAAATGTGACACTCTCCTTGGTTACTTGCGGCACTCAGTGTCGTGGCCTGCAGTTCCGAGTACCAGAGCAGGGGAGATGTGTCCGGGAGCATGATGCCTGCTGCTGATGCCAGGCTGTTGTGATGGAACTCGGCTTCTGCAGCTCGCAGCTGCCATGGCGGGTGTTGCACGCGACAAGTGAGCACCTGCTCATCCTTGCCGATGCAGAACAAGGCGTAGCGCTCGACGAGGAAGTGCTCGATGCTGCCGATGGCAGCGACTCGGCTTTCGCCGAGGGGGCGGTACTCAACACTCAGCCCGGCCGCTGGTGCATCAGCCTGGCGGCGATGGCATTCATAGTGGATGCGGTCGTCTTCGCGACGAAAAGCGATATCGGCGCGGTGGTAGGGGAGATGAAACCAGCGTCGTGCAACCAGGACCGCCAATGGGTTCGTGGCGTCAAGGCTCAGAAAGTAGACTCCGGGCTGTCCGCGGTATCGGACGTAGGTGCGGAGGTTGAGCTCGGGGAATGCCGAGACCCAAGGGAGGCGCGGCAGCCAGCGAAACCTGATGCCCGTCATGCGGAAGGGAACGATGCCGACCCAGGCCTTCCCATCGAAACAGTCGAGTTCCAACTGTGCGGGAATGAGCTTGCGCATGTCGGCTGCAGGCAGCGGCCAGTGTGCGAAGAGCAGTTCGCGCCATTCTTGGCGTTGTAGCCAGGATCCTTCAGCCATCTCTCTTGGTTGGTGCGACGAGCCCGGCTGCCACATATCCTGCAGGCATGGGGCGACTCATAGCGTACATCCAGGACGGGGTCTGGCTCGAAGATCTGAGCAAGAAGTCCGGACTTTCCTGGCTCTACCTGGCGAGTCTCCGGCTCGCGCTCCATGCCCTGGGGAACTTCAACCACCACCTATTGGGCATCCGCGCTGCTGGATTGACCATGGTCACCCTCTTCGCGATGGTTCCCATGCTCGCCTTCGGATTCAGCATCGCTGATTCGCTGGGCTATGGGGACTTCATTCACGATTGGCTCGAGGCCCAGGCGGCCGAGGTGCCGGAGCAAATAGGCACTGTGATACTGAGCCTACGTGATCTCATGGAGCGCACGAGTTTCTCTGCGCTCGGCTGGTTGAGCAGTTTGATTCTGCTCTACACAGGTTACTCCCTGTTTGAAAAGGTCGAGCAGGCATTGAACCACGCCTGGCAAACCCATCGTGGCAGGCGCTGGCTCCGTCGCCTGACTGATTTCGTCGCCCTGATCATCTTTGTGCCGCTCTTGGTCCTCTTCGCCATCCTTCTGCAGTCGGTGCTCAGGAGTGCGGACTGGACGCGAGTCTTCGGTGAGGGCTATCCATGGATCGCAACTCTGTACGACTCGGGGATCAGCTTCCTGCCCTATCTGCTGATCTCCTTGGGCTTCATTGGCTTGTACAAGTTCATGCCGAATGCGCGGGTGCGATGGATTCCGGCTGTTATCGCCGGGATCTTTGCTGGCAGCCTCTGTCTGCTCGCGAACGGGGTGTACATCTACTTCCAGGTCGGAGTTGCGAGGCTCAATGCGATCTATGCAACCCTCGCGGCGCTTCCCTTGCTGTTGGTTTACTTGCAGTTGGCCTGGGCGATTACCCTGTTGGGTGCCGAGCTCAGCTATGGCATCCAGAACTTGAACCTGCTTGGCCGCAGCCGCCGCCTCAGCGAAGCTGGACCAGCCTTGCGGGAGCGTCTCGGACTGTGGCTGGTTGCCCGTGCTTGCAGCCGCTTCGGTTCGGGTAAGGGTCAGTTGCGCATCGCGGAATTGTCCGCGGAACTGGAGGTCTCCGGTGAGATTCTCGAACTTGCCGCGCAGGATCTCAGTGCGGCCGGCATCTTGCTGGAGATCGAGGGCGACGATCCTGGATACATCCCGGCTCGATTGCCGGGGCAAATAACCGCCGAGTGTGTACGCGAGGCCGTTCGCGGTGAGTTGCCAGCCAAGCTTGCCGGTCGACTCGCTCTGCCGGCAGATCTCGCGGCGCGGCTTGCCCATCTCGAGGGCCATAATCGTGAGCAGCTCACGAGCATTGCATTCGGACCGAAAGGGGATGCACTATAATTCCTATCCCCTTGCGCTGCTTGCAATTGCATGCGTTATGATGCTTGTTTGACGCCAGCGCCAGCTATAGGCTCAGGGGCCCCATCCTCCAGGGGATGGAATGGCTGCCCGCGATCAAGTCACTGATCCTCCCCGTCCAGCGGACTCCCCCTGCCTGAGCCAATGATCGACTTCAACCGACACCCGTCCAGCTATCGCCACTGGCGTTTGCGTTGCGAGGGCGCGATCGCGCGCCTCGATCTCGCGGTGGATGCGGAGTTCCCCTACGCAGAAGGCTACGAACTGAAGATGAACTCCTATGATCTGGGAGTCGACATAGAGTTGGCAGATGCAGTGCAGCGACTGCGCTTCGAACATCCGGAGGTCAAGGTAGTCGTTATCAGTTCTGCAACTGAGCGGGTGTTTTGTGCCGGTGCAAACATCCCGATGCTCGCCTCTGCGACGCACGCCTTCAAAGTCAACTTCTGCAAGTTCACCAACGAGACTCGACTCAGCATTGAGGATGCGAGTCGGCACTCAGGCATTCGCTTCGTTGCCGCGGTGAATGGCGCTTGCGCCGGTGGTGGCTACGAGCTGGCGATCGCCTGTGACGAGATCTACCTGGTCAACGACAACAGCAGCACGGTGTCTCTGCCAGAGGTACCCCTCCTTGGTGTCTTGCCGGGAACCGGTGGGCTTACGCGCCTCGTCGACAAGCGCAAGATTCGCCGTGACCGTGCAGATGTGTTCTCCACCCTGGCGGAAGGATTGCGTGGCAAGCGTGCCAAGAACTGGGGGCTTATCGACGATACCTGGCCCAAGAGTCGATTCGTAGACAAGGTCGATGCGCGTGCAGAAGAGTTGATTGGCGAGCTACCGAGCAAAGAGCCCTGTGAAGGCATCGAGCTTGGTCCGATCGCTGCACGCGAAGACGAGAATGGCTTTAGCTATGAGTATGTCAGTGTTGTCTTGGAAGAAGCCAAGCGCCGGGCAACTCTTTCCATCCAAGCGCCGACGAGCCCACAACCCAAGACCGCCGAGGAATTCGCGCAGGCAGGGGACAGCTGCTGGTTGATCAAGTGCTTTCGCGAGCTCGATGATGCCATCTGTCAGTTGCGCTTCGGCTATCCGGAGATCGGCGTCATTCTCCTCGAGACCCGTGGCGACCAAGCGGCCATTCTCGCCGCCGAGGAAGGGCTTGTGGCTTCCCAGGACAGTTGGTTGGCGCGAGAGATCCAGTTTCTTCTCGCCCGGGTCCTGCGGCGATTCGAGCTGACTGCTCGGAGCCTTTTCGCCTTGGCCGATCAGGGATCCGCCTTCGCCGGCATCTTCCTCGAGCTGGCACTGGCCTCTGATCGCATCTACGTCCTGGACGATCCGGACAAGCCTGTGGAGATGGCGGTGGGACCACTTTCGGATGGGCAGCTGCCCATGTCGAATGGTTTGACACGCTTGCAGAGCCGCTTCCTTGCGGACCCGGATGCCGCCGCGCTCCTCGCCAGAGAGAAGCCGCGCATGACCGCAGTCGAAGCCGATGAGAGGGGTCTCGCGACCTTCCTGGTCGAGGACCTCGATTGGGAAGACGACGTTCGGATCGCAATTGAGGAGCGAGCCTCGCTGTCACCGGACGCGTTGACGGGGATGGAGGCCTCGCTTCGCTTTGGCGGCGCAGAGACCTGCGACTCGAAGATCTTTGGCCGGCTGAGTGCCTGGCAGAATTGGATATTCATTCGGCCGAACGCTACGGGCGAACGTGGCGCCTTGGCCAGCTATGGGAAGCCCGAAGCAGCGCGATTTGATTGGAGACGAACATGAGCCAGGTAGACCTCGAAGCAAGGATCCCCAACAACGTTGGTCTGCGTGAGGACAAGCGCTTGCTGCGAGCCCTCGAGAAGTGGCAGCCCGCCTTTATCGATTGGTGGAAGGATACTGGTCCCAGCGACTTCAATGCTGATCAGATCTATCTGCGTACTGCCATTGGTGTCGGCAAGGGTGGGTGGGCGCACTTCGACTATGTGAAGATGCCGGACTATCGCTGGGGGATCTTTCTCGCCGATCCGGTGGTCGATCGGAAGATTCACTTCGGTGACCACATCGGTGAATCGATTTGGAACGATGTCCCGGGAGAGATGCGTAATCGCCTGCGGCGACTCATCGTGACTCAGGGCGATACAGAGCCGGCTTCGGTGGAGCAGCAGCGGCTTCTGGGTCACACCGCGCCTTCGCTATACGACATGCGCAGCCTCTTTCAGGTGAATGCTGAGGAGGGCCGTCACCTTTGGGCAATGGTCTACTTGCTGCACTCGTACTTCGGTGCCGATGGGCGTGATGAGGCGGATGCACTCCTCGAGAGGCGCAGTGGCGATGAGGACAGTCCACGCATCCTGGAGGCATTCAACAAGCCCATCACCACCTGGTTGGATTTCTTTTGCTTCACGACCTTCACGGATCGTGATGGCAAGTACCAGCTCGCAGCTCTGGCCGAGAGCAGCTTTGACCCCTTGGCGCGCACGACTCAGTTCATGCTCACTGAGGAGGCCTACCACATGCAGACCGGGGAGAACGGTGTTGGGCGCATCATCCACCGCTGCGCCGAGCTCATGCATGCGGGCGAAGATCCGCGCAAGGTCGGCGCAATTCCCTTGGACATCGTCCAGCGCTACATCAACGAGTGGGCCTCAGCCAGCATGGACCTCTTCGGCGGCGAGGACTCCACCAATGCAGCTGAGTCATTTGCCTCGGGCCTGAAAGGTCGCTATCGCGAGGGTGATGGCATCTACAAGGATCCGAAGGCCCTCGAGCACAGTTACAAGGCCGAGGTGCCGGAAGGCGATCACATGGTCGAAAAGGAGATCCCTCTTCGTCGCGCCATGAATGCTCTTCTGCTGGATAGCTACGTAGCCGATTGTCAGCGCATCGTCTCGCGCTGGAATCGAGATCTGGAGCGGCAGCAAATTGACTTCCGCATTGTCCTGCCCAGCAAGAGATTCAACCGGCATCAGGGCATCTACTCCTCAGCCTGTTTCACGCCGCAGGGCGAGCTCGTCGATGCGGAGGCCTGGAACTCGCAGCGTGAGGTCTGGCTGCCGTCCCAGGCAGACCGTGACTATGTGGAGTCCTGCATGGTTGCGGTGCGCGAACCCGGTAAGTTTGCCAACTGGATCTCGCCGCCACCACGCGGGGTCAACGATCAACCTCTCGACTTCGAGTTTGTGAAGTTCCACTGAGGACTGGCGGAGCATGAGCCAAAAACTGGTCTACGTCTGCGAAGGGGGTGACTGTACGGAGCGTGGCTCCGGCGACCTCTTCGAGAAAATGCGCGAGCTCCTCCTGGCCCGAGACCCGGAGGAAGCGCAGGTGCGGGTTCGTCGCTATCCCTGCTTTGGCGGCTGCGAGGTCGCGATCAACGTCACCGTTTATCCTGACAAGATCTTCTACTCGCAGGTGACCCCTGAGGACTTGCCGGAGATCGTCGAGAATCTCCTCGGCGATGCTGCTCCGGTGGAAAGGCTCACAGGAGCTGTCCAACCTGATGTCGAGGAAATGGTCTGGATGCTTCTGGACTCTCCCTATTAGTAAGCGAGTCTCGCGATATGTCCTCGACGGGACCCATACTTCTGACGCGTCCGCGGGGATCCGCAGCGGAGGATCTCGCCGCCTACAGAGAATGCGGCGGTTACTCGGCTCTCGAGCGGGCAATTGAGTCGCATGAGCCTGCGCATTTGATTCGCGAGATTGAAGCCTCGGGTCTTCGTGGTCGCGGTGGGGCAGCATTTCCCATGGCGAAGAAGCTGCGTTTGGCGGCGGAAGGGCCGAGCGGCCGGAAGTTCATTCTCGCGAATGGCGGCGAACACGAGCCGGGCAGCAACAAGGACAAGCACCTCGTTGAGTTCTATCCGCACAAGGTCTTGGAGGGCATCCTGCTCGCTGCTTACGCCAGCGGTGCCCAGAAGGGTTTTCTCTACCTCATTGAGGACATGCTGGCACCGCTTGCATCTGCGGCGAAGGCCATCGAAGAGCTCCGTGCAGATGGTCTGCTCGGATCGAGAATACGGGGCAGCCAGTTCTCCTTCGAGATAGCTCTGCACCGCGGGCCGCCGACCTATGTTGCTGGTGAGGAGACTGCGGCCATCGATGCGATCGAAGGTGGAGAAGGGAAGCCGCGGGAGAAACCCCCCTACCCCGGTGAGTCGGGCATCGAAGCTTGCCCGACCACGGTTTCCAATGTGGAAACTCTGGCACACCTACCCTTCATCTTGCGTGAGGGGGCGGAGGCTTATCGCCGTTTGGGGACTGCCGAGAGTAGCGGGAGCATGCTCTTTACGCTGCCGGACAGTTTGGTGAATCCTGGCGTGTACGAGATGCCCTTTGGTGGGAGCTATCGTGAGCTCATCGAGGTCGTCGGCGGCGGCACTCGCAGTGGTCGCGCTGTCCGCGGGGTTTTGCCGGCAATGTCATCAGCTTTCATCGCTGCTGAGCACCTCGATGTACCCATCTCACATGAGAGTCTTGCGAAGATTGGCTCGAGCCCCGGATGCGGGGGCATTCATGTGATCGAAGAGGGGCAAGACGTCATCGCCGAGATCAGCGCGATCGCCGAGTTCTTCAAGCGCGAGCAGTGTGGTCAGTGTCCCCCCTGCCGCATGGTGACTAGTCAGCTCGCCCACATCATGTCGGCTCTGCAAGCTGGTCAGGCCCCGGCCTATGCTGCGCAAATCGAGAAGCTAGCCGACTTCGGTCGGGGCAAGGGTCGTTGTTCGCTCATCCAGATGGCGCTCGCACCGATTCGCAGCGCCACAGCAGTCTTTGCAGCGGACATGCAAGCAGCATCAACCTCATCCACTGAGGGCTCGTGAGAGAGATTCGCTACTACGCGGCCTGCAACCTCGGGCTCGAGGAGGTCATGGCCAAGGAGATTGCGGACCTGGGTGGGCGCGAGCCGAAGACTCAGCGTGGCGGCGTGCAATTCTGCGGCGACAAGAAGCTGGGGTATTCGGCCTGTCTCTGGCTGCGCTCGGCGATTCGCGTGCAGGAGGTGCTGGCGGTCGGTGCTGTGCGGGACAAGGCCGGGCTCAAGCGCTTCATCGATGGCCTCGACTGGCAGCGTTTCTTGCACGTGGATCAGACCCTGTCTGTCGATGCGAGCATCCGCGACAGCTTTCTCAATCATTCACTCTATGCCGCCCAGTTCGTCAAAGACGTCATCGTGGATCAGTTTCGCGGGCGACATGGCAGGCGGCCGAGCGTCGACACGCGCGATCCCGAACTTCCACTCAAGCTGCACCTTCGTGGTGACCGGGCGACCTTGTACCGGGATCTGAGTGGGGCGAGTCTGCACAAGCGCGGCTACCGGCCTATTCAGGTCAAGAGTCCGCTCAACGAGGCTACCGCCGCCGGCCTTCTCCTGCTGACTGGCTGGGATCGTCAATCTCCCCTGCTTGATCCCATGTGTGGCTCGGGCACCTTCGTTATCGAGGCGGCGATGATGGCCTCGGATCGGGCTCCGGGACTGGAGCGGGACTTCGCCTTCCAGCAGTGGCCTGATTTCTCATCAGGGCTATGGCGCGAGCTGGTCTTGGAGGCTCGCAATCGTGCTCGGGCTGGACTTCGTAGGCTTCCTGATCTGGAGGCAGCTGATCATCACGCCGGTGCCCTCAGTCTTGCGCGGCGATCGATCGACGCGGCCGGCTTTCTTGACGTTATTAAACTGCAGCATGCAGAGCTCGATGATCTTCAGCCTGGTGTGCCGCCGGCGATTCTGGTGACCAACCCTCCCTATGGCGAGCGCCTCGGTGATATGGGAGAAGTGGAGCGAACATGGGCGGCTCTGGGGGCATTCTTGAAGAGCTTGCGGCCACCGATGACGGCCTACGTGCTCAGCGGCGAGCCCTCGCTCTCACGGCAGCTACGCTTGCGAGCCAGCCGACGATTTGCGGTGCGCAATGGTCCCATCGACTGTCGTTGGCTTCAGTACCCACTGGAATCGCGCCAGGATGGTTAGCTAAGTCCTTTCCATGAAATGACTTGAGATATCGCATCTCATTCTGAAACAAGCTGGGGAGGGCGTGCTAGAGTTCAAACTGCGGGTCGGTTTTTTTATCCGACTCACATGTCTGAGGGCCTAGCGAGATCCTTGCGAAGCCCTTAGTGTTTTCCTCCTCACTCCTCTCCAAACCACACCCATCGCTCTCGGGGTCTTCTTGCAAGTTTCCTAGCAGGTCTTGGGTGCTGCCGGCTGATTCTCACCCGGTAGTGGAGAGGAAGCTCACATCTCTTTTGTCCTATCCAAGGCATAGCCCCCCATGAAGAAGTTTGTATCCTTCTCCGCGGCCGCGATCGCCGCAGGCCTTATCTCTTCGGACCTCACGGCCCAACGAGATCTGGCTGCTGGTGTATCAGCCCAGAACATCTACATCGATCTAGATGTTGCCACCAATGAAGTCGGCAGCCTCGGCGTTCAGCACCTGAACGGCGAGCTCTTTGCTACGACTCGTATCAGCCCAGCCGTAGGCGGCCTGCACTTTGTGTCGGTCTTCGACAACACGGGCTCCTTTGTCCGCTCCTGGTTCCAGCCAGGTTTTGCGCAGGCCTCCGAGTGGGGTTTCCGTGATGGGGCAACCGACAGTGCCAACTTGGCCTTCGGCTTTGACTTTGGCCTCGAGCTGGTCGACGTCAACGGCAACCTGTTGGACGGCCTCGCTGGCCCGAACTGGCAGTCCCAGAATGGCCCGGTCACAGTCCTTGGTGGCCTGATCTCCGGCAATGTCCTCCAGCCCGAACAGGCTGGCATCAACCGTGGCAACGCCTACGATCGCACCGGTAACGGTGGTGACGGCTCCTTCTGGACCGGCAACTTCGGTTCTTCGACCTTCGAGATCGATACGGCTGGCGACATCCTCGTGACTTATGCCAACGCTGGGGAAATCACCTACGGCTTCGGCATCGACCCGGCCAGTCGTCTCGACGGCAATGGCGACATCGATCCGACCGCGGCTCCGACCCGTATGTGGGTCAACGCTGACAGCGGTGGCAACCTGGGTGAATACGACCTCACGACTGGCACCCTCACGGGCCAGATCATGCGCTCGATTCAGGGTATCCAAGGTGGCCTCGACGTGGTCCCCGGCGCCTTGGGCCGTGGCGGTCTCGCTGGTGGCTATGACGTTCTCCACCTCCAGCAGGGTGGTCCCGACGAGATTCGTGGCCGTCGTCTGCACTTGGACGTGGCTGGTGAAGGCATCCCGCCGGCACCTTTCACCCGTCTTGGCACTGCTGAGCCGGATCTCCTCAACACGATCGACAACGCCGAACTTTGGCCGCTCAACGATCGTGGTCAGCTGATCTACACCAGCCAGACCTTCAGCATCGAGATGATCTTCGATCTCTCGCGGAACCCCGGCGACGGGATGGGCACCGGTGGCCTCAATGGCACCCCGGCAGTCATCTTCCTCAACATCGGCCCTGATGCTGCTGTTGGTGTCGATTCGACCAGC